>CAIWMU010000127.1 GCA_903913865.1 uncultured Verrucomicrobia subdivision 3 bacterium
CTGATCTACCGCGCGCCGGTCGGTTATCGCGGGGCGGACCTGTTCGCCTACCTGATTGCCGATGGCCGAGGAGGCGAGGCTGTCGGGGTGATGACGATCAACGTCGGCCTCTCGGGCACACTGACACTGAATAACTCAGTGGACGGCATGATGGTCCACCTAGTGGGTGAGGCCGGGAAGGTTTACCGGATCGAGGCGACCGGGAACATGTTCCAATGGAGCGTGGTGGGGAGCGCGGTTGCGAACCCGGATGGCACCATTGAAGTCCTGGACACCCATGCCAAGGGCATGCCGCAGCGGTTCTACCGCGCGGTGGCAGAGTAGAAGAATCTCCAACCCTGCTTAGGAGGGGGGTTGGCAGCAAAACAAAACACCTGGGCCGGAAGTGGCGAAAGCTGCTTCCGGCCTTCTTCGTTGAACGGGATAGGGAACCGGATTTTAACCACGAAATACACGAAAGGCACGAAATGGGAGGGGAGAGTCGAACCACGGATGGGAATGTATGGGGTTGGACCGTTCGGGCGTTGACCTGTTTCCCAAGTCAGGGGTCCGTGAGGAGGGCTTCATCGTTCATGGGTAGGCCGAGCTGATGAAGATTTCGTGTTGTTGAGATCGGAAAAAATAGTGCAGACAGTCAGGCGGGAGGGTGGCATGTTGGGCCGCAGACAAGCCTGAGAAAAATTGAATTAAGGGAATCAAGCATGAGAACAAATCGGATGTTTGGTATGGCGCGACGCGCGATGAGGATGATGGGGCGGGTAAGCCTGAAACTGGGGGCAATCCGTGCCTGTGGTGTTGTGCTGGCGACGATGGTTGGCGGGGCCGCCATTATGAGCGCGGCTGAGGCGGTGAGGCCTTTGACCTATGTGGATATTCTGCACCAACTCACCGATCTGGACCGTCTTGGGACGCTGCAGGACGGGTGCAGGGGCGGTCTGTTTTCGAGTTGGGACCGGGTTTCACACACCGTCTGGGGAGCCAACGGCGATGCAGGCCACTATTTGGACGAAAAGCAGGGTGGCGAGGCTGTGATGATGGACCTGGATGGCCCGGGCGTGATCTACCGGATCTGGTCGGCGAATCCCATGGGGACGATCCATATCTATCTGGATGGGGCGCAGACGCCGAGCTATTCCTGGAGCTTCCCGGATCTGTTCGATGGCAAACTGGCGCCGTTCGTCAAACCGCTGGTTTATCGCCGGGATGGGCCGCAATCCGCCTCGGACTGTTACCTGCCGATACCGTTTGCAAAACACATCAGAATCACAGCCGACAAGGCGCACGCACAATATTATCACTTCAATTATGTAACCCTCCCGAAGGATCAGGTTGTGTCCAGTTTCCACCTGCCCCTGTCTCCGGAGGAGCAGGCTGCGCTGGATGCGGCAGTGGATGCGTGGTCCCATCCCGGCCGGGATCCCAAGCCGCAGATGGCGGGGCAGAAGACGATTCACAAGACGGTGACGATCGCGCCGGGCAAGGTGGTGGAGCTGTGCAACCTGCGGGAGACGGGGGTGATTCGGGCGATCCGTGCGCGGGTCATTTCCGATCAGCGCTACGCGTGGCGGAAGCTGGTGTTGAAAGGAGTCTGGGACAATGCGAAGTGGCCCCAGGTGCTCACCCCGCTCGGGCCTTTCTTCGGGTTTGACTGGCAGGCCGTCGAATATGGTTCTGTGCCAGCGGGCTGCAGGGATGGGCAGGCCTACCAGTATTTCCCGATGCCGTTCAGGAAGTCGGCAACGCTGGCCATCCAAAGTTTTCTTGAGGCTCCAGCCACGGTCGAGTTTGAAATCGAGTGGGCACCCCGGGAACGGTTGCCAGAGGATTCGACCTATTTTTATGCAAGATGGCGGCATGCGCGTGATCTGGTGCGGTTCGATTATGCGTTTCTGGAGACAGCGGGCAGGGGGCACTTTGTGGGAGTCTCGATGCCGATAGACCATCCGCTCGATGGGTGGTGGGGCGAGGGGGACGAGATGGTGTGGGTGGATGACGACGATTTCCCGCCCTACATCGGGACGGGTTCGGAGGACTACTTCGGGGATGCCTGGGGCATCCGCTACCTCTCAGGGCCAAGCTTCGGGGCATCATACCAGACCGGGCACAGGACCGCCAACTACCGGTGGCACTTCATGGACGTCATCCCGTTCAGCAAGCGGATGCGGATGACGATTGAAAACTATGGACCAAACGGGCAGGGGCCGACCGGTCAATACGATTATAGTTCCACCGCATTCTGGTATCAAACCGAGGTGACGCCGCCGTTTGAAAAGCTCAAAGGGGTCCGGTTCACCGGGGGGAGCGATCCTGCGGCGGTGCCTGTGAAGATGGAATATGACCCGGGAGTCTTTTCACCGATCACCCGTGAGAACATTCGCACGTATGGCCGGGGGATCACCTTCGCCCGGCAGGCGGAAGTGCTTCTTGCCGATTCCGTGAAGCATGGCAAGGGGAGGATTGTGACGGATGCACTGTGTCCGTATGAATACGACCGGGAGCAGGCCGTGGCGTTTGGCAGGGTGGAGGCGGGTGCAACCCTGGCGGCGTTCACTCTGTCCGTCCAATCGAATGGTGTCTATCACCCGCGCATTCACATGGCACCACTGACCGGTGTGGCGGAATTGTCGCTGGAGATTGCCGGAAAGGTGCTGCCGGTCGTGGGGCGGCCATCCCTGCAGGAGATCGAACTTCAGGGAGTCGTTCTTGCAAAAGGTGACCACCCGGTCCGTCTTGTTGCCCTGAAGGCGGGTGAGGCCATTTTTGATTGCCTTCAATTGCAGCCTGCAAAGCGCGTGGCTGATGCGATCGAAGCGGAGGATGTGGCTGTGGTTGGGACCACGGGCGATGCGCCGTTGCCCAAGGTGGGTGATCCGGTCCAGGGAGTCAGTGCCGGGAGGTTCCTGGAGTTTCTGCCCACAAAGGCCGGGCAGGGGGCTGTTTTGAAGCCCGGCAAGCGCCCCGCGCTGCCGTATGTGCTGGGTGTGCGCCCACTCGTCGGACCTGATGCAGCGATCATACAGGGGTTTGTGGGAGGCAAGGCAATCGGGCCACAGTTCGATCTCCATGCCGCCGCTGCCGCCCCGGGGCCATCCATCCTGCCGCTGGGATCTGTCCCCTCCGGTGCCACGGAGATTGAGATCCGTGTGGTGGGCAGAAATCCCCTCTCAACCGGTTGGAAGGTGGGGCTGGATTACTTCCGCTGGGAGCCGTGCCTGCTGGGGCCTGGAACGATGGAGGGCATCTGGGCCGGGGTGATTGGCCGGCAGGATTGCAATTACCAAGGGCAGGATCTGGGAGAGAGCTACTCAGGCGGACACCAGTTCTGGGTCATGCCCTGCAATCTCAATTCCTGGATCGATGTTGCGATTGAGATTCCGCAATCAGGGACTCGCGAGTTCGTCGTCAAATACACCAAATCATGGGATTATGCCCGGATACAGGCGTTTCTGGATGGCAGCCCGCTCGGAGCCGAGGTGGACACCTATGCGCCGACCGTTGTCCCGGATGAACCCACTTTGCTTGGGCAGCGGGATCTGACTGCCGGGCGGCACGTGCTGCGGTTCCAGGCGGTGGGTCACAACACCGCTTCCCAGGGATATTTGATGGGGATCGATCATGTGATCGTGAAGTAGTCTGCGGGGCGTGTGCCGGGGTGATCTTGCGTTTGCAGCCTGATAAGGCAAGCTGGGAGCGTGACGATCGCCCGACTCAAAGACCTGCTCGCCAGCCGCATGACCTTTGCGGTTCTGGCCGGGGTTTTACTGGCATGTGCCTATGAAAAGTTCGGGGTTGCCGGGTTCGCCTGGGTGGCGCCCGGGGCACTGGTGGCCGCAGCCTTGGGGTTGCGGGGGTGGTCTGCCTTCCGGATCGGATACTTTGGCGGACTTGCCTTCAATCTCATCCTGCTCCACTGGCTTTTGCTGATTCCCTACCGGTGGCATGGGATCCCGTTCGGCCCCGCCCTGGGGTGGCTTTGCCTGAGTGCCTTTCTCGCGCTTTACCCGGCGATCTGGGTCTGGATGATTTGCTCCATTGCACCTGTCCATTCTGGCGATCTCCACAATTCCAATGCCTGGGGGGCGTTGCGGAGTTTGGTGGCGAGCCGGTGGAGCGCGAGGGCCCGCTGGGGTTTGATGGGCGCGGCTGCCTGGGTGGGGTTCGAGATGATCCAGGCGAGGCTGCTCTCCGGCTTTCCCTGGAGCATTCTTGGCATCACCCAGTATCGGATGCTGCCCCTGATTCAATGCGCTTCAGTGGCCGGTGTGTATGGGGTTTCGTTCCTGCTGGTATGGACATCCCTTTGCGGCCTCTGCGCGGTGGGGAAGTCGGTGCTGGCGGGGGGGAGGTCTTCCTGGGCGGCGGACATGATCCTGCCGGTGATGGTTGTCGCGGTGGTCTTTGCGCAGGGGTTTCGGACGTTGCGACTGCCGGAAGGGCCCGGAAGGACATGGCGCGTCCTGCTGGTGCAGCCGAGCATCCCCCAGAACCTGATCTGGGAATCGGCCAATGATGATGCCCGTTTTGCCGAACTCCTGGCGCTTTCGGAACAGGGGATGACGAACCATCCGCAGGCCGTCATCTGGCCCGAGGCGGCGGTTCCCAAACTGGTGCGTTTGGACGAGAAGACCCTGGAGTCCGTCACCGGATTTGCGAAGAGGCACCGGGTCTGGATGATCCTTGGATCCGATGACGCCGAGCCCCCGGAGCGAAGACCCGGGCCCGGGGATCCGCAGGCCATTTTCCGGAACAGCAGCTTTCTGGTGGCGCCGGATGGGGTTCTGCAGGACCGCTATTGCAAGCGCAACCTGGTGATCTTTGGCGAATACATCCCGCTGGTGCGGTGGATGCCGTTTTTGAAGTGGTTCACACCGATTGATGGGGGATTCACGCCGGGGGATCGGCCTGTGACATTTCACCTGGAGGATCCGCCGTTGCGGGCATCGGTGATGATCTGCTTTGAGGATGTCTTCCCCCACCTGGCGCGGGAGTATGTGGCACAGGACACGGATGTCCTTGTGAACATCGCGAATAACGGCTGGTTTGGGGAAAGTGCGGCGCAATGGCAGCATGGGGCTGCAGGAATCTTTCGCGCCGTTGAGAACAACATCCCCCTCGTGCGCTGTGGAAACAACGGGTTGAGCTGTCGGGTGGACCGGAGTGGTGCGCTGCGGCAAATCTTCCGGGATGCAGGTTCCGGCAGCGTCCATGGAAAAGGCACCTTGCTGATCGATGTGCCCATAGCCCTCTCCCGTGGGGAGCCCACCTTTTACAACCGGCATGGGGACGTGTTCGGATGGGCCTGTGTCGGCCTGACGGGAACGCAGTTGCTGGCATGGCTGGCAGCAAAACGCCGCCGGAACGGCGGCGTTGAAACTGGCGGAAATTGATCCGGCATGCGACCCATCTCCCGGTTTGCGGCAGGGTGGGGGATGGCGTTCGCCCGTGATCAGGCTTTGGCGGTCAGGAAGCGTTCCGCCTCAATGGCAGCTGCGCAGCCCATTCCGGCGGCAGTGATGGCCTGGCGGTAAACCCGGTCCGCACAATCCCCGGCGACGAAAACGCCGGAAATATTCGTGGCGGCACCCTGGGTGGGAATCACGTAACCCGCCTCATCCAGAGTCACCTGGCCGTTGAACACCTGGGTGTTGGGCACATGGCCGATGGCGACAAACAGCCCGGCGCAGTCGATGACAGTTTCCGAGTTGGTGTTGACGTCCTTCACTCTCACACCGGTGACCTTGTCCTGTGCAACGTCGAGCACCTCGGTGACGACGCTGTTCCAGACCGGCTTGATCTTGGGGTTTGCCAGAACGCGTTCGGCCATGATTTTTGAGGCCCGGAGGGAGTCGCGCCGGTGGACGAGGTAAACAATGGACCCAAAGCGTGTGAGATACAGGGCCTCCTCGCAGGCGGAGTCTCCACCGCCGACCACCACGAGGGGTTGGTTGCGGAACATGGGCAGGGCGCCGTCGCACGTGGCGCAGTAGGTCACCCCCTTGTTCTCCAGCTTGTGCTCGCTATCGAGGCCGATGTGCCGATGGCCCGCGCCGCTGGCGATGATCAGGGTTTCCGTCTCCACCGGCTCACCGTCCACGACGAGCTTGAAGGGCTGTTTGGAGAGATCGACGGAATCCAGGGTGGCGAAGGTGACACGCGCGCCGAACTTCTCCGCCTGCTTTTGCAGGCGGGACATGAGTTCATAACCGTCGATCCCATCGGGAAAGCCGGGAAAGTTTTCCACCGTGCTGGTTGTGGTGAGGAGTCCGCCCGGCTGGCGGCCTGTGAGAACAAGCGGATTGAGGTTTGCCCTGGCGGTGTAAAGTGCCGCGGTCAAACCTGCGCAACCCGATCCAATGATGACGACCTTTTCCATGATGGCACGCAACGTAGATCCTCAGTGGGACCTTTGCAAGTGCTACTCAGGCCGTCCCGATGCACTTCCGTTCGCAGGTGCCGGGGAGGGTGGCGGCGGATTCTCTCCCGCCGGACCTGAAAGTCCAAGGGCGAGCCCCAGTGCGATGGCGATACTGCCGGTCAGGTGCCCCCAATGGAGCGGTTCCTGCAGGCAGACGGCGGCAATGATGACCCCGAACACCGCCTGGGCGAAGACCGTCAGCGCAGCGACATTCACCGGGCATTCCCGGATGACGATGAACCAGACCGAATAGCCGATGACGGTGCAGATGATGGCGAGGGCGAACAGGAGGACCCAGGCCTTTCCCGGCAGGTGTGTGGCGGCGGAGAGGGTTGTCCGGCCATCGATCAGGAGGTTGATCAGGGTGCCCGAGAAGAGGCCGAGGGCGAGCATTCTCATCAAGCTGACTCCGCGGACCACCAGCGGCTTCCCCATCACCGTATAGGCGGCCTCGCAGATGAAGGAGGAGACGAAGATCAGGCTGGAGGCCATGCTGGTCCACTGGAAGTCGGAGCGGTAAACCCCGTGGAGAAGGCCGACGCCGAGAAGCCCCATGCCGAATCCGGCCGCTCTTCTGGGGCCGATCCGTTCCCGGAGGAACATGGCCGCAATAACCGAGGTTACCAACGGTTCAAGGGCCATGAGGACGGAGGAATTACCGGCGGTGCCGAGGTAATTCCCGTAAACCTGAAGACGCTGGCCGATCACGAACAGGACCAGCCCCATGGCGCAGGAGATGACGAAGTCCTTCCCCTTGGGGGTGGGCCCGGGGAGCCAGGGCCAAAGAAAAAGAAAGATCACCGCAGCCAGGCCGAACCGCAGGGTCACGATCCCGCCCGTTTCGAGGGCGGGTCCAATGACCTTGTAGGCGGCGTAGATCGCCGCCCAGCAGAAGTTCATCGCCAGCAACAAAATGAGGTGTGAGGCTTTCATCCAAACCAAACCGTGCGGGCGCAGGGAATAGGTTTGCGGGCCTTGTGGCAAGCTGATTCGGGTGGATTATTTTGATAACTGTTTGCGCCGGGGTGGTGGGTCACTTACAATTGAGCTTCTTATTTAATGAAAAAACTGTTCACGTTCGCGGTGGTGGTTGCTCTTGGATGGGGTGCTTTCACATTCTGGCAGCATTGGGACCAGTTCAAGCCAAAGCCGGAGGTCCCCACCCGGGTGAGCACCGCTTTGGCGGAGTTGCGTGACATCAGTTTTGCGGTGAATGCCGCAGGGGAGATCAGCCCGGCGGAGCAGGTTTCTGTGCGCCCGGAGATCAATGGAAAAATCGAGCAACTGCCGGTGGATCTGGGGGACAAGGTCAAGAAGGGGGATTTGCTCTTCAAGTTGGATGACAAGGAGTTGCAGCAGCAGCGCTCCTCCAGCCTGACCGACATTGAACGGTCCAAACTGAGCCTCACAAAGGCGGATCGTGACCATGCCCGTGCCAAGCAGCTGCTTGAGGCGAAGTTGATTGCCCAGGAACTCTATGATGATACCAAGACCGCCTTTGAACTGGCGAAAAACTCCCTGGAGCGTTCGGACAGGGAACTGGCGATCATCGAGGAGCGTTTGACCAAAACCGAGGTGCGGGCCCCGTTTGACTGCACCGTGCTGACACGGCCGGTCTCCATCGGCCAGGCGGTTTCCGGTTCGGGCGGGTTCAACAGCGGCACCGAAGTGCTTTCGATAGCGGACCTGAATTCCATGATCATCAATGCCCACGTCAATCAGGCGGATGTGCCCCGGTTGAAGGGGGATCAGGTTGTGGAGGTGACGATTGAGGCTGTGGCCGGTTTGAAGGTGAACGGGACCGTAGAGCGGATCGCCCCCCAGGCGAGCATCAAGAACAACATCAAGGGCTTTGCCGCACGGATCGTGCTTCGCAACGTGGATGCCCGGGTCAGGCCCGGCATGACCGCGAACATCAAGATTCCAGTGGCCAGCGCGGACAACGTGACTTCAGTGCCCCTTTCCGCCGTGTTCACTGAACGCAACCCGGACAATGGTGTTGTGGAACGGTATGCATTCGTCCAGCAAGGAGCCAGTTATGAGAAACGGACTGTGAAGGTGGGTGTGTCGGACTTCTTTTATGCTGAAATCCAGGAGGGATTGAAGCCCGGTGATGTGGTATCCTTGGAGATGCCGAAGGAGGAGAGGGAAAAGAAAAAGAGCCAGATGGGATCCAAAGTCCCGGGAGCCCCGGGGCGCCCGGGCACAAACGCGACCGCAGCGGGCGCGGCACCGAAGGCCCCATCCGGCGGGGGCACTCATGGCAGTGGTTCCGGCGCAAGTCCTCATTAAGCAGTCATTGGCCCACAAAACGAACACGCCATGGCTCTCGTTGAACTGCGGAACGTCAGCAAGATTTACCAGCTCGGAGGCGAGGAAATCCGGGCGTTGGACGATGTGTCGCTGGACATCGAGTCGGGCGAGTTCATCTCCATCATCGGCCCCTCCGGCAGTGGCAAATCCACCCTGATGCACATCCTTGGCTGCCTGGATTCGCCGTCCAAGGGAACGATCTGTCTGGATGGGGTGATGATTCAGGACGCCTCCGCGAGGCAGTTGGCCGCCATCCGGAACCGGAAGATCGGTTTCGTATTCCAATTTTTTAATCTGCTTCCAAAGCTCAACGTCACCCAAAATGTGGAACTGCCCATGATCTACAGCGGGATCGGCAGTGCGGAGCGCAAGAAGCGGGCTCTGGCGGCTCTGGAGTCTGTGGACCTTGTCAACCGTGCGAAGCACCGTCCCAGCCAGCTTTCCGGCGGTCAGCAGCAGCGGGTGGCCATCGCCCGGGCGCTGGTGAACGATCCGAAGATCATTTTTGCCGACGAACCCACGGGTAATCTGGATTCCCACACAGGGGATGCCATCCTCACGCTGTTCCGCCGGCTCAGCCAGAGCGGGCGCACCATTGTCCTGGTTACGCACGATCCCGAGATCGCCGCCGTGACACCGAGGCGGATCGAGATTCGAGACGGGAAGATTGCGGTCAAGGTGGATCTCACACTGGCCGGCCTTGCGGGTGGCAGGCGGAATCCGGACGGTGCCGAGCCGCCCAAACCGGCATGAGCAAGGATCATATCCAGCCACCGGCAGAGGTCCTCCTCAATACCCGCGCACAGCTTGGCATCATGGTGGTGGCCGGGGTTAGCGAGATCTGGGCCCACAAGTTTCGATCCATGCTGACCATGCTTGGCATCATTTTAGGCGTTTCCAGCCTTGTCGCCATGTCGGCCATGGTTTCGGGCATGGAGAAGGGTGCAAAGGAGGCACTGATCGCCATTGGGGGATTGGAGAAGGTCCGGATTGAATCGCAGGATCTGCCGGTCTATCAGCGCCACCTTTCCGATCAGGCCGTGGGGATCACCATCAACGATGTTTACGCGCTTCAGCGCACGGCGCCGCTTGTGACGAAGCTCTCCCCTGAAATGAGGCTGCCCGCCTCCGTGTCGGCGAACGGGAAAACCTTCAGGCCCTGGGTCTGCTCGGGGGTTTGGCCCGTGGCGTTGGAGATGGGGGAGCATGTGATTGAGCACGGCCGCATGATCAACGAGCTGGACGATGAGATGGCGCGGAACGTCTGCGTGATCGGCACAGCCACGCGGGATGAACTCTGGGGTCCGCCGGAGAAGACCGGCAAGGAAATCATTCCTCTGGGCGAGACGATCTACATGAACGGCACGCCGTTCACCATCGTGGGGATGTTCAAACATTACGAGAGCGAGCAGGAGCGGAAGACCCGCGAACTGGCAAAACTCCAGGCCCAGTTGCAGCCCCAGCCAAGCGGCGGCGTCTCGCGGGACCGTGGCCATGGGGGCGGGGGTGGGCGGCGCCGTGGAAACTTTGTTTTCTATCTGAAAAATTCGACGGTTTATATTCCCCTGAACACCATGTGGATGAAGTTCCGGTCCGGAATGAGTTTTACCGGCTTTGGAGGTGGTTTTCAGCCCACCGGCGGAGCAGGCGGCTCCACCGGTGATCCCCGGCTTTCCTCCCTTGAATTGAGGGTGCAATCGGTTGACCTGCTGCCTGAATCGCTTCAACAGGTTCAGAATGTTCTGACCTCCACCCACAAGGGGATTGAGGATTTCACCTTCCGCACACAGGAGGATTGGGCGGAGCAGATCAACACCTTTGTGAGCAATGCCCGGCTCAGCGGGGGGCTGATTGCTGGCATCAGCCTGCTTGTGGGCGGCATCGGCATCATGAACATCATGCTGGCGAGCATCTCGGAGCGTGTCCGTGAGATCGGCATCCGGAAATCTGTGGGGGCATCCACAGTCGATATCTTTGTGCAGATCCTGGTGGAATCGGTGCTCATCGCCATCATGGGGGGGCTAGCCGGGATGGTGGCATCGTTCGGGCTGGTGGCGATGCTGAGTTCATTTTCCCCGACCGACAACGCCCCAATCATCACCGTGGCCACACTCCTTGTGGCCTTCTCCTTCAGCGTGCTGGTGGGGATTCTGGCGGGAATATTTCCCGCCATCAAGGCTGCCCGGCTCAACCCGATCCAGGCCCTCCGCTACGAGTAAGCCCCGCATACCATGCCATTGTTCAATACGATCATCGTTGGTTTGAAGGAAGTGTGGACCCACAAGTTCCGGTCTTTCCTGACCATGCTGGGGATCATCCTTGGCGTCGCGAGCCTGGTCGGGATGTCGGCGATTATCAAGGGGATGGAAAATGGCATGAAAGAGGCCATGGTTGCCATGGGCGGGGCAGACAAGGTTTTGCTGGAGCAGCAGGATGTCCCTGTGGAGCAGGAACACCTCGCAGACCAGGCCCCGGGAAGAACGATGGCCGATGTCCAGGCCCTGAAACAGACTGCCCCCCTGCTGCGCGTGATCTCTCCCGAGATGGGTGTGAACAATGTCCTGCTCACACGCGGGGAGAAAACGGCGATGCCCTCCGAGTGCGTTGGAGTCTGGCCGGCGGTCGTTGAAATGAACATGCACACCCTGGAGCATGGCCGCTTTTTCACGGAAATTGATGAGGAACAGGCGAGTCCGGTCTGCGTGATTGGAACCGGAATCCGGGACGAGTTGTTCGGGTCCCCCGAGCAGGTGGGGCGGGAAATTGTCCCCGTCGGGGAGATTATCGAAATCAACAGCCAGCCGTTCACGATCGTCGGAATGTTTGAGCGTTACGAGGGGGAGCGGGACAAGAAGGAGCGGGAGCTGGCAAAGCTCAAGCCCCGCGAGGAGTTGGCCGGGCCATCCCGCCAGCGCGGTTGGGGCGGCAAGGGCAACTGGGCCTTTCAACGGAAGAACATGACCATCTACATGCCATTGAACACGGCATGGATCCGCTTCCGTGCGGCCGGGGACAAGGATGGCATCCCTGATCCGCGCCTGAGCGATATCGATCTCAAGGTTGAGGATCTGGGCGAGCTTGAGTCCGCGCTGCAGCAGGCGAGGAACGTGCTCATGCTGACCCACCGGGGAATTGAGGACTTCGGCTTTCGCACCCAGGAAAACCAGCTGGAGAGCATCAACCAGCAAATCCGCAACGCCCGCATGAGCGGTGGCGTGATCGCAGCCATCAGCCTCCTTGTGGGGGGGATCGGCATTATGAACATCATGCTGGCCAGCATCAACGAGCGGATCCGGGAGATTGGCATTTGCAAAGCCGTTGGCGCAACCGGCCTCTCGGTGTTCACACAGGTGCTGATTGAAAGCATGGTGATCGCGACCCTCGGAGCGGTCCTTGGAGTGGTCGCCTCATTCGGATTCGTGAGAATATTGGACATGGTCATGCCCACGGCCAATTCGCCTGTCATCACACCCGGGGCGATGCTGATTGCCGTCGCTTTCAGCATCGGGGTGGGCATTGTCGCCGGCCTGTTCCCCGCCTTCAAAGCAGCCAGACTGCACCCCATTCAAGCCCTGCGCTACGAATAGGCCGGGGAGAAGGGGCGCAACCCCGTTGGCGTTGGGGAGGGTTTATCCGCAGATGGGCGCAGATGAACACAGATGGGGGAAACGTTGGCAATACCCCTTCGGGAATCCCGAAGAGGACGGTGTGTGTTCAGATGGGGTTGGATATTCCCCTCCGGGAATCCCAACGGGATTCTGCCACAAAGCCCAGGGTTGCGCCACTGAGGCGCTACCCTGGGGAAATGGCCAATATATCAACAACCCTGAAGGGGTTGCGCCGTCGCACCACACAGGGGAGGTTCGTGGAACGTGTGACGATGCGGCCGAACGGGCAACGCTACGATTGGTTTGGATTACCACAACCCACCCTGTGCAGAGCAAGCCTGCCGTTCGTTGCCTCGGCACAACCGCGTTGCGGTTGTTGCGATTTTCCGATACGGACCCGGGGTAACGCCGGGGACGGCGTAACCCCGGGCTTTGGGGCACAACGCCGTTGGCGTTGGGGAGGGGGAACCGCGATGGACGCAAATAGGGTGGGCAGGGGAAAGGGTGGGCGTTTCGGTCGGTAGCTGGCCGTTGGGCCATCTCCCTCCAGGAATCCAAAAGCGATTCTGCCACAACGCCCGTGGGTAAATGGTCGATAATCCAACAATTCGCTTTGTGGTCCCCGGAATGGGGGCACTTGCCCCCATCCGGCGGGGAGGCTTACTCCTTCTCGATCTTCAAGGTGTGGCGCACCGGCACGAAGGCCGATTTGATGGCTGACGCCAGGGGCGCCCGTTCCGATTCGGTGCGCAGGACCGTCGCATCCATGTTCGCGCGGGCTTCCGCACTGTGGAAGGACTGCTTCACCTGGGCCGTTTCATAGGCCTGTTTGGCGGCGACCGCCTCATCAACCCGGGCAAAGGCCGCACTGAATGGATTTGAGGGGAACAGGGATGCCAGGTTCACCCCATGCTTCAGGTCGCTGCCGGGGATGCTGAGGGATTCCGTGCCCCAGGTGACGCGATAGTTTTTCTTTTTTGCGCCCTTCACCACCAGCATGAACCGGTTCAGTTCCTGATCAAAAGGCACCAGTTGCAGCACGGAGCGGATGGTGTCATCCCGTCCGGCATCGTTCGCACCGCAGGTGGGGTAACCCTTGGTCTGCGGCAGGCATGCGCAGAACGGGTAGCGGCTGCTTTCGATTGTGAATTCCCCGGCCCCGCTGCTCGTGGCGTAG
Source organism: uncultured Verrucomicrobia subdivision 3 bacterium (assembly GCA_903913865.1). GTDB lineage: Bacteria > Verrucomicrobiota > Verrucomicrobiia > Limisphaerales > UBA8199 > UBA693. The sequence goes on from CAIWMU010000127.1 coordinate 13,514, forward strand.
TGCCCTTCGGAGGTCGTGATGCGGCTGTGCTTCAGGTCCACCTCCAGCCGTGCCACATCCCCGTCGAGACCCATCGCCTTCAGAAATGCGTAGGCCATCATTGCCTGTCCCGCCCAGCCGGGATGCACGCCATCCTTGCCCGCGATGGCGTAGTCAGGGCCGTAAAGCGTCTGGGCTTTGATGCCGGTTGTAAACATCGGCCAGAACAGATCCGCAAAACCGACCTTCTCCTCCCGTGCCAGTTCAATGCCGATGTTGCGGAGGCGGCAAAGGTTCATGTTGAGGTCGTGGACCGTTCCCGAGGCGGTTTTGACCCAGGAAGGCATCTTCCCGACGGGCCCGGGGGAGCCCATGACCACGCGCACATGGTTGGCCTTGAACGCCCTCACGATCGCGGCGGAATTCTGGCGGTAGGCATCCCCGATGCGCGGTTCGTAGGGCCGGTATTCGTGGTCATTCATCCCGTAACAGGTCGTCGCGATCGTCGGCTGAAACCGGAGGCAGTCATTCGTCATCCGGCCCAGAAACCCGCCCGCCCGTTCCCCGCTCCAGCCGTATTGGCGGACGGTCACATCCAGTTGGGGGACGCAGACGGTGAGATAATCCTCAATCAGTCTGGAATACATCTTCTGCTCGGTGATCGAGTCGCCGCAGATCGCCAGCCGGTCCCCCTGCTTGATCATCAGGCGGGGAGCCTTTGGTGCCCGGAGGGGCTGGAATTGCTGGAGTGCCGGGTCCTTCATGCCCCCCTGATAGAGGGTGTCGGCCGGGACGGTTTGTGCCGCAATCAGCAGGCTGCCGAGCAAAAAGAGTAAACGCATCCGCGCAGGGTGTTGTTGCGGGTGAAATCCGTCAAGCCTGCGGCGGAAAAAGCGGGGGCGGGGCGGAACCTTGCTGCTTCACCTTTTGTCAGGGTTTTTATGTGCTCACACGAAGGCACGAAGCCACGAAGGGGAAAAGCAGATCAGCCAAAAATCTTCGTGCCTTGGTGTGATGTCCCGGGTGATGCACGGTCTCGAGCTGCATCGGGCGGGTCGGGGGGCGGATCAAACCGTCAATCAGGGGATACCCTGCGGCGGTTTTCCTTCTTGTCGGCGTGCGCGGATTTGTCGGCGAGCATTCGTTGCTTGGAGCGTCGGCTGCGGCGGCGCTTCTGTCGGCGGATCTTTTCCTCCTCCTGCTTCACGGCGGAAAGTTTGCCCCTGCGCAGCTCATCGACCTTCTCCACCAGCAGCCTCCTTGCAAGGTAACGATTCATGCCCTGCTGCCGGGTTTCCTGACACTTCACCTGCAGGCCGGTGGGCACATGCAGAAGCATCACGCAGGTGGAGGTCTTGTTGACGTTCTGGCCGCCATGACCTCCCGACCTCACAAAGGATTCCTCAATGTCCGCCTCGAGGATCGCGAATTGGCCCATCCGGGCCACCAATTGCGCCTCTTTCTCGGGGCTGACAGGGAACAAAGCCATGCCCCAGATGTAACCGGATCCGTGGTCAACCGCCAGAACAAGTTGCAGTGGGCGCAAGCGGGGACCGTTGGCAAACGGGGTGGGCGAAGTCGTTCTGGGGGGCCAACGCCCCGGTTTGTTCGAGGGCCAACGGCCCGGCTTCATACCAGCCTATGGCATCGCCATAGGAATTGGGTTTTGGAATAACCGGAGGGCTGAAGGCCCGGCATGATCAGGCCGATTTGTCGTGGGTGGGATGGGGCGGACCTACATCCATCAGTAGGCTGCTCCATCCACGGATTGAATCCGAATATGCGGGATCCCAACACCGGCCAAACATGCCAACTGTCAATAGTGAGGACTGACCCCTTTTGGGGGGGCTGAAAGCCCGAACTGTGATAGCCCGGGCTGCAGGCCCGGGTGGCAGGCACCCCCTTACGAAGACCCCAAGCCCTGCAGGGGCGAAACATCCCCCGGGATCCAACGGCAAAGGCCGGAATGGGGGATTGGGGCCCTGAAACGACACTATTTCTTCGATTTTGAGGAAAATATTTCCAAAAACCCCAACATCGAGAGGTCGTTTGTGAAAATAATTGGTAAATAAGTTACTGACTGACAACGCTTTACAAACCACAAATCTCAAAACGAACTTTTTTTGAAAATTGTTTGTAAGGAACTGTCTTGAGGCGGGTTTATAGAACTGGAAGTTCGTCAGCACCGTCGCCGACAACGGTGCCGGTTGCGCAATCCTCCGTGTCGGGAGGATTCGAACTGCGGTAAGCCCGATTTGGGCATGCGGAACTTGGCTTGGCAACTTGAGAATCGGTCTCTCGGTGTGCTGGGATCAAATGCCGGGGTTTGGCCGGTGGTGGATGATGGAAATGGTAAAAATATGAAAAAGATAATGACTATTGCCGCCCTGGCCGTGGGCTGGGTGACGGTTTCTCAGGCGCAATTTGCCCTGGTGAGTGCGAGTTTGCGTCCGGCAGGGGCTTTTGTCCCTGTTTCGGGCACAAACCAGCAGTTCCGGCTGGAGGATTGCCGGATAGATCCGTTGGCGGGAGCGGTGGCTCCGGCGGGGTCTAATCGCTTCCAACTCACCGCAACACTAAATCGCATTTACACCGATCCCAACCGGTCCGGTCCGAGGTTGGGGATCTCTCTTGATCCGGGCTACCCTCTTGGCTTCTGTAATGTAAAGTGGACCGAGGATGAGATCACACGTGGGTATCACCTACAATCCTCCGGCAGTGCCAGTGCCCCTAATTGGCAAAACCTGCCCGTGCAAATGAATGGGGGTATGCGTTCCGCGAGCTTCCCAAGCAGTCAGGTCTCCACGCAGCGTCTTCAGTTTTTCCATCTCGTCAAACCTTGAATCTCAACACAAAAAATAGAATGAAAATGAAAACAATCCTCCTTGGCCTCGGAGTCGCACTTCTGGCCGAACTGGCAAGTGCCCAGACTACAGCTTTCAACTTCACAGGTCAGTTGTCCGATGGTGGCTCTCCCGCCAATGGCAACTACGACTTCAACTTTAGAATCTATTCCGTTTCATCGGGAGGTTCCGAGGTTGCGCCTGCAATTTCTGCTCCTTCCACACCGGTCAGGAACGGGGTGTTTTCCTCGATGCTTGATTACGGTGCCAATGTGTTCACCAATGGGGGCAATCTGTGGGTCCAGGCTGAGGTGCGGACAGCGGGCACCAGCGGGGCGTATGCCCCTCTTGGCCGCCAGCAACTCACTCCGGTGCCGTTTGCCCTTTATGCCCTCAAAGGTGTGCCCGGTCCTCAAGGACCAGCAGGTGCCCCGGGTGTCGCTGGGGCACCTGGTCCGCAAGGCCCTCCCGGAACTGGTGATGCGGCAGGCTTGACCAATTACGCGCAATTGAATGTTCCGGATACCGCAGCTCAGGCTGGAGCCGTGCCGACTGTGGCGGGTGGGTTCATCGTCGGGGTAACGGTCACAAGCCAAGGGAATGGCTATGTGACGAATCCTATCGTCAATGTTACTGACGCGACCGGAAGCGGGGCCGTGCTAACGCCGATCGTGGTCGGCAGCAAAATTGTGGGGATTACCGTTTCAAACCCGGGGAGCGGTTACTCTGCCAATCCAATTATTTCCATTTCCGCACCACCGAAATATACTAGGCAGACGTTTACTGGTGACAATCAGTTCACAGGAAACAATGCGATTACTGGCCAGTTTACTGGCGATGGTGGCGGTTTGACGAACCTGTTTGACTGGGTTGCGGTAAGTAACTGCGTGATGGTATTTCCAACGCTTGTTTTACCTCTTGCGAATTTTAACGCTGGTGTGGATGTCGTTGCTCAAGTGAATCTCCCCATTGGTGCAAGGCTCAAGGGGCTTTCTCACCAGTTCAGAGTAAAAATGCCGGATCCTAAAAGCTCTGTCGCGTATGTATGCCAAACTGTTGAACTCGGGTGCAGTTCGCCAACCGGCAAAACAATAGTCGCTACTTCCAGTCCTCCATGGTACCAAGAGGTATCAAACGCGTTTCAAACGATTTCCATGCACAAGAGTATCGAAAATGTCAATGTGGAGTCTGGTCAAAGCTATTGGGTACATTTTGTGCTAGACCAGGGAAATGGGTGGGGTGAACGCTACGACATTGATTACATAGCTGTGGAATACGTTACTCCCATCCTCAAGCATACCCGGTAATCTGGCGTTTTGGAGATGCTAATACCCAGCGAGGATCAAAAAACAGAAGGTAAAATCTCTCCCTGAACCTAGCGTTTTGGCGAGTGGGCGGTGTCGATCCGGCCCGGGAAGGCGAGGATTGGGTAGGTTGGGCTGTGTTCCGGGTGATCGTAGCCCCCGATCCAAGGCTTGGGGTTTGCCCAGTAGTGAGTGAAAATGGTAAGAACATGAAAAAGATAATGACTATTGCCGCCCTGGCCGTGGGCTGGGTGACGGCTTCTCAGGCGCAATTTGCCCTGGTGAGTGCGAGTTTGCGTCCGGCAGGGGCTTTTGTCCCTGTTTCGGGCACAAACCAGCAGTTCCGGCTGGAGGATTGCCGGATAGATCCGTTGGCGGGAGCGGTGGCTCCGGCCGGGTCAAATCGCTTCCAACTCACCGCAACACTAAGTCGCATTTACACCGATCCCAACCGGTCCGGGCCAAAGTTGGGGATCTCACTTGATCCGGGCTATCCTCTTGGCTTCTGTAATGTAAAGTGGACCGAGGATGAGATCACACGGGGTTACCACCTACAATCCTCCGGTAGCGCCAGTGTCCCTAATTGGCAAAACCTGCCCGTTCAGGCGAATGGGGGTATACGTACCGCCAGTTTTCCAAGCAGTCAGGTCTCCACTCAACGTCTTCAGTTTTTCCATCTCGTCAAACCTTGAATCTCAACACAAAAAATAGAATGAAAATCAAAACAATCCTCCTTGGCCTCGGAGTCGCACTTCTGGCCGAACTGGCAAGTGCCCAGACCACAGCTTTCAACTTCACAGGTCAGTTGTCCGATGGTGGCTCACCCGCCAATGGCAACTACGACTTCAACTTTAGAATCTATTCCGTTTCATCGGGAGGTTCCGAGGTTGCACCTGCAATTTCTGCTCCTTCCACACCGGTCAAGAACGGGGTGTTTTCCTCGATGCTTGATTATGGTGCCAATGTGTTCACCAATGGGGGCAATCTGTGGGTCCAGGCTGAGGTGCGGACAGCGGGAAGTGCCGGGGCTTTCGTGGCCCTCGGTCGCCAGCAACTCACTCCGGTGCCTTTCGCCCTTTATGCCCTAAAGGGAGTGCCTGGACCTCAAGGGCCAGCAGGCGCCCCGGGTGCTGCCGGAGCCCCTGGACCACAGGGGCCTCCCGGAACAGCAGAAACGGCTGGTTTGACCAATTACGCGAAATTGAATGTTCCGGATACTGCCGCTCAGGCCGGAGCTGTTCCGACTGTGGCAGGTGGGTTTATTGTAGGCGTGACCGTCACTAACCAAGGGAACGGCTACGTGACGAATCCTGTGGTCAATGTTACTGACGCGACAGGAAGCGGAGCCGTGCTGACGCCGATCGTCGTTAGCAGCAAAATTGTCGGGATTACTGTTTCAAACCCGGGGAGCGGCTATTCTGCGAATCCAACCATTTCCATTTCCGCACCACCGAGATATACGAGGCAGACGTTTTCGAGTGATAATACATTTACAGGGACCACTGTTTTCGCGGGGCCGGTCGTTGGGGTGGTTCCAGCCTTTTCAACACCAACAGCTGTAGCAGTGGAGACTACCTACCAGGCGAATACTGCGGGGTTTTTGTGGGGAACGATGAACGTTGAAAATCGAGTGATTAATGGAAACTGGGTGTCTGGGGCTGCTACCATTTCACTCGGCGGGAGTCCGGCTGCGCTGGGGCAATATGTGTGCGCAACGGGCATTACTCCTAGCACTGGGTCTAGCCATAGTGTTCCGGTCTGTGTTCCGATTGGTAAGTCTATGTATTATCGGGTGACTGGTGTAAACTATTCAGCAACTTTATTTTTCACGCCGTTGACCCAGAATTAGGAAACGTGGACCTTGTAGGCCAATGGCCCGGCCCCATACCAACCTATGGCACCGCCATAGGAATTGGGTTTTGGAATAACCGGAGGGCTGAAGGCCCGGTGTCATAATGTGGATTCGTGGCCGGAACCGATGGATCGAGCCTTCAGCCATCAAACCGTTTCAATGTCCAAATTCCTGGGTCGGTAGCCCAGGCGGGTATGGTTCGCACCTTCGGTGCTGAAAAGGGAAGTCGGGATCTCAGCGTCTCAGCCTCTCTGCGCGATAAATCCCCCCGGTGATTGAGTTGCCTGGGCGTCGTCCGGTTCCACGAGGCAGGGCTATTTTGTCACACCAACTTTTTGATGGATACGCCCCGGGGTGAATCGTGGTGGGTGGTTATGCGCTTGCTGCTGACGGGGGTGTGGCTACCCTTTCCGGGTGAAGTTGCTGTTCATAGCGGATATTGTGGGCCAGCCCGGGCGCCGGGCTGTGAGGGCGCTTGTCCCGGTGCTTCGGGAGCGCCATGGGTTGGATTTTGTGATTGCGAATGGGGAGAACTCCGCCGGGGGATCGGGGATCACCGTGAAGACCGCCGGGGAACTGTTTGATTCGGGGGTGGATGTGATCACTTCCGGGGATCATTTGTGGGACCAGAAGGATGTGGTGGAACTGCTGAAGAAGGAGCCACGCTTTGTGCGGCCTTTGAACTATCCTGCGGATACGCCCGGGCAGGGGAGTGTTGTGATTGAAAAAAAGGGGCTGCCGCCGGTGGGGGTGATGAACCTTCAGGGGCGGACCTTCATGGCTGCGCTGGAAAATCCGTTCACCTGCGCCCTGCCGGAATTGGACAAGTTGCGGCTTCGCACGCGGATCATCTTTGTCGATTTCCATGCGGAGGCCACCTCTGAGAAGATCGCTTTTGCGAGGATGGTGGATGGCCAGGTGAGTGCGGTGGTGGGGACCCACACGCATGTGCAGACGGCGGATGAACAGATTTTTCCGGGTGGAACGGCTTTCCTGTGTGATGGGGGATTCACCGGGCCGCATGAGAGTGTGATTGGCCGGGAGATTGAGCCGGTGCTCCGGCGGTTTCTCACACTGCAACCGCAGCGGTTCGAGGTGGCTCGTGACCGGATTTTTCTGCAGGGGGCGATGATAGAGGTGGATGACCAGTCTGGGCGGGCTGTGTCGATTGTCCGGGTTTCGGAGCCCTACAGCGAGGCGGCAACCCCGTGACGGGGGATGGATTTGATTTTTTGTGAAGAAACTGAAGTCACAGTGGGAATTCGGGGAATTGTTTCCGAGCGAGAAGCCCAAGGCATTGTCTGTCGGCGAGCTGACCGCGCAGATCAAGCGGACGCTTGAGAAGCAGGTCGGCAAGGTGCGCGTCTCCGGAGAGGTGACCAATTTCCGGGCGCAATCTTCCGGGCACATGTATTTCTCGATCAAGGATGCCCAGGCCCAGTTGAGCTGTGTGCTGTTTCGTGGGGAGGCGCAGGCGGATCGATCCCTTATTCAGGAGGGGCGCAAGGTGGTGCTGGAAGGGGAGATCACCGTTTATGAACCCCGGGGCACCTACCAGTTGCGGGTGGCGCGGGTGGAGTTGGAGGGGGAGGGGGCGCTCCAGGCTGCTTTTGAGAAGTTGAAGGCGCGGCTCAAACTGGAGGGCCTTTTTGATGCGGCGCGCAAGCGGTCCCTGCCAGCCTTTCCGGAGAACATCGGGTTGGTGACATCCCCCACGGGGGCGGCCATCAAGGATGTGCTGCATGCGATCGGCCGGCGCAATCCGGGCCTGCAGATCGTTCTGGCCCCGTGCCGTGTGCAGGGGGATGGGGCCAGCAGGGAGATTGCGGAAGCCATCCGGCTGCTCAACCGCTGGAATACAGAGGGGCGCGGCCAGCCCCTTGATTTGATCCTCGTGACACGGGGTGGCGGCAGTCTGGAGGACCTTTGGGCCTTCAACGAGGAGCCGGTGGCGCGCGCGATCTTTGAGTCCGCAATACCGGTTGTCTCGGGCGTGGGGCATGAGATCGACTTCACCATCAGCGATTTTGTCGCCGATGTCCGTGCGGCAACCCCCACGGCGGCGGCGGAGATCATCACGGAAGGGGTCTATTCCAGCGTTGGGTTCATCGAGGAGGCGCGGGACCGGATGTCAGTGCTTGCCGCGAGGCAGGTGGAGCGGAAGGTGGAGCGCCTCGAGCTTTTGCAGGACCGGCTGGCGCGGGTGCATCCCCGCCGGCGGTTGGATGAATGGTTGCAGCGGCTGGATGACCTGGGTGGCGGCCTGAGCCGCTGTGTGCGGGTGGGGTTCAGGGAGCAGAAGACCCGGTTCACGCAGCTCGCGGAGCGTCTGGCCCGGGTGCGGCCTGCTGCGCAGCTGGCGCAGAAACGGGATTTGGTGACCCAGGAACAGCAACGACTGCAGGCAGCCATGCGGCATCGTTTTCAGATCCTCAACCAGCGGGTGTCAGCCGCCGGGACACAGTTGCGTCTGCTGGGGCCTGAGCAGGTGCTGGCCCGGGGCTATTCCATCACCCGCGATGCCTCCACAGGTGAGGTGATACGGGACCCGGCACAGGTCGCGCCGGGCCAGGAAATCAAAACCCGGCTGCGAACCGGGGAGATCCGCAGCCGGGTGGAGACAAGTTAGTTTGGTTGCTGGGGACCTGATCAGGCCTGATCCCACTGCTCCCGGAGGAGTTTTGCGGCGGCGGTGATCGACTTGCGGGGATCCCCCTTGCAACCGCATTCCAGACTTACAAAGTTCTGGTATCCAATCACCTTGAGCCCGGTAAATCCGGACACGTAATTATCCCCCTCGTCCTCGCCCGGTATTTTCCGTTCCTTGCGGCTGGCGATGTGGACGTGCTGGAGGTATTTGCCTGCGGCAATGAAGGCGGCCATGTCGTTTGTTTCCTCCCAGGTCATGTGCCAGAAATCGCCCATCAGGCAGATGCCCGGGTTGTTGACGTCGTGGCAGATGGCTGCGGCATCCTCGACCTGGCGCAGGAAATGGCATTCACGCCGGTTCAGCGGTTCCAGAAGCAGGCGGGTGCCGGCCTTGTGTGCATGATCGCCCAGTTCAGGCAGGATCTTCAGGAGCAGTTCGCGGGATTGCTGGTGGCCGAGCTTGGTCTGGTCGTTGAAAGCGGGCACGACGATCATGCCGGTGGAACCGAGCGCGCCTGCGGCGGTCAGGATCTCCTTGATGGTCGTCATGGCCTTCTTCCGGACCTCCTCCTGCTCGGAGATCATGACCCCTTCAAATCCGGCGCAGATCGCGCTGATCTGCATTTTGCGCCCCTTGAGCGCGTTCTTGAATTCATCCACCCGCTTCCCGAGACCGCCACCCCACGGTTCGATGGCTTCAAAGCCGAGGCCCTCGAGAAAATCCAGTTTCTCGGTAAGGGTCTTGCCGGGGGCGACCCCCTCCTGACAGGAGAGGCGCAGCCGGGCAGGGGTTGCGGGTTTGGGAATGTTTTGAGCCAGTGCGGTCGGGGCGATGGCGCCCAGCACTCCCGTGGCTGCGGAGAGGGTTAGGAAATGGCGGCGATTCAGCTTCATGAACCGTAATTTGGCAAATCCCCCTCCAAATTCAAACGGAAATGATGAGAGAGGATGAAAACCTGTGTGTGCGGGGAGGAGGGGTAATTAGGAATTAAGAATTGGGGATGGCTTTTGTGGAGGGGGGTGAGCCGGTTTGTCGTGGGGGGCAGGGCGGTCGCTTTTTGTAAACGACACCAAAAGACGAGGGCTGAAACCATCACTCATGTCACCCCCTGGACTATGGGCGATGGGTGGGGTGTCTCGATGGATGAACGTTGACCCCATGGTGACCTGCTATTTCCCTCCTCTCCGCGTCTCTGCTTCTCTGCGCGGGATGCTTCCCTCACCCCCGGCGGTTGCGGATCCAGAAGACACCCTCCTCGCCGGATTGGGAGATCCATGACTGTTGCACCTCCATCCCGTGCCGGTTGAGCAGCGCCCCAAGAGTGGCCGGGGTGTGGCGATAGGAGAAGAAGAGGCGCAGTGCCTCCCCTTTGGCAAATGGGACCGGGTTGATCCCCATCGGGACGACCACATCCCGGTGCAGCCGGTAGCGGACGACAATCCGAAGGAGGGCAAGTTCATCCTCGTCCCCTTCTATGGCAAACTCAAACTCCCCATCCTCATGCCGGAAACCCAGGTCCGAGAGGAAGAGCCAAAGCCATTCCCGGGTCAGCCGATTGTCGTATTGGGGGAGGATCTTGAGGCACCCCTGCGCATAATCGGGACCGGGCGCAAGATTTGCGCTGATCAGGAGTTCATCCCGGGGCCCTGTGAGGGTGGTCAGCAACGGGAGGATCTGGAGCGGTTCAAAATTCGGAATCATCCCGAAGAATGTGAACAGGCGGGGATCCCCGATGGATCCGGGGATTCCTGCCGCAGGCAACAGGGCAGGCAGATCCGGGGTCATGGCCAGGTCGCAGACGGCCATGGAAATGCGGTCGGCCGGGATGGTCTGCGAGGCGCATTGGCGGGCTGCCAGCACCATGGCCGGGGAGACATCCACTGCCACATAGCTGGCGTCGATTCCCAGTCGGGTCAGGCGACTCAGCAGTTGGCTGTCCTTTTGGCCTCCGCCGCAGCCCAGACCGATGACCTGAGTTCGGGGCGGCTTCCAAAGTTGCAGCACCCCGTCAAAGGCCTGTTCATAAACCGTTGCACGATCGGGATCGGTTCGGGCCGGTGAATGGCCCTCGTGCAGTTCCAGCCACTTCTGGGTCTGCTTGTGGCCGTCGTAAAGGAACTTGTGGTTGATCCGGCGGGTTTGGAGGGAGTCCAGCAGGGACGCCCGGACCGGGTCGGGAAACTGGCTGGGATGGAAAAGAATGCTGGCCGGGGTCATCATTCCCGCCCAGCGCGGAGGCCTGTCAGGGTTGGAGGTTGAGGGAGTCAAAGCTGGCGAGCAGGGATTCCGGGAGGTTCAGGAATGCATCCTCCTGCCGCTGGAGGATGAGACAGAGGGCGTGCTGATCGCGGCGTGCCGCCAGGCAGACGGAGAGCTTCTCGAAACGCCATTGGAGCCGGATCGGCGTCAGTTGGTGCTGGTGCAGGGAATCGGACGCCAGCAGGGCGCGGGCCAGCGTGCGCTCAATCTGCGGGGCGTCGGTGGCTCCATCAAGCGGCTGGCTGATGATATGGCGGTCGGGCATCCGGATCCCCCAGGCGATCAGACCGGGCAGGCGGGGGTGGTTTGCCAGCACGGCGCGGATTGCCAGCTCGTTCTGCGGGTTTGCAGGCCGGGGTTGGGCGGTCAGGTGCGGGGATGCCACCGGTTTGGAGGCATGGATTGACGGGGCGACGGGCTGACTGCGCACCATCAGCCGGATGTGGGGCTGGAGCAGAAATACGACACGTCCCTCGCCGGACAGAACCTCGAGCCGGTCAAACCTGCCGGATGGGAGGATGGATGAAATCTGATCAGCCTGTTGCGCCACGCTGGTGATGAGGCTGATCCGGCGTTCGGTATCGCAATTGCGGGCGTGCAGCACCTCCCCGGAGCCGGAGCAGAGAAGCATCTCGGTGGCATCTGCCGCCATGGAGCCGCCGGTCGGTGTGATGGTGGTGATTGGCAGGGATTGCAGCGCGTTCCTGATCATGCCGCTGTTCAGGAGGATCGCCCCCTCGTCCTTCAACCGTGCCGCCTCCAGCAGCAGATATTCGTAGTCCCCCGTGATGGTCCGGCGGGCTGGCTCCTGATAAACCAGGAAATTGAACTGGCCCCCGTGCAGGCCCAGCAGGCCAAAGAGTGCCACATCCCCAGAGATGTCACCGCATTCTGCGTGGACGATCATTCCCTGGCAGATGTAAATCCTCCCCCGGGCGCCGCTGGTGAAGACTTCGAGAATGGAGTCTTTGCGGTTGAGACACTCGATCTGGAGCACCTCCTGCAGGCCGACCCTGCGCATCATCCCCTGAAAGCCGGTCTGGGGGGCGTTGTTGATGAGGGTGTCGAGGGCGCTGAACAGGGTTTCATACCCTGCCGCGTTGATGGGTTTTTCCAGAAACAGGGCCACTCCGTTCTCTGAGGCGGTTTTCCTGTGATCCCAGCCGCCCATACCGGTGAGCACCGCCGTTTGCTGGCCGGGATTTGTCAGCCGCAGCAGTTTTAGAAACTGCAGCCCGTCCATCACAGGCATTCCTATGTCCACCACCACCAGGTCCATCGAGACGTGACCCAAACGTTCCAGCGCCTGGGCATGGCTCGTCGCGGTGGCGATGCTCCATCTCCCTGCCGCCTTGGCGGTAAAGATGAGCTCCAATCCCGTCAAAAAGTCAGGATCGTCGTCAACAAACAAAACATTCTTCAGCTTGTAAGCGCTGCCCGGCATGGTTGTGGACAAGTTGCAGGATGTAGGGCGTTTTGTCCAATGTTTCCCTAGACTCGCCCTGCTCCATCATGAGGGGGTTTCGGTGGGGATTTTCTGTAGGGAGGTCTCGGCGGCGAGGCGGACCTGCTCATCGCTATCGGTTTTGGCCCGGAGCAGGGCGGAGCGGGAGCGTTCGTCCGGAAGATCGCCGAGAGCTTCTGCGGCGGCCTGACGCAGATCACGGTCGGAATCGCACAGGAGAGTCATCAGCAGGCTGAGCGCGAGTTTGCGCTTTTTGGCAGCGGATGAATCGTCCGGGGTGGAGTCCTGATCACCTGGGGCAAATGCAGCTGCCGGGCGTGGGGCGGGATCGCCAACGCCGAGGCTGCTGAGGACCTGACCAACCAGTTGGCGTGTGGAGGGGTTGGCATCCTGCAGGGAGCTTTTCAGTTTGGCGGCGGCGGTGAGGGCTTCGGGTGAGAGGCTCCAATCGGGATCGATGCGGGAGAGGGCCGCAGTCGCGAGCTGCCGGACGCTGACCTCGGAATCCTTGAGTGCGATGACGAGTTGTTCGATGCCCTGACGCGCCCCGACGCTACCGAGGGCCACGGCGGCGGCCTCGCGGACGTCGCCATCGGCGTCCCGTTCCAAACGGGTGCCGAGTTCCGTCACGGAATGGGTGTCGCGGATGCGGCCGAGGGCTTCGACTGCCTGTTTGCGGACCTCCCACTCCGGGTCCTCGAGGAGTGTGCGGATCGGATCGGCGGCGGATTGCAGGCGGATGCGGCCGAGGGACTCGACCGCAGCGGAGCGAATCCGGGGGTTGTGGCTCCGGAGAGCGGGGATAAGGCCGAACGCGGCATCCTCATCCCCCCGGTTCTGGAGGGTGTCTATTGCGGCGAGGCTCAATCCTGTGTCTGTGCCATGCAGTGCCGTGAGAAGGAGGGGGAGCGCCCGTGGATCCTTGATTGTCCCCAGGGCCTGCACGGCTGCGACCCTTGAGGCGTGGACGGCGGAGGATATTCCGGCTTCCAGAACCGGTATGGCCGGGGAACCGAAGGCGGCCACTTTGGCATACTGGCTGGAGGCGGCGAGGTGCCACATCTCATCCTGCGGATTCGAGGGCACCCATCCGAGTTTGCTCAGGAGGGATCCGGCCATTTCCCGGATGGCGGAGTCGGGATGGCGAAGCAGGGGGACGAGAAACGGGGTTGTGCGGGAATCGGAATACTGCTTGAGCCCGGAGAGTGCCGCTTTGAGGACATCGGCGGAACTGTCCTTCAAGCAGCGCAGCAGGGGATCCAGAAAAGAGGGATCCTCAGCTTTTGCCAGGGCGGCAGCGGCCAGGGCGCGGATGCCGGAATCCTGATCCTCCAGAACTGAAACAAGGCATGCAAATTCATCCGTGTCCGAGGATCGCGCCAACCGTTCGACCGTTTGGCGGCGGACCTCGACATTGCCGGATTTAAGTTGGCGCCGAATCAGCCAGAGCATGTGTGTGGGAGGACACTATCTAACAAGGGGCAGCCTGTCACGCCGGTAAACGGGATGAATCCGGAGGCATTCACCGCCGCAGGCCGGGGGATGGGGTGTGGTGGGGACGAATTCTCGCGAGGCACTACCCGGGTTGAGGGCGCCTGCTTTAACGGGGCAACACCCACGGTGGCACCGTCCCGGTGCCACCGTCGGGTATGGGGTAATCCCAGGGGTGTGGCTAACCGCCGAGGCTCCAGCCCTGGCGGTATTGGCCGGTCACAAACTGATTCGCCTCCTCAAGATTTGTGAAGCGGAGGGCCTCGCTGTTCCAGCGGAGTTGCTGGAGGGTGAGGTCCTCACGGAGTTGGAACCGCAGGGCGATGTTGCCCAACAGGACGGATTCCGTGAGCGGACCGGCCCAGTCGAAGTTCGCCCCTGGTTTGGGGCCGCCTTTGCAGGCCTTGACCCATTCCTGATGGTGACTGGGGGATCTGACCAGAGTGGATGCAATGGTGCCAACGGCCTTGCGTCGTGCCTCCGGGAAGATGGTGTTGGCGAGAATGAATCCTTCATCGCCGACCAACAGGCGGCCGTTATCGCCCATGGGGACGCTGTCCGGCAGGGACTCGGGGCGGGGCGGGCGCAGGCCTCCATCATACCAGACGAGTTTGCAGGCGGGCATCTCGATCTCACCGCGTGGGCCGCTGGAAGCGGTTCTGATGAATTCGTTGATGGTCTGGGGTGCGGCGGAGCGGGCCGGGAACTGGTAGGTGATCATGGAGCCGAGGGGGTAGCTATCCTTGTTCACCCGGGTGGAAGCCGCTTGAACAGTCAGGGGCGCGCCGAGTTTGAGCGCCCGGAAAATAGGATCCAAGGCGTGGCAGCCGATATCGCCCAGGGCGCCGGTGCCAAAATCCCACCATCCCCTCCAGCGGAACGGGAGGTAGGTGGGGTGGTAGGCCCGTTGGGGGGCGGGGCCGAGCCACATGTCCCAATCCAGCGTGTCTGGGACTGCGGGTGTTTCGGAAGGTTTCGGGACCCCCTGCGGCCAGTATTCATCGAACAAGCCGCGTGAGGGGCGGTCTGTCCAGACGTGGACTTCGCGCACTTTGCCGATGACACCGGACCAGATCAATTCGCAGAGGCGGCGGGTGTCTTCGGAGGCCTGGCCCTGGTTGCCCATCTGGGTGGCGACTTTTGCCTCGCGGGCGGCCTTTGCGAGGAAGCGGGCTTCGTGGACGGTGTGGGTGAGGGGTTTCTCGCAGTAAACGTGTTTGCCGCGCTTGATGGCCTCCATGGCGGCGAAGGCGTGCCAGTGGTCGGGGGTGGCGATCACCACGGCGTCGATCTCTTTGACATCATCCAGCATCTTTCGGAGGTCAGTGAACTGGCGAGCCTTGGGGTAGCGTTTGAAGGTGTGTCCCGCGTGGGCCTTGTCAACGTCACAGAGGGCTACGATGTTTTCGCCTTCGAACTCCCGCAGATCGGATGCCCCCTGGCCGCCGATGCCGATGCCCGCGATGTTGAGCTTGCGGCTCGGGGCATCCTGCCCGCGCAGATTGGCGACGAAAGCGGGGAATGCAAGGGCCCCTGCGGCGGTAGCTGAACAGGTGGAGAGGAAATGGCGGCGGTTTAATGAGGAAGGTTGCTTTTTCGGTGTGTTCATAAGCTGTTTTTGTTACTCTGGGACGATCCCGTGTCCAAAGCAAACAATAATATTGTCACCCGTGGGATTCGGGGGTGGTGAAAGTCGGGTGAGATTGATTTCATGTTGAGAGCCACTGGAATCTGACTGGACGATCGGGAATCCGCTACCAATGGCTTCTTATATCTTTAGCTGGGAATGATCAGCAGATTTTCGCAGATGGGAGAGGAGATCCTCCTCCCCGGATTCTCATCATGGGGAGGGGCTTGGAACGTGCAGGGGAGGGTTGCCGGGACAATTGTGCAGGTCGTCCGGTTTTAGCCGCTATTTTGTTGGCTGGGAGGGGTTTTGGCGTTAGGTTGGAATACATTTTTTATGAGTCTGGAATTGATGGCGAAGCGGACTGCGGATTTGTATGGCAAGTGCTTCGGCCAGCCTCCCCGCTGGATTGTGGCTGCCCCTGGCCGGGTCAACATCATTGGGGAGCACACCGATTACAATCAGGGGTTTGTCCTCCCGATGGCGATCGAGAGATACACGGTTTTTGCCGGGGACGGGAACAACAGGCGGGAGGTGGTGATGCACAGCATGACCACGGGGGACACGGCCACGTTCGCCCTGAAGAATTTGAAGCCCGGGAGTCCCGCATGGTCCAACTATATCCGGGGTGTGACGTTCCATTTTCGAAAACTCTCCCCCCGGCTTGCGGGCTTCCAGGCGGTGATCGACTCGACCGTGCCCAGCAGTGGGGGGCTTTCCAGCAGTGCGGCTCTCGAGGTGGGCGCCGCCACGCTGCTGGAGGCGATCACCCGGCAGACCCTGGAGCCGTTGAAGAAGGTGCTGTTGTGCCAGAAGGCTGAGCACGATTTTGCCGGGGTTCCCTGCGGCATCATGGACCAATACACATCGGTCATGGCGCGGAAGGGGCATGCCCTCCTCCTGGATTGCCGCACAAACACATCCACCCCCGTGCTGATGCCCGGGGATGATGTGGTGGTGCTGATCATCAACACCACTGTGCGCCGCCGGGTCGGGGATGTGGAATATTCCACGCGCCGTGCGCAATGTGAGCAGGCATCTGAGGCGCTTGGCCTGCCATCCCTGCGGGATGCCACGATTCAGGACCTGTCCGCACTTTCCAGAATCAGGAATCCGGTGGTGCACCGGCGAGCCCGCCATGTGGTGACCGAAATTGAGCGGACCCTGCAGGCGGCACGGGCCCTTGAGGCTGCCGACTGGACGACGCTGGGTGAGTTGATGTATGCAAGCCATGAATCGCTTCGTGTGGATTACGAGGTGAGTTGTCTCGAATTGGATGCCGTGGTGGAGATTGCCCGGAGCCTGGCGGGAGATGGGGTGATTGGATGCCGGATGACCGGTGCCGGTTTTGGGGGGTGCGCCGTCTGTCTTGTGAAATCGGATGCCGCCACTCACCTGATCCGGAGGATCGGATGGCTCTATGAATACAGGACCGGGATTCAACCTGAGATCTTCTCCACCCGGCCGGCGTCCGGGGCACGGATTCTGGAATGATCTCAGGGGAGCCTGGCGGCTCAATGCCGGACCAGGCGGTTGGCTGCCCTGAGTCTCGCTGCGGGTATCGTTGTTCCGTTGGTGCCGGTTTTCCTGAAGGCATCCGGTCTGGCGGGTTGAGGACCTTCGAAAATTGCAGGTTTAGGCAATTTGCTTTGTGTCGGGCGGCTAAAGGGAATGCCGTTCTGGACGATAGTAGTTGGAATGGAGTGTCCCCTACCCAATAGCCCTTGTCCTGCGTGGTTTCGCTTGAGGATGCATTATGCCCGGCCTAAGTGGTTGCATACAAAAGGATTCTCTGAGTTGCCACATTCCCAGGTTCGGTTCCCCCCCTTCCGGGTGTTCCCCCTTATGAGTCTGCCGCTTGTTGATGAAGCCACTCCCGTGTTATTTGCGAATCCACCCTTTGGGTGGATGAGGCAAAAGGGCGGCCAAAGCCCAAGGAACAGGGAATACCCGTCAAAACCGCCTTTCCGGCCGTCAGGCGTTGGTGTGTCCTGCGGCTGCGTAGCTTTTGGGTTCGGCCATGGGAAATGGGGCGATGAAGCCGGGAATGGGAGGGGATGCAGTCCAAATGAATCGTCAGCCTTGAATCGACCATGAAGAATCGAATGGTCGGCTTGATTTTGACTCCGGCAATGAGGCTCATGCTGGTTTTGCTGCTTGTCGGGTGTGTGTGTGGTGTTTGGTTGGTGCAGCGTGCCAACGTTGAGTTGCGTCGCAGCCTGGTCCAGAAGGCATGTTTGGCGGCCCGGGCTGTCAAGGTTTCCCAGATCAAGCTATTGGTGGGGGGGACTAACGAACTGGACAAAGCGGGAAGCCTTCAGTTGAAGGAGGAGTTTGTGGCCGTGAGGCAGGCAAACGACAAGTGCCGGTTTGTCTATTTGCTGGGGCGCAGGGGAGGAGGAGCCCCATTTGTCCTGATTGACAGCGAGCCTGTGGATGAGCAGGGAGGGGTGTCACCCGGTCCTGGCTACGCAGGAGTTCCCGAGGGGTTTCGACGGGTGATTGAGACTGCGGCAGCAACGGTGGAGGGACCTGTGAAGGATGATCGGGGCACATGGGTGAAGGCTTTGGCTCCGGTGGTTGACCCGTTCACCGGGCAGTTGCTTGGAGTATTAGGGATGGATTTTGATGCCAGGAGTTGGAACTGGGACGTCCTTGCCTGGACGATTCTCCCGGTGGGATTGGTGGTTGCCTTGCTCATTGCGGTGGCCACGGTCTTTTTTTCGACACGCAGGGTGGATGCCTCGCCGAAAGCAGTCTTGCGGCGCCTTTTGCTTCCTCTGGCGGTTGGGATGCTCATTCTCGTCGCCGGTTTTGGAGGGGTGCTCCTATGCCAGCACGAAAATCATCTGGGAGAGGTGAACCGTCAGGCCCTCCGTGATGCGTCCGAGGCGCTGCCTCAGGAGGTTGTTGAGCGCTCCCAAATGCTCGCAGCATTGGAAGGGGCATTGTCACAGGATGCTGATTTACGATCGGGATTGAAGTTGCGGGACCGGCACCGATTGCTGGAACTTTCTGCACCCGTCTTCTCACAATTTAAAGCCGAGCATGGGATCATCCATTTTGATTTGATGGACGACCGGAGGGTGCTTCTGCTGAGTTTGGACCGGCCGGAAAGCGAGGGGGACCGGATTGACCGTTTCACGGCGATTGAGGCGGAGCGGACCGGCAGGACTGCGTCTGGCATCGAGTTGGATTCATCCGGTCCGGAGACCCTCACCCATTGGGTGGTCAGACCAGTCTTCGATTCGGGAACATTGGTTGGCTACCTGTCGCTGGGGCGGGGGATTCGAGATCTTCTGGTTGATCTCCATCAACATTCCGGCAATGAACTGGCGGTGGCTGTCCGAAAGAGTGCTCTGGAGCGGGAGGGTGGAGGCGGTTCCAAAAGGCATGGCGAGCCGCAGGCCGATTGGGAACGGTTTCCTGATGATCTTCTGGTTTATTCGTCCATCTCCCCGTTCCCTGTTGAAGCGGGGCGCTTTGTCAATGAACAGGGCCATCAGCATGGATCAACCACGGCGAAGGCAGAATTCAACGGCGCATCCTGGAGCGTCATGGCCAGTCCGCTCATGGATGCTTCCGGGAAGGAGGTGGGTGACCTGCTCGTGCTCCATGACACATCTGCGGCGGAGGCGGACTACAAGAGGTTGCTGACCATGGCGATTGGTGTCGGGCTTGGGCTGCTGGCGGCGATGTTTGGCGTTCTGTTTGTGCTGTTGAGCCGGACCGACAGGGGCATCGCTCAGCAGCAGGCGGAACTCCGGGCCAGTGAGGAGCAGTTCCGATCCATGAGCAGTGCGGCCCAGGATGCCGTGGTGATGATGAATGAGGCGGGGAACATTTCCTTCTGGAACGATGCGGCCGGCCGGATGTTCGGCTACACCGCCGCAGAGGCGATGGGGAGCAATTTACACAGGCTGCTCGCACCAGAGCGCCATCGGCCGATAGGTGATGAGGGTTTGAGAGGGTTCCAGATCGCAGGCCAGGGAACGCAGATCGGACGACTCATTGAACTGGTCGCCGTCCGGAAAGGTGGCGAGGAGTTCACGGTGGAATTGTCCATATCCCCCGTTCAGCGTGGATCGCACTGGCATGCGGTGGGGATCCTGCGCGACATAACAGAGCGGAGGCGGACGGAGGCTGCCTTAAGGCTAAGAGACGCCGCCTTGCAGGCTGCGGGGAACGTCATTGTGATCACCGACCGGAATGGCAACATCCGATGGGCCAATGCTGCGTTTACGAGGTCAACCGGCTATTCGGTGGAGGATGTGCGGGGCTTGAACATGCGGCTTCTGAAATCCGGCCGGCATGATGCGGACTTTTACAAAAAACTCTGGTCCACCATTCTGGGAGGCAAGGTGTGGCAGGGTGAGGTGGTGAATCAGTGCAAGGATGGGAGCATCTGCATCGAGGATTCCACCATCACTCCTGTGCTGGGTGACGATGGTGAGATCAGCCAGTTCATCGCGGTAAAACAGGACATCACTCAGCGCAAGCGTGCGGAGGAAAACTACCGGATGCTGTTCCGCGAAATGATGGATGGATTTGCGCTGCACGAGTCCGTTGGTGGTGGGGAGGGGCAGCCGGTGGATTACAAGTTTCTGGCGGTCAACCCCATGTTTGAGCGGATCACCGGCTTGAAAGCGGCGGACATCATTGGCAGGACCGTGCGGGAAATGATGCCGGGAACGGTGGGAAACTGGTTCGAGACCTACGGTCAGGTGGCGCTTACCGGGGAGCCGGTCTCATTCACAGACCACACACTGGAATTGGGGAGGCATTTTGATGTCAGGGTGTTCCGGCCGGCGGTGGGGCAGGTGGCCTGCATCTTTTGCGACGTGACAGCCCGGATGGTGGCCGAGGCTGCTGCTGCCCGGGAGCGTGTTCTGCTCCGGACCCTCGTGGACCATCTGCCGGATGCGATTTATGTGAAGGATTCACTGGGCCGGAAGACCCTGGCGAACAAGGCGGATGTCCGGAACCAGGGGCGCGCATCCGAGGCGGAGGTTTTGGGACGGGATGACTTTGAGTTTTTTGCGCCGGATGTGGCCGCCCGGTTTCGGGAGGATGACCTCAGGGTCATCACTACAGGTCAGCCCGTCATTGATAGGGAAGAGTCCTACACGGATTTTCTGGGCATCCCCCGGTGGCTGCGGACGACGAAACTTCCACTGCGGGATGGGGATGGGAGAGTTGTTGGACTGGTTGGGGTGGGGCATGACATCACGGAGCGCAAGCAGCAGGACATCCTGCTTGAGCAGAACTCGGTAACTCTGGCCCAGACCAACGCCCAGCTGGCGGTTGCCATGGAGCAGACCAGCGAACTGGCCCGGCAGGCCCACCTGGCCAACCAGGCGAAAAGCGAATTTCTGGCCAACATGAGCCACGAAATTCGAACCCCGATGAATGGGGTCCTTGGAGTCACGGGGTTGCTTCTCGACACTGAATTGACGGCGGAACAGCGGGAGTTTGCCCAGATCGTCCGCACCAGTGGCGAGGCAATGATGACGCTGATCAACGACATCCTTGATTTTGCAAAGATCGAGGCGCGCAAAGTGGATTTGGAGGTGCTCAGTTTTGATGTCCGTTCCACATTGGAGGCGGCGGCGGACATGGTTGCCATCAAGGCCCAGGCGAAGGGGTTGGAACTGACCTGCATGGTGGAGACTGAAGTGCCGCAGATGCTTCAGGGGGATCCCGGGCGGTTGCGCCAGATTCTTGTGAACCTCGTTGGAAACGCCATTAAGTTCACATCCGAGGGGGAGGTTGGAATCCACGTCAAGCTTGCGTCTGAAGCCGCGAATTCCGTGATGCTGCGGTTCACAGTGACGGATACCGGGATTGGCATTCCGGCGGAGCGTATCAACGCCCTGTTCAGTGCTTTTGTGCAGGTGGATTCCTCCACGACACGGCGGTTCGGCGGAACCGGTCTGGGATTGGCAATTTCGAAGCAACTGGCCGAATTGATGGGGGGCAGCATGGGGGTGGAGAGCGTGGAGGGGGAGGGTTCCACGTTCTGGTTCACCGTTGAGCTCGCAAAGCCTCCATGTCCACCCGCACCGGTTGAGGGGGATGTCCGTGGGTTGGTTGGGGAACGGGTGCTGGTGGTGGATGATCACGCAACTAACCGGTTAATACTCACAAATCTAATGAGAGCGTGGGGCTGCCACCACAGGGCGGTGAATTCAGGAGGAGCCGCACTGGTGGCGCTGCGTGAGGCGGCTGATGCGGGGCAACCGTTCGGACTGGCGCTGCTGGACATGTGCATGCCCGGCATGGGAGGGGAGGAACTGGCCCGGAACATCAAAGCTGATCCGGCGCTCCAATCAACCGTCCTTGTTCTCCTGACATCCCTGGTGCAGCCCGGGATTCCCACCCGGCTCGCCGAATTGGGGATTGCCGGCTACCTGTGCAAGCCACTCCACCAGAGGACCCTGCGCGACCTGCTACTCAAGGTCATGGGCAGGGTGGCCGATCCGCAGGTCCAGCCTGTCGTTCCCGAGATCGTCCGTGCTCCAGGGCTCGCATCTCCGGGCAGGTCAAATAGGCGCAGCCGGTCGGTCCGCATCCTTGTCGCCGAGGATAATGCCACAAACCAGACCGTAGCCCTGGCCATGTTGCGGCGGCTGGGTTATACGGCTGATGCGGTGGCCAACGGCCATGAGGTCATCACCGCACTGCAACAGATTCCCTACCATCTGGTGTTGATGGACTGCCAGATGCCGGAGATGGACGGCTACGAAGCCACCCGACGGGTCCGGCAATCCGAGGGATGGATCAATACGGCGGATCTTCCGATCATTGCCATGACAGCAAATGCCATGAAGGGTGATCGTGAAAAATGTCTGCTTTCGGGTATGAACGATTACCTTCCGAAGCCGGTCGAGCTTGCGGCGCTGGCAAGCGTGCTCGATCTCTGGCTGCCCGGGATCCAGGAGGAATCCAACGATCCACCTGCCGAGGTCGTCGTTGCATGCGCGGATTCATCCCCGCTTGCGATCTTTGATCCCCAGCAGTTGACGGAACGTCTGATGGATGACGGTGCCATGTCCCGGCAAGTGGTTTCCGGTTTTGTTGAAGATCTGCCGGAACATCTGGCAAACCTGCAGAAAAGTGTCCGGGGCGGGGCGGTGAGTGATGCACGAAGAAATGCCCACTCGATCAAAGGGGCTGCTGCAACCATCGGGGCGTATGCCATGAGCGCCGCCGCCGCTGAGATGGAGCTGGCCGGAGAAACCGCTGATCTTGAACAAATGGCCCGCCTGCTCCCAGGCTTGGAGACGCAATTTGGAATGCTGCAGGAGGCCCTGAAGGAAAGAGGTTGGGATTGATCTCCAGCACGGAATGAACAGGAGCCATCTCTTTTGACGGCAGTGAGCGTGGCGGTGGCCTGATTATCGGCAGTCGTTTTCTGTTTTCATTGACAAGCCAACGGGGCAGTGCGCAAAATTAAAATATGGAACCAAGGATCCTATCCCATGCCAGACTCTGGATGGCCCGTTTTGTGAACGCACCCCGTTCAACATGGGGCCGGAGCAATCCGGTTGGTAACGCCACACTCTTTTTAAAAATTTAGCATGTCTGCCACCGACTTGATGCGAGTTCTCATTGTTGAGGATGACAAGACATCCCGCTTCGTGTTGCGGCGCATTCTTGAGACGATGGATGCGTTGGAGATTTACGAGGCGGAGGATGGCATGAAGGCTTGGGAGATGCTTAAGGGCGGTCTCTTGCCGCAGCTTTGCTTCCTCGACTTCACGATGCCGAAAATGGACGGACTGGAGTTGCTGAAACGCATTCGCGGAGATGTGCGTCTGGCGGGGATGAAAGTGTCCTTTTGCTCAGCTGTCAGGGACCGGCAACTGATTGTGCAGGCAGCCGCCCTGCAGCCGGATAATTATATTCTAAAGCCCTATGCGCGCAGTGCGATTCTGTCCCAGGTGCAGAAGGCGCGGGGGACTCCGCGACCGGAGGAGAGTCTGGAGCCTGCGGCGGTGGTCTGCTCCCGTCTGGGAATTGAGCGGGAGGTCTATGACCAGAGGCTGAACGGGCTGCTTGAGGATGTGCGGACCCTCACCGCGCGACTGCCCACGCTCCTGATGCAGCTTGATGTCCCGGGTGCGCTCATGGCGATGGACAAGACGAGGCAGGCGGCTGAGGATCTGGGGGTTCGGCGCATTTTCAAACTGGCTGACACTCTCAGCCGGTCCTTCAGGGCGGATGGGAGTCTGGCTGATTGCCAGATGGACTCCAAGGAGGAGACATCCGCAAAGCTGCAGCGGTGGTTGAGCCGCTTTGCGGATCGCCTGATGCAGATGATGCGGGACATGAGGGCTGAACTGCAGATTATTGAGCGGCTGCTCGCAGAATCCCGTCTGGCTCCAGACGGGGTCATGCCCGTGCCCGATACGTTCCGGGGAAGGCCGGAGGCGGAGCTTGGAGCGATGATCATTCTGCTGGCGGATCTCTTCCGGCAGGGGAGGGTGCTGGCTGCCGGCAAGATCATCCGTTCGAAGCCGCTGAACGTGCCGATCAAGACGTCCTTTCTTGGGGAGGATTCCACCCAGACGGTCGGCGGGGTGACACGCCGGACATCCTTCTCACTCACCCTGCTCGATACAGGCACTGCTGATGCTGTGGAGGGGTGTCGCAAGATCAACGATCTCCTCAAACTCCTGAGCTTTCCCTTGGAGGGGGGGGATCGGTGGATTCCGCCCGCGGCTCTGCGACTTTTGGAGGGGGAGCTGGCTGCCAGGAATGAGCGAGGGGTGATGCTCCTGCGCCAGGCCATTGGTCCCAATTTCGAGGAATTCATCAGGCAAAAGGAGATGGTCGTCCGCGAGAATGTGGGCCGTGGGAACTCATCCACAGAGGTTGCGACAGGGGCATCAGAGGAGCAGGTGCAGGAGGTGCTTCTGGCCATACGCCAGCGGTTGCAGCCTGCCGTGGATGGCATGTTGACCGCGCACCCCGTTCTTGTAGAGTGCGATCTTGGAAATTTAACAGAGCATACGGACGATATCCGTTGGGGCTTGCCGTTGTCCTTGCTCCAAAACGCGGCGCAGTTGCAGCGCACGGCTATCACGGATTCCAGTTTTGATCGTGTGTTTAATTTCAACACGTTTGATCGAACGGCATTCCTCAAGGCGATGGATGTCTTTGGGGATGACATCTGCCGCCATCTGGATCCGGAACAGGCCGCCTGCGAAATTCAGGTGTTGGAGGCAGTCGCTGCCAGCCCGGTCAGTCTGCTTGAAAAGTGTCGTCTCGTGTGGGGGATCATTCAGGGGCAGACCAAGCCCGGATCATCCCTGAGACGGGCCGGGGGGATGGCAAAACCGTGATTCCGATCTCACGCCGGTTCGTGGGGCTCAACGGCCCTCATAGCGCATGATGTCGTAGTTGGTGAAGCTGGAAAGGCGCCCCCACTTCACCCACGCTGCCGAACCGTCCATTCTGCCCACCGCGAGACCTTCGGGCGGCGGCAGCGGCTTCGCACCCGTGGGGTAGATGACACTTGCTGAACCTCTTACGTGGGGCATGAACGAACCCCACGCGCCACTGGGAGTGCCATCCCAATGCTGACAGGTGGTCAGTGTTTGAGAGCTGGGATTGAGCCGGTCTGTTGTCTTTTGCGGACGCTGATAAATGACTGATCCTCCGGGCCCCGTCAATGGTGTGCGCACCGGAATGGTATCCCCAAAATAAACCCAGCCGAGATAGACCCATCCGGATCCGGTGTCCTGACCGATATTTGCACCGAACAGGGCCCGGGGCCCGCCGGGATAGCGCAGGATGCTCTGGCAGGCGGCGGCGTTCGAACTGCAGCCATAGGTGATCATGCTGTCCCAACTGGATTTGGGAAAGTGGGCGATATCGTTGGCTCCCGGGAACAGGTAGTCCCTGAAGTCACCGGCATAGATGGTGCAAGCCAGCCCGAATTGGTGGAGGTTGCTGACATCCTGAATGCGCCGGGCCTTCTCCTTGGATCGGGCAAGGGCGGGCAACATCATCGCTGCCAGGATGGCGATGATGGCGATGACCACCAGCAGTTCAATGAGGGTGAAGGCCGTCCCGGTGTATCCTCCCCGTCCCGGGACATTCCTGAAAGAGAATGAATGGCGCGAGTGGGGCTGCCCCATCGGGCTAGATCCTGTTCCCATGCCGATGGCAGGGGATGTTGCCTGCTCCAGTTTCATCATCCGCAGACCGTGCCAATGCGCCTCGTTGAAGTCAAACGGCAACTGTCTGTTGGAAGGGAGTTTTCCAGAGTGGCAGGTTGCGCCTGTGTTTGCCACGGGGGATGTGATCCTGTAGTCTGCGGGCCATTCACAATGCACACACTGAGATATCTTGGGATTGAGATTGGCGGCACGAAACTTCAACTGGTGGCCGGTTCCGGCACCGGGGAGATTCTCGAAACGCTGAGGTTCGCAGCGGCCTCGCAGGGCGGGGCGGCGGCGATCAGGGATCAGATTTCCGCCGGCATTGGAGAACTGTTGAAAGGGGGACCCGTTGCGGGTGTGGGTGTCGGTTTTGGAGGGCCGGTGGATTGGCAGAGCGGCAGAATCTGCAAGTCTCACCAGGTGGAGGGGTGGTCTGGTTTTGACATGCGGGGGTGGCTCACGGGGATGGTAAACGCTCCCGTCTGGATGGATAACGATGCAAATGTGGCGGCCCTTGGCGAGGCGGTGTGCGGCGCGGGGGTGGGGTTGGATCCGGTGTTTTACATCACTCTCGGGAGCGGCGTGGGTGGGGGACTGGTGCTGGGGGGAGGGATTTACCATGGTCAGATTCCCGGGGAGTCGGAAATTGGCCACGTGCGACTGGATCGAAAAGGCACGACCGTGGAATCAAGGTGCGCTGGCTGGGCTTTGGATCGCAGGATTCGGGAGCAGATCCGGCAAACCCCTTCTGGCGCGTTGTGGCGGCTTGCATCGTCGGTCGGTGGCGGGGAGGCGAGGCATCTGGGTGCGGCCGTTTCGGAGGAGGATCCTGCCGCAGTTGGAATTTTTAGTGAACTGACGGAGGATCTCGGTTTTGCGCTGTCGCACGTCACCCACCTTTTTCATCCGGGGGTTGTGATTTTGGGGGGTGGCGTCTCCAGCCTTGGCGAGATGCTGCGTGCGGGAGTGCAGAAGGAGTTGCAGCGGCACCTGATGGACGCGTTTGCACCGGGACCGGCTGTGAGATTGGCCGGGTTGGGAGAACGGGCTGTGCCGGTTGGGGCGCTGTTGCTCGCCGGAATGGGGGGAACCCGGGGAACGGCTCCGTTCCCGCCATTTGAAGTGGCGGGCTAACTTTTGGCTGACTTTCCGGAAAGATCGCGCCATAATTAAGATTATGAATCAATGGATTTCTGACTACATCAGTGCCCAGAAAGCGGCTCTGGACTCGATACCGCTGGACGGGATGAACCGCGCGATTGCCCTGCTGCGTGAGGCGTTGAACGCCGACCGCCAGGTGTTCGTTTTTGGCAATGGAGGCAGCGCCGCCAATTGCTCCCATTTCGCGACCGACCTGGGCAAGGGCGCATCCGACAAGTTGGGCAAGCGGTTCCGCGTGATCTCCCTGAACGACAACACCGCCTGGATGACCGCGCTCGGGAATGATTACAGCTACGAGGATGTGTTTGCCGGCCAGTTGCAGAATTATGGACGGCCCGGGGACATCGCCCTCTCGCTGAGCGTGAGCGGCAATTCACCGAATTGCGTGAAGGCGCTCACATGGGCACGGGATCATGGACTGCACACCATCGCTCTTGTTGGAAAGGCCCGTGGCAGGATGGCGGATATCGCGGAGGTGGTGATGACCATCAACGACACCCACTATGGGCGCGTTGAAGATGCACAGATGGGTATCTGCCATCTGCTCTGCTACGCCTTCATGGAGAATCCGCAACTCGCCAAGTGAGTTGTTGGTCCGGAGAGGGAGAGCCCGCGTGCCAGCCTAGCTGATTCAGACCCCATGCCAGCCGCATCCAAGACCACTTCCATCCGCTCATCGCAGTTGCCCGCGCCGGTGCACTCCGGTTCGGGCGGGGGTATGGCGATCGATCAGGTGATGGTGGAGGAGCGGGCCGTATCCTTCACGCGGAGGAGCATCAAATCAGGCACAAAGCTCGATGGATTGCGCATGGTCGTCTCGATGATGGACCTTACCACGCTCGAGGGCAAGGACACCCCCGGCAAGGTGGCATCACTCTGCCGGAAGGCTTTGCAACCTGCCGCCCCTGCCCATGGAGTGCCCTCCTGCGGGGCTGTGTGTGTCTATCCCTCCATGGTGCGCCACGCCCGCCGCTTTCTCGGACCCGATTCCGCCGTCAAGGTTGCATCCGTGGCCACCGGCTTTCCCAGTGGACAATATCCACTTCGCACCCGGCTGGAGGAGGTTCGGCGCGCCCAGGCGGATGGGGCCGATGAAATCGACATGGTGATAGACCGGGGTGCGTTTCTGACCGGGGACCATGCGAAGGTGTTTGATGAAATAGCCGCCGTGAAGGCGGCATGTGGCCCGGCACATCTGAAGGTGATTCTGGAGACGGGCGAGTTGGTGACTTATGACAACGTGAGGACCGCCAGCTGGATCGCGATGATGGCCGGGGCGGATTTCATCAAAACGAGCACCGGGAAGGTAATGCCCGCAGCAACCCTTCCGGTCACGCTGGTGATGCTGGAGGCGATCCGGGATTTCTTTTTTGAAACGGGCGTTCGCATTGGCATGAAGCCGGCCGGGGGCATCCGGAATTCGAAACAGGCACTGGCATATCTGGTGATGGTCAAGGAGACCCTGGGGGATGACTGGCTGACTCCTGATCTCTTCCGCTTCGGCGCGAGCACGCTTCTCAACGATGTCCTGATGCAGATCGCGAAGCTCGTTGACGGCCGATACCAGGGTGCGGATTACTTTTCCCTTCCCTGAACGAACACACTCAAGGCCACCTGATGAAAAAAACCAGACCGGACAAGGTAGTCGCACGGAAGCAGAAGGCGGTTTCAGCAGGCGCAGTGTCGCCGGGGCGAAGTTCCATCCCGGAGCGGGATCGGAAGTTGAATTTTGGTGACAAATGGGCCTACGCGCCCGCGCCTGAGAGCCATGATTACATTCCGGTCGCACCCAGGCATGAGCTGTTCATCAATGGTACGTTCGTCCCACCAGCCAGAGGGGACTATTTTCCGAGTGTCAATCCGGCAACCGAAGGGAAATTGACGGAGATTGCGCGCGGGGGCACCGGGGATGTGGACAGGGCGGTGAAGGCAGCCCGCGCGGCGTTCAAGAACGTCTGGGGCACGATGCCGGGCTGTGAGCGGGGCAAATACCTTTACCGGATTGCACGCATCATCCAGGAGCGATCCCGCGAGCTGGCGATTCTCGAAACGATGGATGGCGGCAAGCCGATCAAGGAGACCCGGGATATTGATCTTCCCCTTGTTGCCGCGCATTTCTTTTACCATGCCGGTTGGGCTGACAAGCTCGAATATGCCCTGCCGGGGCGTGATCCCAAGCCCATTGGGGTGGTGGGGCAGATCATTCCATGGAATTTTCCGCTGCTGATGGCGGCCTGGAAGAGCGCGCCGGCACTGGCCTGCGGCAACACCGTGGTGATCAAACCTTCCAAGACCACCAGCCTGACCCTTCTCCGGCTGGCTGAGATTTTCCAGGAAGCGGGCCTGCCGAATGGGGTGGTGAACGTCGTGACCGGCACCGGGGATACCGGCACTGCCATTGTCCAGCATCCGGATGTGGACAAGATCGCCTTCACCGGTTCGACGGAAATTGGCAGGGAACTGGCGCGGCTGACGGCCGGGACGAGAAAGCGGTTGACGCTTGAGTTGGGAGGGAAGGCTGCAAACATCGTCTTTGAGGATGCCGCCATTGATCAGGCCATTGAGGGGGTGGTGGCGGGGATTTACTTCAATCAGGGGCATGTGTGCTGCGCCGGATCGCGACTGCTCGTGCAGGAGAGCATCTACCCCAGGGTGGTAAAGCGTCTGCGAGACCGGATCCAGACGCTGCGGGTGGGGAATCCGCTCGACAAGAACACGGATATCGGGGCCATCAACAATCCGGCGCAACTCGAAAAGATTCGGGAGATGGTGGCCTGCGGAGTGGCTGAGGGTGGCGGTCTGGTGCAGACCAACTGCGTCCTGCCAAAGAAGGGCTACTGGTTCCCTCCTACTTTTCTGACGGGTGTGACGCCCGCCCACCGTGTGGCACAGGAGGAAATTTTCGGGCCGGTTCTCGCTGTGATGACCTTCCGAACACCGGAGGAGGCGATCGAGCGGGCCAACAACACCCCCTACGGTCTAAGTGCCGGAGTGTGGACGGAGAAGGGGAGCAAGATTTTCAAGATGGTCAGCCAACTCCGGGCGGGTGTCGTCTGGGCGAACACATTCAACAAGTTCGATCCCACCAGCCCGTTCGGGGGCTACAAGGAGA
Source organism: uncultured Verrucomicrobia subdivision 3 bacterium (assembly GCA_903913865.1). Taxonomy (GTDB): domain Bacteria; phylum Verrucomicrobiota; class Verrucomicrobiia; order Limisphaerales; family UBA8199; genus UBA693. Next base: position 43,426 of record CAIWMU010000127.1, read on the forward strand.
GCGGGTTTGGTCGCGAGGGGGGATTGCAGGGATTGCAGGCCTACCTTCGTTGATCCATACCAATCCCTCACCACCGGGAAGGTCCTGGTGGAACCTTCCCGGCGGGATGTGATCTGCTCCAGAGCGGTTTTACGCCTGTTTGCCGAGCACCCGCTCCAGCAACTCGTTCATGCGCTTGAGCATGGCGCGGGGATCTTCCAGCAATCCGGCCGAGACGCGGGCGTTGTCGAGCAGCTGTTCGGTAACCGTTCCTGCAAGCGCAGCATCAGCGCCCCGCTGTGCGGAGAGGCGAATGATGATCGGGCTGCGGGGGTTGATCTCGAGATCCTGAGGGGCATTTCCCGATCCTTCCTGACCCTTTCCAGCCGCCTTGAGGATGCGGCGCATGGAGGATGTCATGTATTTGTCGCTGTCCACGAGCACTGCCGGGCTTTCCACCAGACGCTGTGAAATGCGCACCTCGCGCACCGCTTCGCCCAGAGTCTCCTTCATCCACTTCGCGAGGGCTGCTCCATCGGCCTCGGAAAGGCTCTCTCCCTCGGTTTTTTCAAGACCGAGATCGGCCTTTTCCGCCGCCTTCAACGTCTTCCCCTCAAAGGTGTGGAGATGCTCCATGACGAACTCATCCCATGGATCATACATGAAAACCACTTCCGTGCCCCGTGAGAGGAAGACTTCGTAATAGGGGCTGGCTTCGGCGGCTTCACGGTTGGGTGCGAGCAGGTAGTAAGTCTCCTTCTGCTCCGCGCCCATGCGGGTCACGTAGGCGGAGAGGGATGTGAGTTCCCCCTTCTTCGTGGTGGAGGTCTCATACCGGAGCAGCTTGCCAAGGCCTTCGCGGTGGGTGTAATCAGTCGCCACCCCCTCCTTGATGAAGCGCTGGTATTCAGCATAAAACGTCTCATAGGCCGCAGCATCCTTCTCGGCCTGCTCGCCGAGGAATTTGATGAACTTCCCGGTGAGCGCATTGTTCAACCGCTGCATCAGCGTGGAATCCTGCATGGACTCGCGGGAGATGTTCAGGGGAAGATCCTCGCTGTCCACCACGCCCTTGAGGAAGCGGAGCCACTCGGGGAACAGGTCCTTGGCCTTCGACTGGATCAGCACCTTCCTGCAGTAGAGATGGACATCTGAATCGATCCGACCCATGCCCATCGATTCCCAGTTTTTGGCGGGAACGAACAGAAGGGATTGAATGGAGAGGGGGGCATCCGAGTTGAAGTGCAGCCGGTAAAGGGGCTTGTCCTGATCGTGGCCCAGATATTGGTAAAACTCGTTGTATTCCTCCTCTTTGACCTCCGACTGTGAGCGGCTCCAGATGGCCTGCACCGTGTTGATGCGTTTGCCGTTGAGGTGGATCGGGAACTGGACAAAGTTGGAGTAGCGCTTGATGATTCCCTCGAGCTTGGATTCCTCGGAGAATGCCTTCGCGTCATCCTTGAGGGTCAGGACGATCCGCGTGCCGCGGGGCAGGTCCTGAGCCTGTTCAATTTCGTAACCATTGGCACCTTCGCTTGTCCAGACCCAACCCTGCTCCTGTGGCAGGTATGCGCGGGAGTGAACCGACACCTTTCCTGCAGCCATGAATGCGGAATAAAAACCGACACCGAATTTCCCGATGAGTTGGGCATCGGCCTTCTTGTTCTGCTCAGCGAGCTGGCTCAGGAAGGCCTTTGTTCCGGAATGGGCAATGGTGCCCAGATTCTGAACCAGGTCGGCATGGGTCATGCCGATGCCGGAGTCGGAGATGGTGATCAGCCCCAGTTTGTCGTCGGTCTGGATGTGGATTTCCGGAGCGACCTCCGGTTGGTGGATTTCTGTTCCGGAGGACTGGAGGAACCGGAGTTTCTCACAGGCGTCCGCGGCATTGGAGATCAGTTCGCGAACGAAGATCTCCTTGTCGGTGTAAAGTGAGTGGATGACGATATCCAGCAACTGCTGGATTTCCGCTTGGAAATGATGTTTCTCTGTTGTGCTCATGTATAGTTAAGTCCGAATTCCTGTAAAGCCTTCTCCGGCTTCCATCCAAGGCATGCCCGGGAGGCTATAGGGGATCGGAGCCACCATCTTTTTACTATGGCTGGGAAAAATGTCAAAGCCGGGTGTTCAGTCGGCTGTTTTAACGGTCGGAACAGCGGGGAGGGGGCCATGTTGGACGGTGTGCAGCAGAATTTTGAAAACAAGGCTTGCCAATTTTGGTGGTTGGCGCTAATTTCCGACCTCATTTTTGGGTGTACCCCAAAGCCGGCGCCACGAGGCGTTTTGGTCAGAAACAAACGATTTTATGGCAGTAAGAATTCGCATGAAGCGAGTCGGGGCAAAGAATTCCCCGGTATTTCGCATTGTGGTGGCCGACAGCCGCAGTCCTCGGGATGGCAAGTTCATCGAGGAAGTGGGGACCTACCAACCGCTCAAGAAGGGCGAGAACGTGGTGATGGATCTGGAGCGCGTCAAGTATTGGGTGAGCAAGGGCGCACAGCCCAGCGACACCGTGGCGAGCTTCATCCGCAAGGCCACACGCGTGGTGGCCTGATTTTTGGAGTCCGCCTATGCAAGCCTTTCTCGAGTTTGTCGTTAAAGGATTGGTGCAGTATCCAGAAGCGGTCACGGTGACCCCTGTAGTAAGGGATGCCACGACCGTTTATGAGTTGCGTTTGCATCCTCAGGACGTCGGCAAGGTGATTGGGCGGCAGGGCATGACGATCAATGCCATTCGCTCACTCATGCTCGCGGGAAGCGCCAAGAAGGGGTTGCGCTCCATTTTGGAGATTGTTGAAGACAAGCCTGCGGCCTGAGCATCGGGCTTGGGTCCGAGCGACGTCCCGAAGTGGCGATGAAAGTTGATGTCATCACCCTGTTCCCGGGAATGTTTGCGGGGCCTCTGGATGAGAGCATCATCAAGCGGGCGCGGGACAACGGCATTCTGAATTTGCAGCTGCATAATCTGCGTGATTATGCGCACGACCGGCACAAGACGGTTGATGACAGGCCCTTCGGTGGCGGTCCGGGCATGCTGTTGAAGCCGGAGCCGATATTTGAGGCTGTTGAGGCGGTTGCTAGTGAGAAGGCCCGGGTGATTCTGGTGAGTCCCTCCGGGCGCCCGTTCAACCAGTCAGTGGCGCGCGAATTGGCCACCGAGGAACATCTGGTGATGGTATCGGGCCATTACGAGGGATTTGACGAGCGTATCCGGGAACAGTTGGCCGATGACGAATTGTCGATAGGCGACTATGTGTTGACGAACGGGGCGCTCCCGGTGATGGTTATCATTGATGCGGTTGTCCGGCTGCTGCCGGGAGTGCTGGGCGATGATGACAGTTCACGGGACGAGTCGTTCAGTGGTGATTTGCTGGAATATCCGCAATACACCCGCCCGGCAGAATTTAGGACATGGCAGGTTCCGGAAGTGTTGGTTTCCGGGAATCATGCGCTGATAGCGAAGTGGCGGTCCGAGCAGGCCCTACGCCGCACTGAAGAGCGGCGGCCCGACTTGCTCAAAAAAACTGAAAATTTATGAACCAGGCAATACTTGATAAAATTGAATCGGAGCAGTATCGCAAGACGCCCGCAAATTTTTGCGTTGGCGATTCCGTGCGCGTGCACACCAAGGTCGTTGAAGGCGACAAGGAGCGTATTCAGATCTTTTCCGGAGTGGTGATCGGCCGTCGCGGGCATGGTCTGAATGAGATGTTCACTGTGCGCCGCATCAGCTATGGCGAGGGAGTTGAACGCGTGTTCCCCCTGCATTCGCCCCGTGTCGAGAAGGTTGAAGTGGAGCGTGAAGGTTCCGTCCGCCGCGCCAAGTTGACCTACCTGCGCAAGCGCCTCGGGAAGGGTGCCACCCTGGTGAAGGAGAAGGAGACGAAGCTCTCTCCCAAGGCCAAAGCCAAGGCCTGAGTCAAGGCCGGTTTTGACGGTTTTCACTGGCGAGGTTGAGGCCTCGCCTTTTTTCGTGTACGCGTGGAGGACCGGTTGGGAGGCTAGGCCAAGGCGGCTCGTAGAATGCAGGGGGCGGCCGCTGGTTCGCATGTTGTTTCCTCGCGAGTCGCCAGATTTTTGATCCGGACTTCAAGTGACCCGCCATCCTTGCGAACGAGGCGCAGCGTGTGGGTAGCACCCAACTCCTGGGCACGCTTGAACTGCTTGTCGGACTTTGCAGGCACCAGGGTATATTCCGTGGAAATTCCAGATTCGCGGAGGGACTGGACGAGGCTGAGGGAATCAAGTCGCAGGTCTTCAGACTCAATGATGCAGAAGGCCCCCAAATTCTGACCGAAAGCGGGGAGCAAGGCCCGGGCTTTGAGCAATTCAAGCAGCACGACGTCCCCCATGCCAAACCCCAAGGCCGGTAGGTCGACCTTGCCGGCGCTGATCAGTTTGATGAGGTTGTTGTAGCGTCCTCCGCCTGCGATGGCCCTGAACTCGCCTTTCCGGTCAAACGCCTCGAAGACAATGCCGGTGTAATAGGCAAGGCCCCGGATGACCTGGTAGTCGATCTTTGCATAGGCACCCAGACCCCGTGCCTGAAGGTCGCCCATCACTCCAGCCAGTTCCACAGTTGGTTCACCGCGGTCGATGAATTCCTGTACCGAAGGAAGATCAAAGCCGATTTTCTGAAGCTTTTCAGCGGTTTTTGCCGGCTCCTCCCGCTCCAGCTTGTCGATGATCTGATAAAACTCGTATTCCGCATCGGGCAATCCCCCCCGGGAAACGAAGAAATCGTGCCATGCGTTTCGGCTGCTCAGACGGATGACGAAATCAGCCTCGGTTAGTCCGAAAGACCTCAGGGAGTTGATGAGGAGGGCAATTAGTTCTGAATCTGCGGCCGCATCCGCCTCGCCCACGATATCCGCATTGAACTGAAAGTGCTCACGAAGGCGCCCCCTCTGCTGGCGCTCATAGCGGAAGAGCTGAGGGATGGCAAACCACTTGATGGGCTTCTTGTAGCTGCGCTCCCGGGAGGCGACCATGCGGGCCAGGGTGGGAGTCATCTCAGGCCGGAGCGAAATCTGTCGATCCCCCTTGTCCGTGAAATTGTAAAGCTGGCCGACAATCTCGGTCCCGCTCTTAGTGGTAAATAATTCGAGTGGCTCCAGCGGTGGTCCGTCGTATTCGCGGAAGCCGGAGAGCTCTGCTGCTGCTCTCCACTTCTTGAAGATGTATTGGCGAGCGTCAGCACTCCACGGCTCAGCCTGTGGGAGAGGCTCAGGGTAGAAATCACGAAATCCGGGCAGTCGTTCCATAGTCAGACCGCCAGATTAGGGCGGCACGGGGTTGAATCCAAAGAAAAAGAGAAAGTGCCGGGAATTTCGCATGATATTGCGAAATACAAGACAGCAGAAATCAGGCTCCAGCGGGGGGCGACTATCACGGACTTTTTTTCCGGGCGGGAGGCTGAATTTTCAACACTGCCGCACGCATGTCCTTGCCAGGCTTGAACTTCACAACGGAACGTTGGGGGATAGGAACATCCTTCTCGGGGGAATTGGGGTTGCGGCCAATCCGGGCTTTGCGCGTTTTGACTTCGAAAACCCCAAAGTTGCGCAGCTCAACTTTGTCACCATTGGCGAGAGCATCAGCGATCTGCTTTAGCGTCAACTGAACAACTTTCAGCACGTCAAGTTGTATCAACTGTGTTTTTTCGCTGATGCGAACAACCAAATCCCTTTTAGTCAATGTCATATCACCGTGTTGGGTTCGTAATGAAACCTGTTGAAGTATCTATAAACCCTTTTCTGACAGCGGTCAAGCGCGGAATGAAGCGAACCGGTCGTGGATTGTCGGGAAGGGAATCCTTCAACAGGGAGGGGATGGGTGCCGGGTGCGAACTCCTGAGCCTACAACATTCTGCAAACGGCTTTGGTTCAACAGCTTGAGCTTCTGAGAGATTCCAGTGACGAGCGTGTTGACCAGTCCCGGTCCCTCATAGACAAAGCCGGTGTAGACCTGCAGCAAAGAAGCTCCGGCCTCGATTTTTTCCCAGGCGTCCTCCACCGTGAAGATGCCACCGACCCCGATGATGGGAACCCGTCCCCCGGTGCTGCGACAAAGGTGGCGGATCACTTCAGTGCTTCGCTCCCGAAGTGGCTTGCCACTCAACCCTCCAGCCTCTGAAAAAACTTGCTGCAGCGCTGGCTCGGTGGCGGGCGGGCGGGTGACGGTGGTATTGGTGGCCACGATACCGGCGATTTTCCTCTCTTCCACCAGGGAAACGATCTCGTCCAGTGCCTCGAAGGTCAAATCGGGGGCGACTTTGACAAGAATGGGGGGATTTCTGCCCGGTTTGGAGGCGGCCGTCTCTGCCAGAGCGGTGAAAATGCGGCCCAAGGCATCCCGATCCTGTAGATGGCGGAGATTCGGGGTGTTTGGGGAACTGACGTTCACCACAAAAAAGTCGAGCTGATCCCGCAGGGCCTGAAATGACCTGGCGTAGTCTTCCGGGGCCTCCTCCAAGGGTGTGATCTTGGATTTGCCAAGATTGATCCCAACAGGGTGACTTGGCCAAAGACCAGAGTCCCGCCACCAGATCAATGTTTTCGAGAGAGCCTCCGCCCCCGGGTTGTTGAATCCCATCCGGTTGATGATTCCCTTGGCGTTGATGGCGCGGAACACTCTGGGGGTTGGATTTCCGGGTTGCGGATGCCAGGTTACGGCACCCAATTCTGAAAAACCGAAGCCGAGAGCCGCCCAGGCAGGCAATGCATCGGCGTGTTTGTCCATACCGGCCGCAAGGCCAATCGGGTTTGGGAAATCGAGCCCGAAAAGGGAGACAGGCAGCGGGGGCGCCCCACATGCAGCGTTCAGAATGCTGGTTGCGGAGGGGTGTCGGGCGATCCAGCCAAGAGATCGGAGGGCCTGGTTGTGGGCCCTCTCCGGATCCTGACGGAAGAGCAGGGGGCGGATTGCGCTTTTGTAAAGCCAGCTCACCGGGGGGACGGGTTGATGGACGTGGAGTCGGCGGAGGCCCTGGAGCCGAGCTGGCCGGGCTGGAGGCCCTCAGTGAGTTGCCGATAGGTGGACAGGGCCAGCAGGGGCCATGCGTTTCGATACATGTCGTATTTGAGGTAGAAGACTTTCGGAAAACCGGTGCCAGTCGTCTCCGCTTCGGTCCAGGAACCGTCGGTGTTCTGGGTGCGAATGAGATATTCAATCCCGCGCCTGAGTCCGGGATGGGCGGGATCGTCAAATGCGCAGAGCCCCATGATGGCCCATGCGGTCTGGGATGCGGTGCTGGGGCCCTGGCCCTTGAAAACAGGGTCGTCGTAGGTGTTGCAGCGCTCTCCCCAGCCTCCGTCCTCGTGCTGGACGCTTTCGAGCCATGTCCTGGCCTTGAGCAACCAGGGTTGATGCATGTTGATTTTCATGGCGCGGAGACCCCTTAGCACCTGCCATGTGCCGTAGATGTAGTTAACCCCCCATCGCCCGTACCAGGAGCCGTCACCCTCCTGCTGATCCCGCACGTAGCGCATGGCCCGCTGCACCTGGGGATGATCCAAACTATATCCCTCATAGCCCAAAAGCTCCAAAATACGGGCTGTGATGTCGGCGCACTCGGGATCGAGCATGGCGTTGTGGTCTGCGAAGGGAACCTTTTCAAGAACACCCTTCGTGCAGTCCTTGTCGAATGCGGCCCATCCGCCGTCCTTGCACTGGAAGGTCATCATCCACTTCAATCCGCGCTGCAGGCACTCGTCCCGCTTTGCGGAATCGCCCGTGGGGATCTGCCTCAGAGCGAGCAACACCATGGCCGTGTCATCCACATCAGGGTTCCACTTGTTCTCAAATTCAAAGACCCATCCGCTCGGCTCCACATTTGCCGGGTTCTTATACCGCCAGTCGCCACGGAATCGGATCTCCTTCCCCATGAGCCATTCGGCGCACTTCCTGAGCGCCGGGTGGTCGGCGGGGACGCCGGATTCGCGCAGGCAGATCGCCACGATGGCTGTGTCCCAGACGGGAGATAGACAAGGCTCAATACGCACGGAGTCATGCGTTTCATGCTCGAGCTTCTTGAGTTCCCGCTCCGCCCGGAGGACCTGGGGATGGGTGTCACAATAGCCCAGGGCTTTGAGGGCGATCAACGAGTTGAGGATGGCGGGGAAAATGGCAGCCAGACCGTCGGACCCCTCGAAACGCTCGAGCATCCAGGCTTCTGCACGCTTCAAAGCGCGCTTGCGGAAGGGGTGGACGCCGCTCTGGGCGAAGATTTCGGCAAACTTGTGGACCCTGTCGAGCCAGAGAAAAAAATTCCGCCATGTGATGCGCTCGGGATCAGGGGGCAGTGCAAGGTCCCGCTCGTGCACACCCTCGGGATAGAGCTCATCCAGATTGATGTTGAGGGCGCGCGTAGGCTTGAAGTGGTTGATGATCGCAAGTGGAACGAGCATTGAGCGGCTCCAGGAGCTCATCTCGTTAAAGTTCACATAAAACCACTTTCCTATCAGGATCACCTCGCACGGGATCGTGGGGACATATTTCCATGGATATAGACCCAGAAGCGCAAGGTAAAGCTTGGAAAAGGTGTTCATCCGTGGAACACCTCCATGCCGGAGGGCAACCTCCCGGGCCTTAAGCATGCGGGGATCCTTCACCGAGACCCCGGCCAGCTTGAGTGCCAGATAGGCTTTGATGGTGGCGTTCACCTCTGAGGGTGCCCCGTAATAGATGCCCCATCCACCATCGGGAAGCTGGAGTGAGAAAATGTGGTTGATCGCCTTCTGCTGCCATACGGCGTCGACCTTCCCATTCCAGTGATGATACGCGATCATGTCTGAATTGAGGGTCGAGTCCACCATCAACTCCCCAACCCAGTAGCCTTCAGGCCTCTGGACGCTGAGGAGATAGTCCTGCGAACCTTTCAGAGCGGCATCAAAACCTGTGGGAGCCGCTGTGACGGGTCTAAGCGGGTGTGGCAACTGGGTCTGAGTGCTGGCTTGCGACGATAAGACTTCCACGGTGGGGACACAATGGCGAGGCAGTTGATGGCTGTAAAGGCGAAATGCCAGGCAGATCAGGGGTCGCACCGGTGATAGAAAGGGCGTTTGTGGCCGAGTAGGGGGGGGCGAGGTCTGGCAGGAGGGTGAAAAAGGGTCAGTAAACCAGGGAGAGTCGACTGAATCTGAGAACAAAAAAAGGGGCGTAACGGCTAGTCTGATGGAAACCAGTGTAGACCGTCAGATCCATCTCTATCCTGCTCATTCAAAGGATCTTGTACAATACCATCATGAAAGAACAGCAATGGAATGAGGCGGAACGATGCGCTACCAAGGAGCTGCATCCGAAAAAAAATGAAAATACATGTTGCATCCTCCTGCGCGTTTGCTAAATTTTTAGCTCCGTTTGACCTGTTTGGGTCTGGACAGCATAACCTGTGGAGCCGATAACTGAACGCCCATCTGGGTGCAGGATTGATGGTTCCGCTCTCCAAGTAGCTGACTTGGTTGGGGATTGTTATTGATTTATGCCAGTAAAGACATTTAGACCGCTGACGCCGTCCACGCGATACATCTCGTTTGGCGACAACAGCGATATTACGAAGACCAAGCCCGAAAAGAGCTTGGTGGAGATCCGGAAGAAAACCGGTGGCCGTAACCATTATGGACGCGTAACCGCTCGCGGCATTGGTGGTGGTCACAAGCAAAAGATCCGGATTGTTGATTTCAAAAGGAAGAAGCACGGCGTCGAGGCGACCGTTTCGGCGATCGAGTATGATCCTCGCCGAACAGCCCGGCTGGCTCTCCTTCAATACAAGGATGGGGAAAAGACCTACATCATTGCGCCTGCCGGGCTGAAGGTTGGCGTCAAGCTGATGAGTGGTCCGACCGCTGCTCCCGATTTGGGAAATGCGCTGCCGCTGAGCTTGGTTCCTGTCGGCCTCCCGATTCATAATATCGAGATGGTTCCTGGAAAGGGCGCGCAGATGGTCCGGACAGCAGGTGGGTCCGCCACTCTGATGTCACGTGATGAGGGGTATGCGCAGATCCGTCTTCCTTCGGGTGAAATTCGCAGGGTTAATCAGGATTGCTACGCGACAATCGGTCAGGTGAGCAATTCGGAACACGAGAACGTTGTTCTCGGCAAGGCGGGCAGGTCCCGGCATCGTGGGATCCGGCCGATCAGCCGTGGCGTGGCCCGGAATCCTGTGGACCATCCGAATGGTGGTGGTGCAGGCAAGTCGAAATCCGGCGGTGGATGGCAGCAGCTGACATCTCCGTGGGGTCTACTGGCCAAGGGATACCGCACTCGTAACAAGAAGAAGATTTCAAACCGGTTTATTCTGGTTCGGCGCGATGGTCGGCCGATGAAAAACAAATAATTTAACCGAATATGGGACGCTCAATCAAGAAAGGCCCGTTCGTGGACGGCCACCTGCTGGAGAAAATCCAGAAAGCAAAGGATGCGAAGTCCAAATCCCCGATCAAAACCTGGTCGCGGCGATCGATGATCACCCCTGATTTTGTGGGCTTGACCTTTAACGTGCATAACGGCAAGGTGTTCAACCCGGTGTTTGTGACGGAAAACATGGTAGGGCACAGGCTCGGCGAGTTTTCACTGACGCGCACGTTCAAGAAGCACGGTGCGCATACAGCGAAAGCGGAGGCGAAGTAGAAAATGCAAGTTCAATCAATCACCAAGAACGTCCGGATGTCCGCGCAGAAGATGCGCGAGGTGGTCCGGCAAATTCAGGGATTGCCCGCCCCGGAGGCTGTGGCAGTGCTCTCTGTCGTGCCGCGCAAAGGAGCGAGGTTTGTCGCAAAAACTCTGGTTTCTGCAATTGCCAACGCCGAAGATTTGAAGGCCAACAACCAGAAGTTCAGTGCGTTGCGCACCGACCGGCTGGTTGTCAAGGAGGCCATCGCGCAGACAGCATCGACGCTCAAGCGTTTCACCCCGAAGGCGCGTGGTTCGGCCGGGCCGATCCTCAAGCGCAATTGCCATATCAAAATCATCCTTTCTGACGAGTAGCCAAACAGCGTATGGGTCAAAAAACAAATCCAATAGGTCTTCGCATCGCCGTCAATCGCGACTGGCGTTCCAAGTGGTATGCCGGCAAGAAAGAGTTCGGCAAGTTGCTTACGGAAGATCGCAAAATTCGGGAACTGCTCAAGAAGAAGCTGGAATCCGCCTCCGTGCCCCAGATTCGGATCGAGCGTGCGGCGAATCGCTGCCGGATCACCATCATGACAGCTCGTCCAGGGATTGTTATCGGGCGCAAAGGCGCCGAGATTGACAAGATCAAGGAAGAGTTGAACAAGATGACCGGCAAGGAGATTTACGTCGACATCGTCGAGGTGAAAAGTCCTGAGACGGATGCACAGCTGGTTGCCGAGAATATTGCGGTGCAGCTGGAGCGCCGGGTTTCGTTCCGCCGGGCGATGAAGAAGGCTCTTCAAACGGCCAAGGATTTCGGTGCCGAAGGCATCAAACTCCGCTGCGCAGGCCGACTTGGTGGTGCCGAGCTGGCACGGGTCGAGCAGTATCACTGGGGCAGGGTTCCGCTGCACACACTCCGGGCGGATATCGACTACGGGTTTGCCGAGGCCAATACGGTTTACGGCAAGCTCGGGATCAAATGCTGGATTTGCAAGGGTGAGACAAAGGTGCAGCGGGCTTTGGTTCCGCAGCCTCCGGTCGGCACACCCGCCGCTGAGCTGGCAATCAGCTAACTTGGTGTTTGCACAAAGAAGGAATTTTTTATGGCACTGATGCCCGATAGAGTTAAGTATCGCAAAATGCACCGTGGAAGTCGTGCCGGTCTAGCGACCCGCGGACACATGGTTTCATTTGGCGAGTATGGTCTTATGGCGCTTGAGCGCTGCTGGCTTGATACCAAGCAAATTGAGGCAGCCCGCGTGGCGATCGCGCGCAATATGAAGCGCCATGGTAAGATGTGGATCAGAATCTTCCCACAAAAGTCGTTCACCAAGAAGCCCTTGGAAACCCGGATGGGTAAGGGCAAGGGGCCCCTGGAATCATGGGTCGCCGTGATCCGCCCCGCCAATGTACTTTTTGAGGTGGATGGCGTGACGGAGGCAGTTGCCCGTGAATCGCTGCGGTTGGCTGCAACGAAGCTTCCAATCAAAACGAAGTTCATTTCCCGTCACCGCACAGCTTGATTGTCCAGGAACCTATGAAGAAGTCGTTACGCAAAGAGATTCAGGAAAAGACGCTGCCAGAATTGCTGGTGGATTCGCGAAATTGGCGCCAGGAAATTTTCAATCTGCGACTGCAGCAGGCAAGCGCCCAGCTTGAGAAGCCTGCTCGGTTGCGCACCCTGCGTCGGGATATCGCCCGGATTGAAACCAGGATTTCACAACTGCGCAAGAAAGGCGCATAATTTTCCCGTATGGCTGAGACCACTATTACCACAGCAGCAGCAGAGCCGACCGCAACGTCGGCCACACTATCCCGAGGCAACCGCAAAGAGCGCGTTGGCGAGGTTATTTCAAACAAGATGGCCAAAACCATCATTGTGAAGGTAGAGCGCCGGTTTGCTCACGCCAAATTCAAGAAAGTCGTCACTGGCTACAAGAAATTCTACGCCCACGACGAAAAGGGTGAGGCAAAAGTTGGTGACCATGTCCGTATTGAGGAGACGCGTCCCCTGTCAAAGACCAAGCGGTGGCGCCTGGTGGCAGTTGTTGACCGTGGTAGTGGTGTGGCTCCAGTAGCTGCTTAATCGAGGATTTATGATACAAATTCGCTCAATTTTAGACGTCGCAGACAATACAGGCGCGAAGCGTGCCGCAGCCATTGGTGTGCTGGGCCGCAATCAGGCCTACGCTGCAGTGGGTGACGTGATCAAGGCGCATATCAAAGAAGCCACCCCGGACGGCACAGTGAAAAAGGGCGAGGTCGTTGACGCTGTGATCGTTCGCACACGCCAGGCCATTCGGCGGAGCGACGGCTCCTATTTGAAGTTTGACAGCAACGCCATTGTCATCATCGACAAGGAATTGAATCCGCGGGGAACCCGCATTTTTGGACCGGTTGCCCGCGAACTTCGCGACAAGAAGTTCATGAAAATCGTGTCGCTTGCCCCTGAAGTGCTCTGAACAGATTAGTTATGCCGAAATTACATGTAAAGAAGGGTGACGAGGTTGTTGTCCTCGCTGGTTCCTCAAAGGGGTCGCGTGGCAGAATCATCACAGTCACAGGCAACAAGGACCGGGTCATCGTGGAAGGTGCCCAAATGGTTAAAAAGCACATGCGAAAGAGTCAGCAGCACCCAAACGGGCAGATTCTTGAGCGTGAGGCAGCCATTCACATTTCCAATGTCATGACGGCCACTGAATTTGACAAGCGTGCAGCTCGTCACGGTGCCTCCAAGGCAAAGTAGTCTTTAACCAGCGTTACAGAATTAAGTTAGCGCGCTCCGGCAAAATCCGGGAAACAGCGAAATGAAAGCCAGAATCTACGAAAAATACGTCAGTGAAGTTGTGCCAGCCCTAAGGGAGAAGCGCAACTACAAGAATGTCCATGAAATTCCCCGGATGGAGAAGATCGTGGTCAACATGGGTGTGAGTGCCTCGCTTGAGAAAAGCGCGGTTGATGATGCGGCCAAGGATTTGGCCCTCATTACCGGACGCAAGCCGGCAACCAGCCGTTCACGCCACAACATCGCAAACTTCAAGTTGCGTGAAGGCCAGATCATCGGCTGCAGAGTCACCCTGCGCAAAGATGCGATGTATGAGTTTTTTGATCGCCTGGTTGCGACTGCTCTTCCCCGTATTCGCGATTTCCGCGGACTCTCTCCGCGTTCCTTCGACGGTAGGGGTAACTATACCCTTGGCGTATCTGACCAGACCATCTTTCCTGAGATTGAACTTGATAAGATCAAGCGCCAGCAGGGAATGGACATCACGATCGTGACCAGTGCCAAGACCAATGAGGAGGCATATGAGTTGCTCAAGCTTATGGGAGTTCCGTTTGCCGAGATCAAGGTGAAAGAAGTGAAGAGCGCGCCTGTCGCTGCTTGAAGTTAGATTTGACGCAACCCTATTCCAATTTTATATGGCCAAGACAGCATGGATCGAACGAAATAAGAAGAAGTCGGATACAGTGAAGAAGTATGCCGCCCTTCGCGCGGAATTGAAAGCCAAGCGTGATTACGCCGGGCTTTCCAATCTTCCTCGCAACGCGAGTCCCGTCCGCGTGGTGAACCGCTGCTCGATGAGTGGACGCCGCCACGGATATCTCCGGAAGTTTGCCTGCTCCCGGTTGACGTTTCGTGAGGGAGCCTTGAACGGGCTGATTCCGGGAGTCACTAAGGCCAGCTGGTAAGAGATTTAGATTATGAACGACCCCATTTCAGACATGTTGACGCGGATACGCAACGCAGCGCGCGCTCTTCATTCCACCACCGAGATGCCATATTCCAAGATGAAGGAAAGCATCGCCGCGATTTTGAAGCAGGAAGGCTACATCAGCGAGTTTTCTATCGACGGGAACACAGCTGCTTTGAAGAGCCTCACTGTTAAGCTCAAGTATCAAGGCAAGAAGAGCGTTATTGAGGGTATTGAGCGGGTGAGCACACCTGGCTTAAGGCGCTATGTCGGGTCTGACGCCATTCCCCGGGTTCGCGGGGGGCTAGGTGTCGCCATTGTGACCACCTCGGAAGGGCTTATGACCGACGCCCAGGCGAGAAGGAAGAATATCGGCGGCGAGCTGGTATGCTACGTCTGGTAGGAAACTGTAACACTTAACGATTTAGGAACCATGTCACGAATTGGAAAACAGCCGATCACCATTCCGGCAAAGGTCAAGGTTGAGTTGAAAGGGCAGAAAGTCTCTGTTGAGGGACCAAAGGGAAACCTCAATTTTGATCTGCCCAAGCGCATCTCGATCTCCATCGACAAGGACCAGCTGGTGGTGAGCCGCCAGGGTGAGGATGCCCAGGCAAAGGCGCTTCACGGCCTTAGCCGTGCACTCGTCAACAACATGCTTCGCGGTGTAAGTGAGGGCTTCGTAAAGAAGCTGGAGATTCATGGTGTAGGATTCAAGGCCTCCGTGCAGGGCAAGGTTGTCAACATGGTGCTTGGTTTCTCCCATCCCATCAATTATTCCATACCCGACCAGATCAAGGTCACCGTTGAGGAAAACACAAAGGTGACGATTGAAGGGCCGGATCGTCAGGTTGTCGGTCAGGTTGCTTCTGAGCTGAGAAGCTTCTATCCGCCTGAACCCTATAAGGGCAAGGGTGTCCGATACAGCGACGAGCGCGTTGTGCGTAAGGAAGGCAAGACAGTACAGTAACAATAATTTACCTGCGGCAAAATCCGCAGGACAATAAGATGAGAACAGATTTTAAACAAAAATTGGCCCAACTGCGCAAATGGCGCGTCCGGGCGAAAGTTAGTGGCACGGCAGAGCGGCCCCGTATGGCCGTTTGCTTCACCAATGAGCACATCTACGTTCAATTTATTGATGATGTGAAGAGGGTGACGATTGCCTCAACCTGCACAACCAGCAAGGCGCTGCCCGATCGTGAGAAACTGGCAGCAAATGTTGTCAGTGCCAAGATCGTTGGTGTCGCCGCTGCCCAGGCTGCCCTGAACAAGGGGATCAAGCAGGTTGTGTTTGACCGGGGTGGTGCCAGGTATCACGGTAAAGTTAAAGCTTTGGCGGACGCTGCACGCGAGGCGGGTCTGCAATTCTAATTCCCATGGAGACGAATAATACACGAGAAGTGGCCAGCCCAGAAGCGCCCAGCCAACCGCACCCACGTCCGGCCCGAGGCGGTTTCAGGCCGCGCCGTCCACGTCCGAACTCCGATTCGTCGGATGGCGGAGATGGGCAGGGGGAATTGGTCGAGAAGGTTGTTTTCATCAACCGTTCGGCCAAGGTTGTTAAGGGCGGTCGTAGGTTTAATTTCAGTGCTCTGATTGTCGTTGGAGACAAGAAGGGGCGCGTCGGGGTAGGACTCGGCAAGGCCGGCGAAGTTGCTGACGCCATCCGCAAGGGGGGAGAAATGGCTCGTGCATCAATGGTCAGTGTCTCTTTGAAGGACACCACCATTCCTCACGAAGTGTTTACCCGCTACTGCGGTGCCCAGGTACTCCTGAAGCCGGCATCCCAGGGAACTGGGCTCATTGCTGGAAAGACGGTTCGCGCTGTTCTGGAGTCTGCAGGGGTGAAGGATGTATTGTCCAAGTCCATGGGCTCGAAGAATGCCGCAAATGTGGTCAAGGCCACTCTGAACGGTCTGCTTAGTCTCCGGTTGCCCGAGGAGATTTTCAAGGCACGTGGTCGGGAATACAAGAAGCCCGGAGCCCCCAAGCCTCCCGAGGTTGTTGCTCCCAAGGTCGATCCAGTTACTGTTTGATTAATTTTGATTTGTTATGCGTCTACATGATTTGAAACCCCGCCCTGGTGCCAAGCACCGGACAAAGCGGCTTGGTCAGGGTGAGTCCAGCGGCCGTGGCAAGACCAGCGGTCGTGGTGGTAAAGGTCAGACTGCCCGCTCCGGCAGCTCCATCCGTATTGGATTTGAGGGCGGTCAGATGCCCCTTATTCGCCGTATTCCCAAGCGCGGCTTCAACAACGCAAGGCATGCTACTGTTAACCTTCCGGTTAATGTGGGCGACTTGAACGTTTTTGATGACGGCGCCCGGGTTGATGAGTCCGCATTGCGGAGCATCGGTCTTGCTTCCGGTCGTGCAAGCGGTATCAAGGTTCTTGGCACCGGCGAAATCACACGTAAACTCACAGTGGTTGCAGCTGGGTTCAGTGACACAGCAAAAGCAAAGATTGAGGCCGCGGGCGGGACCTGCGAGATCGCAACGCGGAAGGCTGCACCTGCGCCCTCCGTTAAAGCCTAGTTCAGAAGTAACCAGCCATGTTTGCCTCCATCGCCAACACGTTCAGCAACTGTTTCAAGATCCCGGAATTGAAATCCAGGATTTTGTATACCCTGCTGGTTCTGGCCATTTGCCGGCTAGCAGCAGTGGTAAGAATTCCAGGATTGGATGGGGCAGTCCTCGCGGAGTTTTTCAACCAACATCAGCAGAGTGGTGCCTCGGTGCTCGGCATGTATAGCATGTTCACTGGTGGTGCCCTTGAGCATTGTGCCATCGGTGCCTTGGGCATCATGCCTTACATCAGTGCCACGATCATCATACAGTTGCTCACTGCGGTGGTGCCCAAACTCAGCAAGCTGGCCCGTGAAGAGGGTGGAAGGACGAAGATTATTCAATATGGTCGTTATCTGACCGTTGCTCTCTGCTTGGGGCAGGGTCTTTTCATGGCCATGCAGTGGGAGAAGCCCGAGGGAATCTTTGGTCAGGGAATCGGCCAGCTGGTTCTCTACCCTGATACACAAATCTGGCTCTATCGGATACAGACCGTGCTCATGCTGACCACGGGAACCATGCTATTGATGTGGTTGGGTGAGCAGATCACTGAAAGGGGTATTGGCAATGGTATTTCCCTTGTGATCACGATCGGGATTCTTGCCAGACTCCCACAGGCGGCCGTCGCTCTCAAGGATATGTTTTTCCCCGGTGTAAGCGGCATCGAAGCGAAGTTCAACCTGGGACATGCCGGGGCTTTGATACTGTTGCTTGCCGGTGTGATTGCCGGTGTCATTGCAATTACTCAGGCCCAGCGCAAAGTTCCTGTTCAATATGCGCAAAGGGCCGTTGGCCGGAAGATGTATTCTGGAGGAACCTCCTTCATGCCGCTACGGGTTAATTACTCAGGTGTCATGCCGATCATTTTCGCCCAGGCTATCCTGATGTTTCCCCAAAAGTTCTTTCTCTTCGCAGGAAACTCACTTTCGGGCATGGGCAGCCCCGGCTTCAAGCTCATCGGTGATTTCTTTACCAGGTCAGCACGACTGCTGACAGAGGGGGCCTTCCTCTATATTCTTATCTATTCCCTGATGATCCTGTTTTTCTCCTACTTTTGGGTCGCCACCCAGTTCAATGAACTGCAGATTGCCGACGACCTTAAGAAGAATGGGGGCTATATTCCAGGTGTCCGCCCGGGTCAGGCTACGAGCGAATATCTGCATAACGCCATGCATCGAATCACTCTGGCCGGTGCCATCTTCCTGACTGTTATCGCCATTATTCCGATCATTCTGGCGAGGGAATTGCAGATCCCGTATCCTGTTGCAACGTTCTTCGGTGGAACAAGCATGCTGATTTTGGTTGGTGTTCTTTTGGATACGATGAGACAGATGGAGTCGCACCTCCTGATGAGACATTACGACGGGTTCCTGAAGAAGGGTCGCATTCGCGGTCGGTTCTAGGCTATCGACGGACTCTGATGTGAGGCGTCCGTTCTGACCAATGATCGTCATTAAGAACGAGAGGGATTTGGAAGCCATGCGACCGGCATGTTCGGTTGCGGCGATGGTTCTCTCAGAGGTAGCGGACTTCATCCAGCCAGGTATCACGACGATCGAGTTGGACGAGTTTGCTGCAAGCAGGATCAGGCAGCACGGTGCCAAAAGCGCCTTTCTCGGATACAAAAAGTATCCATGTCATGTGTGCATCTCGGTAAACGAGCAGGTTGTCCACGGGATAGCTGGACCCAGGCAGTTGAAGATGGGCGATATTGTTAGTTTGGACGTTGGTGTTATCTACAACGGATTTATTGGTGACAATGCGCGGACGGTGGCGGTAGGCGGCTGCGGCGTTCTGGCCCAACGTTTGATGGAAGTGACCGAGCGTTCCCTATATTTGGGGATTGATCAGGCTCTTCCTGGAAATCGGGTTGTGGACATTTCGCGGGCCATACAGACCTATATTGAAGAGAATGGTTTTAGCGTCGTTCGTGAGTTCGTCGGTCATGGTGTAGGACGGTCCATGCACGAGGAGCCACAGATTCCCAACTATGTTGAGGGAAAGTCGAGTCCGAGGCTCAGGCCTGGGATGACTCTGGCGATTGAGCCGATGGTAAATGCCGGCAAGTCTCCGGTAAAAATTTTAAATGACGGCTGGACAGTGGTTACAAATGATGGTTCACTGTCTGCCCATTTTGAGCATACGATTCTGGTGACAGAATCAGGCCCCGAGATCATGACATGTGTGGGGAAGCTTCATTCGAAGTTGATGCATTGATTTTGGAAGTGATGCCAAACCGCACGTGCTGGGTGGTGCTTGCGAATGGACACAAGTTGATTGGGTTTGTGCCTGGGTTGACCAGGCTCCAGCGCACGCTGCCCGTGGTGGGCCAGAAGGTGCGGATCCGGCTGTCGCCGTGCGATTTGTCGCAGGGCAGGATTTTACTGGAGACAGGCAGAAGTTAAATTTTATATGAAAGTTCGCGCATCCGTGAAGAAGCTCTGCGAGAATTGTAAGATAATTCGTCGCAAGGGAGTGATTCGTGTCATTTGCACCAACGCCCGGCATAAGCAGCGTCAGGGTTAAGGGTTGATGGCCGGAATAAACATTTACAATTAAATAGAGACATATGGCTCGTATCATCGGAGTAGAAGTCCCGCCGCAAAAGCGCATTGACATTGCGCTTCGTTATATTTACGGCATCGGCCCCACAAACGCCTTGGAGATTTTGGCCCACGCCAAAATTGATCCGTCGGTCCGCGCAAAGGATCTTACGGAGCAGCAGCTTTCCCAGATTGTTCATGCCATTCAGGATGGCAAATATGTCATTGAGGGCGATTTGCGCCGGGAAATTGGCATGAACCTCAAGCGCCTGCAGGGTATCAAGTGCTACCGTGGGGTCCGGCATTTGCGCGGGCTTCCGGTTCGCGGCCAGAGAACGCAAACCAACGCCCGTACCCGCAAGGGACCGCGCAAGACGGTCGGTGTCACACGCAATCCCGGGGCCAAGACTGGAATTCACTAATTAGTTATGTCTGAAGAAACCAAAAAGAAACCTGCCGCTCCCAAGAAGGATGGCAAACAGGAAGCTGGGCCCGAAAAGGCCGCGGCCAAACCCGCAACTGGTGAAGGCCACCCTGCGAAAGCCTCTAAAAAGGCGGCAGCGACTGCGGATGGTGCTCCAGCCACTGCTGATGCTGCAGCTGCTGCAGTGCCCGTGCCGGCAGTAAGCGCCCCCACCGCCGCTGAGTTGCTCGCGGATGATATGGCGGGCAAGAAGATCATCAAGGCGAAAGGTGCTAAGAACATCAGCGCCGGGATCGCCAATATTCTTGCCACATTCAACAACACCCACGTCAGCATCACTGACATGCAGGGGCATGTCATCGGCTGGTCCACTTCGGGCAAGGTCGGTTTTAAGGGTTCTCGTAAGAGCACGGCCTATGCGGCACAACAGGTCGCACAGGATGCTGCTCGGCAGGCGATGTCCCATGGCATGCGCGAAGTTGAAGTGCGGGTGAAGGGTCCTGGCTCCGGCCGGGAGTCCGCGATTCGGGCTCTTCAGGCGATTGGCCTGGAGATCACGACCATCAAGGACGTCACTCCCGTTCCGCACAACGGTTGCCGCCCCCGGAAGAAGCGCCGCGTCTAATTTTACATATCAATCTCAGGATCACTTTTAAGTATGGCTCGTTATACAGGTCCCCGTGTTCGTATCAGCCGCAGGTTTGGTGTCCCCATCTTCGGCCCGTCTAAATATCTCGAGCGCCGGAATTACGGTCCCGGCGTTCACGGTCCCAAGTCCCGCAGGAAGCACACTGATTACGGTCTTGGACTGATTGAGAAGCAGAAGCTGCGTTATTTTTACGGCCTCATGGAGCGTCAGTTCCGTGGTGTCTATGAGCGCGCACTGCGTCGGCGTGGTGTCACTGGTGAGCAGATGCTGCAGATTCTCGAGACCCGCCTCGACAATGTCTGTTACCATCTCGGCTTTGCCAATACCCGTGCTGCGGCCCGGCAATTGGTCAGTCATGGCCACGTGAAGGTTAACGGCCGCAAGGTCGATGTTCCTTCCTGTGCCTTGAAGGTCAATGATGTGGTTGAGATCAAGCAGACGAATGCCGCACGGCAGCTCGCCACACGGAATCTTGAGAGCGCGACAAGCAGGACTGTGCCTGACTGGATCTCCCTGAACAAGGAAGGTCTGAAGGGCGTAATCATGCGCATTCCCTCCAGGGATGAGATTCAGCCCATCGCCAACGAGCAGGCCGTTGTCGAGTTTTATTCCCGGTAATCATTTTGAACCCCAAATCTGCTGGTGTCTCTGGCATCAGCGGATTTAAAGCAATTATACGGGTCGACTGGCTGTGGGAATCAGTCCAAATCGACCAGATTAAAATTGTTGAAAGGATACTATGGCAGTTAGATTAGGACGTTTTGAGATGCCGAAGCGGCTCACTAAGGAAGAGAGCACCTCGACACCAACGTATGCAAAGTTCATGGCCGAGCCATTCGAGCCCGGCTATGGTCATACGATCGGCAACTCCCTCAGGCGAGTTTTGCTTTCATCCCTGGAAGGTGCCGCGATCACCTCCATCAAGGTGGACGGTGCGATGCACGAGTTTGCCACTATTGAAGGTGTGGTTGAGGATGTTACTGACATCGTCTTGAACCTTAAGAAGGTTCTTTTTAAGTCGGGGAACCGCGAACCCCAGACGTTACTTCTATCCGTAAACAAGGAGGGTGAGGTAACCGCTGGAGACATCCAATTGGTTCAAAACCTTGATTTGGTGAATCCAACCCAGCACATTTGCACGCTTGATAAGAAGCGCAAGTTCGAGATGGAACTTGAGGTCAAGGTTGGCAGAGGGTTCCTGCCTGGCGACGAAAACAAAAAGCCGAACCAACCCATTGGCGTCATTGCCATCGACTCGCTTTTCTCCCCGGTAACACGTGTGCGCTATCTGGTTGAGAGCGCCCGTGTGGGGCAGAGGACCGACTATGACCGGTTGGTTCTGGAAGTTTGGACAGACGGCCGCATCACCCCTGACGATGCTCTCACCCAGGCATCTGCAATTCTTCAGCATCATCTCGATGTTTTTGTCGGATACGACAAGGATGCCGTCGAGTTTGAAGAGGTTGTTGACAAGCAGGATGAGGAAAAGGGCAAGCTGCGGAAGCTGCTCAATATGAGTGTCAACGAGATCGAACTGAGTGTTCGGGCAGCCAACTGTCTGAACAATGCCAACATCACCACCGTTGGCCAGTTGGCGATGAAGAGTGAGCAGGAGATGCTCAAATACAGGAATTTTGGGAAGAAATCGCTCAATGAAATTAAGGAGAAACTCCAAGCTCTCAGCCTGACACTGGGCATGACCTTTGAGTTGGATCTTCTTGAGCCCCCCAAGGAGGATGACTCCGCTACACCCGTAGCCCGATAAGGAAGACCTATGCGACATCTTAAGAGAACAGCCAAGCTGGGAAGAACCAGCGAACATCGCAATGCGATGTTGTCCAACATGGTATGCAGCCTGATCCTGCACAAACGGATCGTTACCACATTAGCCAAAGCAAAAGCGGCACGCTCCGTTGCTGAGAAGATGGTCACACTCGGAAAGAGTGGAACCGTTCACGACCGGCGCCTCGCCACTGCCCGCCTACATCAGGCGGACGCCGTGAAGATCCTCTTCGGAGAGATTGCTCCTTCCCAGAAGGACCGCAAAGGTGGATACACACGCATCGTGAAGATGGGACAACGCCAGGGCGATGCATGTCAGGAAGCCATCCTCGAATGGGTGGATCTGACTGCTGTTGTGCCCGCAGCTCCTGCTGCGACCCCGGCTGTTGAGAAGACCGACGCGCCTGCCAGCTAAGCCCACTTAGCCTGGACAGTACCTTTTTCGACAAGCCCGCTCCATTACTGGAGCGGGCTTTTTGACCTTATCGGATGGGGCGGCGTTACAGGCGCAGAAAGATCTGTCGCTTATAGAGAAATCTGACGAAGGCGAACGCCAGCAGGAGACCCACTATGGACACGAGGAGGTCTCCCGCGCCTTTGGCGACAGATCCCTCCAGAAAGAGGCGCAGGTCGCCCCCTGTCAGTCGCAAGGCCAGCTTTCTGAAACCTCCCAGCATATTGCTCGTGAGATAGACCGTGATCGAGTTCATCCCCATCCAGATAAAGGGCTGGCACCATGCCCGGAGCTTGATGACGTCCACAATGTAATAGAACAGGGCCATCAGAAGGGCGCTGTAACCCGCCGCAACCAGAACGTAGGACGAGGTCCAAATCTTTTTGATCACTGGAAAGTGGATGTTCCAGATCCACCCAAGGGCAACTGCGGCTGCGCCCCACCCGGCCAAAATCCATACTTTCCGCATATCCGACGTGGCACCGCTTTGAAGAAGGAAGCCTGCCAGCACTCCCAGGAGGCAGGTGGCGACGGCTGGGATCGTGCTCAGGATTCCTTCTGGATCGTAGAACTGGTCGTATTTGCGGGCAGGCAGATAGTTGAAGTCAAAGTGGTTGACGGGATTCAACCCCGGCTCAAATTTACCCTTGGTCCAATTGGTCGTTACGGCATAGAGGCTTTTGGCGGTAGTCCAGGCGAGTCCATCTTTTACACCGGAGGGGTTACTGGTATCGCGCAGTGCGGTGGCCCCTTCCGCGTTTCCGGCCTTTTCAGCAAGAGTGGCCAGATTCCCTTTTTCCAGCTGGATGTCGCGGATGGGAATGAGGGAAACCATCGCCCAATACCCAATGAGGAGGCTCACGCACCAGGCCCCGATTGCCTTCGGCTTGAAGAAACAGAAGATCACGCCTGCAAAGGTGTAAGCAAGGGCGATCCTGTTTAGAACACCCATTAACCGAATATCTGGAAATGGGCTCATGATACCCCCTGAGTGGAAGATGCCGATCAGAAATAGGAGCACGCCACGCCTGAGGACTCTCTTGAGAGCATCCGTGCGACTTCCTGAGTTCGCGGCCCTTCCCAGTGAAAAAACGATGGAGATTCCCACCATGAACACGAAGAGTGGGAAGATAAGGTCGTAGAAACGAAAACCCGCCCACTCCGCATGCTCAAGTTGGTTTGCAAGAAACTGCGTTGGCCCTGACTGTGTCATGCGATTCAGCGCATAGACAAGAGAGTCCGCGCCGATGATCCAAAACATGTCAAACCCACGCAGGGCATCCAAGGACACCAGCCGGGAGGACTCCGGTTTTGGCATGGGGGTATTCGGGTTAATGGCTGCTTCGGATGTGCTCATGTGATTGGGAGTGATTTAGGAGGAAAGCGTCGCACGCATCAAGCAGAATGGGACGGCAATCCCGCGAAGTAGTGTGCGGTTTTCTAGCGGCCTAATAGTCCGAAGAGAAGACCCG
The DNA here is from genome assembly GCA_903913865.1 of uncultured Verrucomicrobia subdivision 3 bacterium. GTDB lineage: Bacteria > Verrucomicrobiota > Verrucomicrobiia > Limisphaerales > UBA8199 > UBA693. Next base: position 67,600 of record CAIWMU010000127.1, read on the forward strand.
CCACAAGGAGGACTCCGACAAGCCACCAGAACCAGTGAAGGCCCTTCGGGACAGGGGACCCGCCGCCGAATTCGCGCTGCACATATTCGTTGTAATTGAATTCCTCGTCGGGAAGATCCGTATTGGAATCCTCTGCGGCCTCACTCCACCCGGTTTCATGGTCCGCGCCGCAGGCAGGACATGCCAGTGCGCGTCTTGGAACGGATGTCCCACAGTTGGGGCAGGTCTCGGGTGGTCTTTTCACGTGGGGCGAATTCCTGGGTTTTGGTGATTCGGGGGCATGGGCGGTCCTGGATGGCGTTCTCGCAGGTGGTAATTCATCGGCTGGTTGACCGTTTTCATGGATGGGAGGGGGGCGAATTCGCCGTGGAGGCGGCCAGCCAATCGAGATAGCCGGGGCTGCCGGAGAGGATCGGAATCGAGAGGATCTCCGGGGTTGTGTAGGGATGGTGTGATGTGATCAGTTTTTCCAGCGTATCCATGGCCGACTTGGTGGTTTTGAGCAGCATCAGGGTCTCGGCGTTTTTCTCGATGCCTCCCTCCCACCGATAGTGGGACTCGATGGCCGGGATAATATTGGCACATGCAATCAGTCCTGCCTCCAGCGCCAGTGCGGCCAAGCGCCGGGCTGTTTCAATATCCGGAGTCGTGACGAGCACCAGACTGAACTGGTCGGCAGGAATCATAAAGGGGTTACCTTGGGCCAGGCGAGGGGGACGCCATGAGATGTGAGCACCGCCTGAAATTCCTTGAGCAGGGCTGGTTTGGACCGCACTTCGCGGGGGCTTCGTTTCCGTGAGACGCAAAAGGCGGCGAGGGCACCAGCGGCTTCGCCGATGTTCCATTCCACAGGGTGGAGCCTGTAGCATCCGTTGGTGATGTGCGTCACACCCAGATTTTTGCAGGCGGGAAGCAGGTTTTCAATCCGCTTTGGAATCAGGGCACCGAGGGGGATTTGGAAGGGAACCGAACTGATGTCGATATAGTTGATACCGGTGGTGCTGGGATGAAGATCGATGCGGTAACTGCCTATGCCCACGGAATCATTGAACACCTCTGCTTTGACATCCTCCGCAGAGGTCGAGGTCTCTTTCCTACGGAACTCCGTCGAGACATGCTGCTCCAGAACCGTGAACTCCGCCTGGATCCGTCGGCTTTCACGAATGTAGGGCTGTTTGGCCAATCCATTGGCGGTTCCGGTGACATCCTCCCGGAGTCGAAGTCCCTTCCAACCCGTGGATCCATCAGGGCGTGGGGCTTCGGTTTGCAGCCAGTAGAGGAGTGAGAGGCTGAGTTGCCGCCCTCCTTCGAGATGGCGGGCAGCCTCCTCGGGGGATACACCTATCAAATTACCAGGCAGGTAGTCGTTTTGCGGCCAGTTGACTAGCGTGATGTCCCCCCGGTAGGTTCCCGGAATGAATTGAGCGCGGTCGATGATTCGACGATAGGCAAAGAGGCCCGTGGATTTGGATGGATCCGTCTCCAGCCGCCTGGGCTTGAGCGTCACAGGATGTGTGTAATCCCAGGCCAGAAGCTTGCCGGGCCAGGCGGGAGAGAGGGCAGGGGAGTAATCCCTCCAGAAACCATATTGTTCCGGCCTCTCGATGGTGTGGTCCTCCCCATCGATGTAGTCCATTGCAAAGCAGCAGGTGAAGGCCTGCATGTTGTTCGGGTCTGCCTGTTCCGGGGCATGGGGTTCGCCCGTCTGCTGGCGGGACTCGGCACCGGTCAGGAACTCTGTGCCAGTCAGAGGCAGCAGGTCACCCATGTCCGTGCCATCACAGAACCATGGAGCGTGCAAAACGAGGGGATCGCCCGTTTCAAGATCCAGCACTGTGACGGTTCTCACATGGTCATGATCGGTATCTGCCGCTGTCGGGCGGTGCCGGATGAGCAGGATCAGGGCTCGGGCGGCGATGTAGGGTGCCATCAGTTCCTGAAGCACCGCCAGGGCGATGCGAGGCTCGTGGCAAAGGCGCGAGACCATGCCATTCCCGGGATTCAGATGCGGACTGGCGTGGGCCTCGGCGGTGAGCGGGAAATTACGGCGATAGTATTCGCGGATGCGCGTGCGGAGATTCAAATAACTCCGGGTGCCACCGAACGACTCAATCCAGGGGTTTTCATCGGGCGGCACAGCCTGGGAGGTGAGTTGTCCCCCGATCCAGTCGGTTTCCTCGGTAAGGATCACTCTCAACCCGCTGCGCAGGGCGGAAAGAGCTGCTGCGCACCCTCCGAGACTGGCTCCAATAATGACAACGTCTGCTGAAAGCTCGCGCTTCTTTCGCGGCGAATTGGCACCTTGAGGAGGGGGAGGATTCCGTGACCATGCTCCGGGCGGGGACAGCAGGGTGGCGGGCGCCGCGAGGCCGAGGGATTTGAGGAATGTTCTTCTCCTCCAAAGAGACTCTTTACGCATGGTGTTGAAATTATGTGACGGTGCTTCCACTGACAACCAGATTTGGTATTCTTTCTCTGTGGCCAAGCCTGCACAAATAGAACTGCCGACCGGGGATACGATCCCGATCATATTCGAAAATCGCTCCGTGATGGCGATCGACAAGCCTGCCGGGTGGATGTTGGTTCCTCTTTCATGGCAGCGAACCAACCGCAATCTACAGGCTGCGATTAACTCTTCGATTGCGGCGGGCGATTTTTGGGCCCGCTCGCGCGGGTTGAAATTCCTCAAGTATGTCCACCGTCTGGATGCAGACACGACAGGGGTGATGTTGCTCGCCAAGAGCATGGGGGCCGTGGCCGCCTATGGGGACATGTTCGAGAACAGGAGTGTGCACAAGACCTATCTGGCAGTGGTGGCAGGCCAACCGAAGCAGCGTGAGTGGGTCTGTCGCAGCAAACTGGGCACGGACCCCAACCGAATTGGCAGCATGCGGGTGGATGACCGGGAGGGGAAGGATGCTGAGACAACCTTCCGGGTGCTGGCCCAGCAGGGTGGGCGCACTTTGATTCAGGCCGAGCCGCTGACCGGCCGGACTCATCAGATTCGTGTCCACCTCGCAACCTCCGGATGCCCGATCTTCGGGGATGATCTTTACGGGAGCGGGGACAGTAAGCGTTTGCCTGATCTTGGGCTGCGTGCCATCCGTATTGAGTTTCAGGATCCCTTCACCCGACAGCGGGTTCGGGTTGAAGCGCCGGTGGAGCATTTTCTCAAGGAATTCGGTTTTCCTGCCACTGCCATGGCAGGAGGAAAGGCGGAGAAGAAGGAAGGGGGAAGTGCCGATGCGGCCTAAGGTGGCCAGGCAGGGAAAGGCGCCAGCCAAAACCGAGGTGGGCCGCAATGAATGGCTTGTTTTCAGGCGCTCCGGAATCCACGGCATCGGTGCGTTTGCCCTGGTGTCCATCCCCTCCGGGACGGAGGTTATTGAATACGTTGGGGAGAGGATCTCCAAGGCGGAATCCCTCCGAAGATGCGAGGCTGATAACCAATATATTTTCCATGTGAACGAGGAGTCGGATCTGGATGGGAACGTGGATTGGAATCTGGCCCGATACATCAACCACGGATGCTCTCCTAATTGTGAAGCAGAGATGGATGGTGAGCGAATTCTGATCAAGGCAATCAAGGACATTCCCCCGGGTGCGGAGGTGACGTTCAACTATGGATATGACCTTGAGGACTACAGGGATCACCCCTGCCGATGCGGACAGCCGGGATGCGTTGGCTACATCGTCGCCGAGGAGTTCTTTGAGCAGGTGCGCAGATCATCCGGGACCACCCTCGGCCTGGAATAGGGCGGTTGGTTGAGGGTGACCGGTCCTGTGTGGCGTGTTCGGTGGGGCTTCAACCCAGTGGCGGGGTGGAGCGTGCTGCCCGGTGTTGCTCCTCAAGATAGCTGATCCAGCCCTCCATTCCCAACCCGGTGCGGGACGATACCTCGAAAACAGTCGCACGCGGGGCCGACAGGCTGATGTTTTTCAACGCCGTGCTGCGATCGAATGCACAGGGCCCGGCCAAGTCCATTTTGCTCACGACCACCGCGCCTGCAGATTGAAATATGGGCGGATATTTCAAGGGCTTGTCCTCCCCTTCAGTCACCGAGAGCAGCACCACGCGGAGGTCCTCCCCCAGATCGTAGGAGGAGGGGCAAACGAGATTGCCGACGTTCTCGATGATCAGCAGATCCAGATCCCGGGATGGGAGTTCTGCGACAGCCCGGCCTATCATTCCCGCATCCAAATGGCAGACTGTGCCGGTTGTGATCTGCACAACAGGAGCGCCCGACTCCCGCAATCGCAAGCCGTCATTTTCAGTGGCCAGATCACCCACAATGACACCAGCGCGAAGCCTGCCTTTAAGACGGATCAGTGTTTCCCGCAGAAACGCCGTCTTGCCCGAGCCGGGGGAGGAGACGACGTTCAGAACGAACAGGTTCCTGGCCCGGAAGTAGCCTCGATTCCGCTCGGCGAGGCGGTCGTTCTGGTCGAGAATGGCGCGCCCCACCTGCAGCTGGCGTCGATTGGCCCCGGCGGTGGCATCAGCCGGAGCATGGGAATGGTCGTGATCATGAGTGTGCGGGTGCTCATGGTCGTGACCGTGTGAATGGGGGTGGTCGTGGGAGTGGGGATGATGGTGGGCATGGTGTGCCATCCCGGGAATTGTTATTTTGGGCGGTTTTTCAGAGGGTGTTCCACATCCGCAATCGTTACACATTATTCAACCTCCAGTGAAGTGAGTTCAAGTTCCCGCCCCCCGAGCAATTCACGGCTCAGGCTCTGGCAGCTTGGGCAAACCGCCAGCAGGTTGTCTGCCTGAAAACGTGCCTGACAGGCAGAACACCAGAAACTGGCCGGAACCGTCTCAATGCGCAGTTCCGCCCCCCCGGCGGGGGTGCCTGGTGACAGGGCGTCGAAGGCGAAGCGGAGTGCATCCGGGACAACGCCGCTTAGGCTGCCAATCCTCAGTGTGACAACACAAATGCGGTCCGCCCCCGCCTTGCGAGCTTGTCCAGCCGCCACCTCCAGAGTGGCTTCCATGATCGACATTTCGTGCATGCCCAGTGGTCTGCTGCCTCGAATCATAGCTGCCGGAGGGTGGGGCATCCAATCTAAAACCGCGACCTTTTCGCACTCCTCTGTTGGAATCGTCCGTCCTTCAAGGCTGCTTATCGCGAGGCCTCCCAAACCCATGCTTGATTTATGGTCGGGAATTTGCAACAAACAGGGTCAGCAGCCTTGTTATGAATTCGAGAAAAATCAAGCTGGGGGGAACCCCGATCATCCGGGCATTTACCCTTATTGAGCTGTTGGTGGTGATTGCCATCATAGCCATACTCGCGGCGATGTTGCTTCCGGCGTTGAGTCGGGCCAAGGAGAAGGGGAAGCGGGTCCAGTGTCTTGGGAATTTGCGTCAGGTGGGTGTTGGCGTGACGATGTATGCCAATGACTATCAGGACCGGGTGCTGCAGGCCCGCTGGTCGGCGGATAGTTTCGTTCAGACGTGTCTGAATCCCCCCGAGGCGTCCGCAGCCGGTCAGGTGGGCTTGACCGTTCAATCCAATACTCCATCCATCTGGACGTGTGCGAATCGGCCCGGTTTGCCACGTCTGGAACCGCAGTTTCCCCAGTGGGTTTTGGGACTTCTTTATTATGGTGGTATCACGAATTGGGACAGCCCTATCGCACGCCTGCCATCGCACAGTCCCGTCAAGATCACCACATCCAAGCCCTATTGGGTCCTTGCAACGGATGCCATCATGAAGGTGAACGGAACATGGGGAGGATTGGAGGCAGGGCGGGAGTTTGTCTATGAGAACATGCCGCAGCATCGTGGGTCAGGTGGTTCCAAGGTGCCTGAGGGGGGACAGCAGTTGACCATTGATGGATCAGCCCGCTGGCACAAGTTTGAGACGATGTCCTTTTTTCACAGCTGGAGCACCGGGGCGCGGCAGGCTTTCTTTTATCAGGACCGCACGGATTTCGAGCCATCAATTCTGGCGGCCATGCCGTCCCTGCGCTCCGCCCTTTTTCGTTGATGTCCGCCTGAAGATCGTCGGGGGGCGGGGAATCCGAACTTGTGCAGGAATTCCTGCTTCGGGATGGGCGTTTCGATGTTTGGCAATGTCACAGCTTTAAACACACAAGAAATGTGGTTGCCTGCGGTGCCGAGGGATCATAAGATAGATCAACCGTGTGTATTTGGGCGCACCCTGTTGGTGCGCCTTCTCTATTTCAACTTCCCCCACCTGCTGATAGAGCAGAGGATGTCTTCCCTCCACTTTTGAAGCACGGAGATAAACACGGCATCCACCCTGGCGTTGAAGGTGCCCACGACTGAAAATTTGCGGGAGATGGCAAGTTGCAGGGACCAGCAGAAGAGGGCTACGGTTACCACTCTCAATGGCCAGGCATCAAGCCGCCATTGGCCTTTCCAGATCCACATGGGATCCTTGTCGAAGGGGCCAAGATAGAAGATTGGCCAGAGATCCTCGGGGGATGGGCCACGGGATCCAAGGAAGTCACAAAGGAAGTGGATGTGGGTGACCAGGAGGGCCAGAATCAAGACCCGCCACCTGCTTTCAGCGAACAGGGTCAAAGCGATGGCAATCAAAGCAGCACCCAAGGCACCATGAAGCAGGTAATGGTGATAGTGTGCGTAGAACTGGGTGGGTCTGAGACCGAACCCCCTGCTGCAGAGATCCCCAATCAGGCCGAGCCCGTCCAAGTCCGGCAATATTCCCGCGAGGGTAACCAGGCGGCAATCCCGGGGAGTTTTTGTCGTGTGGACCGCTATGACCCAACTACCGAGCAGATGGGTCAATGGGGACATTGCAGGGATCTCTCGCCGACTGAAAGGAGATGCTACTTGGTTTGTCCGAAGAGCATGAGCACCCGTGGACCCTTGTCGGTGTCGAGTTGAAAACGCTCCTCATCATGGCCATGGGGCACGGCAAGCCCATCGCAGCTTTTGTCGTAAACAGGAAGGCCATCGACAAGCATCATATAATGGTGTGTGCGATTGCCCTGGATGTGATGAAGGGTGACATGCCAGGCATCCAGAATGCTGTCGCGGATCAGGGGCACTTTTTGCCAGTGCGTGAAGGAGCCCACGATGTCGACCGAATCGGGTTCCTCGGTCTGTCCGGCTGGCAGGCGCCAGCGGAACACACGGGAATAAACCTGCTTGTTACGCTCTGATCCAGTCTGCTGCAGTGGGGATTGTGTTGTGTATGCCTCCCGAACCATGGGCCCGCCTTTGCCGGCGGGCTTCTTCGAGAAAAGATTGGTAAAGTTCTCAAACATAAAAATTCGCACGAACACTACGGCATGAACCTCAATCTCTCAAGAGAGGTTGCATCGTTTGCCCAAATTTTTTCCATGAGCAGTTGTTGAGGTGGAGGGTGGCCACGAATTCTAATCGGAGAACAGGAACTGGAGGTCGTTGAGCGTCAATCCTTGCGCGAATTTTTCCTCGCCAAGGACGTCCTGAACCAGGGCGCTTTTCTGTTTTTGGAGGGCTCGGATTTTTTCCTCAATGCTGCCCTTGATGAGGAGCCGGTAGGCAATCACCTTGCGCGTTTGCCCGATGCGGTGGGTTCGGTCGATAGCCTGATTTTCCACTGCGGGATTCCACCAGGGATCAAACAGGACAACGTAGCTTGCAGAGGTGAGGTTCAAACCGAACCCTCCGGCCTTGAGGGAGATCAGGAATACCGCCCCCCCCTCATGGGCCTGAAACTGCTCGACGAGGGCCCCCCGGTTTTCTGTTTCTCCAGCGAGATAGTAGATGGGCCACTCCTTCCTTTCGAGTTCGGGCTTGAGGAGTTGCAGCAGTTCCACGAACTGTGAAAAAATGAGCACCTTGTGCCCTTCCTCCATCAACGGTTCCACCTGGCCGATCAAGGCCTCCAATTTGGCGCTCTGCCCGACCACCGACGGATTGACGAGCCGGGGGTCGCAACAGATCTGACGCAGGCGAAGCATGCTGGTCAGAAAGTGGAAAGTCTGCTTCGCGAGTTGTTTTTGGGTCTGCACCCGGAGCAGCATCTGCTGGGCATGTTTGAGTTCAGCGCGGTAGAGTGTTTTCTGCTCGCCTTCCATTTCGCAGAAGATGTCCTCCTCGATGCGGTCCGGCAGATCCTTGGCCACCTGTGATTTGGTTCGGCGCAGCAGGAACGGGCGGACGCGGGCGGCAAGACGGCGCCGGGCGAGGGGATCAGTCTTGCCATCGTAGATTCTGAGGAAAGAGGCCCGTGTGCCGAGCACTCCGGGCATCGCAAAGCTCATCAGGCTCCACAGATCGAGCAGGCGGTTTTCGATAGGGGTGCCTGTGAGGATGAGGCGGTGGCCCGCCTTGACAGTGCGGGCAATTTGCGCGGTTTGGGAATTCGGGTTCTTGATGTATTGACCTTCATCCAACACCACAGCGAGCCAGGTCATGTCGAGGAGATCTGTCTCAAGCGTTCTCAACTGGCTGTAGTTGATCACGTTCAAGTCTGAAGCGTGGGCCTCCTCCTTGAACTTGGGCAGTTCCGTGGCGGACCATGTCCGGACGCGAAGGTCAGGGGCGAACCGGGTGGGCTCGGCCCTCCAGTTGTCCATCACGCTTTTAGGACAAACCACCAGGGATGGGGCAGGGGGTTTGTCAGGCGCGTTTTTCAGCGCTTCGGCACGGAGCCAGATGAACCAGGCCAAAGTTTGGAGGGTTTTGCCGAGACCCATGTCATCGGCGAGAATTCCGCCGAAGTTGTTGGTGCTCAGGTATGCCAAAAAGTGAAAGCCCTCAAGCTGGTAGGGGCGCAGTGTGGCCTTGATCTCAGTGGGTAGAGGCGGGGCGACGGATGTGCGGATCTCGCTCGCCCGGCGACTGACTTGCTCAACCTGTTCAGCGGGAAGAAATTTGCGCGCACCCTCGTCAGCAAGTTGCAAGGCATGGAGGCGTTGTGGTTCATCCGAAAATTCGTGAGGGCTCAAGCCCAGCCCTGCAAGCCGTTGATCATCCTCGGGGGTGAGATTGTAAACAAGCTTTCGCCAGCCGCGCCCCGGTAGGCGGACAAGCCCGCCCCGTGCCTTGAGGAGGAGGTTTACCTCCTCGGGGGTGAGAGTGGTGTCATCCATTTGCAGGACGATCTTGAGGTCGAACCAGTCGATCTGGGCTTCCTGAACATCAAGTCTGACAGTGCCCGAGACCTCAGGATTGGCGAGGCTTTCCAGTTCGCTATCGAGCACCAGTTCGACCTCGGGTGGAAGTCCCTTTACCCAGTTCGAAAATAGATCAGGGAAGGCGCGCGTGACCTTGCAGTGGGGATCCCTGATAGGGTAATCGGAAGGCTTCAACTGGAGTGGCGCGAGCAGGGCAGGTGTTCGCACCAGCCACTCCCGCTCGTTGATCACGATCTTTTTTGAATCGCCCCCGGCCGGTTTCGCCTCCTTGATAATGAACCAGGTGGAATCGTTGAAGCTTAGAACCTCTCCCAGACGGTTTCTCGCCTGAACGGAGACGTAGCACCGTTCTGTTTTGGTTTTGGAGCGATCCGGCTTGAGGGCGCACTCGATCTTGATTTTATAGGGGACAATTTCGACCTGATTCTGCAGTGATTCCGGAATCTCCAACCCAAGTTTCATCAGGAACCTGATACCCTCCGTCCGCTCAATGGCCGGTGCCGGGATCACAATCGATTCATCCAGATCAAATCCATCCGGGGCGAGTGGACCAGTGTAGATGCCTTCCTGGGTGAGGTAGAGGTAGGGAATCCCGGCCACCGATTTCATAATGCCGGGGGCGGAACTTCCATCGCTCATGACGAGGCGCAGGCGGTAGTCTCCATCGACCGATTCCGGGGGCGTCAGCCGCCACTTGAGCGGGGCGGTGGGACGTTCCAGGGGAACGCGGTTCACATTTACAAAATAGCTTTCGAGGTGGCGTGCCCTGAGCAGTCTGTTGAGTGTCGTCTGACTGCCGGGGGAGTTGTAGGGAATCGTGGTTGCGGCCGAATTATAATTGGCGTTCGCAAAGAAATCACAGATCAACTCCGATTCCGGGGAGTTCCAGAGCTGGCTGACGGTATGAAGTTGAAGAAGATCACGAAACTTCGTTGGGGTGATTTTCTGGAATTCACTGCCACCGGGAGATTTGATTTCGAGCTTCAATCCGTCGAATTCTGCGGCGATGCGCAACTCATGACCTGTCCCAAGCGGAACAGCCCTGCTGGGTTCGGGCACATGGAAGAATGTGTTCTGCCATCTGGTGATCACCAATTCACGCTCTGCCCGGGCCCGAATCTCACGGATGCTTTCGAGGTTGGTGATGGGGTCTAAAAAGGAGGGGATGCTCCCCTTCCTGTCCAGAATCGCCTGAGCAATGTGGAGCCAGAATTCCCACTCGTTTTCAGGATAGGCAACCCAGGGCTTGAGTGCCTCCCAACCCACACCCCTAACGGGAAGACCCAGATCATGAAGATCCCACAGGGACACCCGCTGGGAGGATTTGCTCCGCTCGTAAAGCCGGGAAACCAATTTGCAGAAATGTGACTCGTTTGAGTTGAGCGGCCGGTTCAGGATGTTGCGGACAGATTCCTCAAATCCCCCCCGTGGCGGGGGTTTTTGGGTGGGTTGGCGAACGGCTTTCCCGGAACTGATTTCCCGCACGCTGGCCTGGGAAAACTCACTCATCAGGAGGGTGCCAAGGGCGAAAATGTGGGGGCAGTCATCCTCCTCCATGTCAATGGGGATGCAAGCACAATCTCCAAACCAGATCCGCTCGGAGGGCAGATACTCGAGGGTTGTTTCAAACTCTTCCATCAGAGCGCATGCAAATTGTCCATCCTCACGCGCCTGAAAATCGGTTATGGAGCCGGACAGGGAGATGGAACGTCCTGCTATGCGATGTTCTTCTTCAAAAGTTCCCAGGTAACGGCGCAGATCATCAAGGAGATTGGTTTTTGACGGTTTAGCCACAGATTGAAGGTAGTCCTTTCATGCCAGGGTGTTCAAGCTTTCGGTGGAATAGAGTGGATCATTGGCCACAGTGTTTGTGTGAGGCAGGGCAAATGGGCTTGGCATGATGCACCAGGCAGGAGGAATCAGGCCGGGGCACTGCCAAAAAGGGAGTCGATTTTCGCGCGGACCTTCGGATCCATCCGGACCAGCGGAGGCCATGCGCGTTTGAAGGCTTCCCCGGGGAGTTTGCGGGTGGCGTCGATGCCCAGTTTGCTGCCCATGCCGATATCGGTGGTGGCATGGTCGAGCACATCTGCGGGGCCACGGGTGAAAATGGAATCACGCTGCGGGTCGGTGTTGGCGCACAGGTGGAAGAGGACCTCGCTTGTATTGTGGACATCCACGTCATCATCCACAACCACGATATACTTGGTGAACATCATCTGGCCCATGCCCCAGAGGCCATGCATTATTTTGAAGGCCTGCAGGGGATAGGTCTTGCGAATGCTCACGAACACCAGGTTGTGGAAGGTGCCCTCCGCCGGCAGGGCGATGTCGATGATCTCGGGGAAATTCATCCGGAACACCGGCAGGAAAAGCTTCACCGAGGCGGCACCCATGTAAAAGTCCTCCATCGGCGGCTGACCAACGATGGTGGCCGGATAGATCGCATCCCGCCGGTGGGTGATGGCGGTGATGTGGAAAACCGGATAAGGCTCGGGCAGGGTGTAGAAGCCGGTGTGGTCACCGAATGGCCCCTCATCCCGCAGCGGTTCCCGGGGATCGACGTAACCCTCGATCACAAAGTCTGCGTTCGCGGGCACTTCGAGATCGACGCTGACGCATTTGACGAGTTCTACGGATTTCCTGCGCAAATAGCCTGCGAGCAGGAATTCATCCAGTCCATCCGGCAGCGGGGCAGTTGCGGCGAAGGCGAACATCGGATCGCCGCCGAGAAAGATGGCCACAGGCATCCGGGTTCCTGTCTCGTAGTAGCGGCGTCCATGCCGGGCACCCACCTTCTGCAACTGCCAGTGCATGCCAGTGCTATGGGGGTCATAAATCTGGATGCGATACATGCCCACGTTGCGCTCTCCAGTGTCCGGATCCTTTGTGACCACGCCGGGCAGGGTGATGAAACGTCCGCCATCCAGCGGCCAGCATTTGAGGATTGGCAAATCGAGCAGGGTGGGGGATGCGCCGGTGAGTGGCAGCGACTCCATCGCGGGGGCGGCAGGCCAGGGAGTGGTGCGGGGCGGCGGGGCATCGAACCTGTGGATGACTTCCCGGCAGGGCCCGTTCCCAACCAGCTTCGGCCGGGCATGGCGGAGTTCGAGTGCGGTGCCGAGCAGTTTGATGGCTTCCTTGAGCGAACCGGGTGGCTTCGCCTTGACGATGGCCCCGAGCTCCCGGGCGGCTTCATCCACTGATGAACAGCCCATCGCCATCGCCATGCGCTTCCACGAGCCCATGGTGTTGACCGCAACCGGAAAGCGGGATGCCTTGCCATTGATTGTCGGGTTTTCAAACAGCAGCGCCTTGCCACCGTTGGGTGCCTTCATCTCCCGGTCTGCCGCTTCGGTGATCTCAAGCTCGGTCGCGACAGGGGCCGTGATGCGCTTCAACTCCCCCTTTTCCTCAAGGAAGTTGATGAAATCTCGATAACTTTCATAGGCCATGACGCGACAAGGCTAACACAGACCGAACGTCTGGCAACCCCGGGGAATCTGTGGATGGGACTTGTGTGCGGGTCAAAAAAAGGGGAGTGGCCACCGATTTGCGCGGATGGCCACTCCCAACTGCCTTCGACCTTTCTAATCCTATTGGATCCTAAGCCGGAAGAACCGGTTTGTGTGGGTGTCGATGGGGACCGGATAGTTGATGATCGCGCCGTTGCCCGGGATGGATGTCCAGTTGCTCCAGATGTTTCCGGGCTTGATCCCGTCCGTATATTCCACAGCGTAGTTCAACCCCGCGCTTGAAGTGAAGGTGAGCTGAAGGTTGTTGCCTACACGTGCGGATGTGAGCGGGATGGCGGGTGAACAGCAGGCGGGAGTGCCCTGTTCCAGCACCAATTCCCATCCATTGGCAATCACTCCCGAATCCGAACTCGTGTCATCAACGACGAAGAGTTGCCACGGACCGTTGGGATCCTGTCCCGTGAAGACGGTCAAGTCCGCTCCATAAGGACCGGCAGGAGCCGGGAGGGGCAGGATGTCTCCCGCTCCCGAATTGAGTGTTGAAAAGATGCCGGACTCCAACGTTGAATTGGCGATAAGCGTGCTCGCCCCTTCGAAGAATGTGAGGTTCAGATTTGTCACAAGCACACCCCCGCCCACATCGGAGAGCAGCATCGCAGTTTGGCCACGAGGCCCCATCAGGAGGATGTCGATGTCTGCCGGGTAGCTGTGGCTCAGTCCTTTGAGGCTCACCCAGACCCGGCTGGGAGTGCCTGAGTAACCGGTCACGTTGACCATGGAGGGATAGGTTCCTGCCGGTCCACTGGATGGGATGGAGATTAGATTCGGGTTGGTAAACTTTGTGGTGGTCAAGCCGGATCCTCCGACACGGATGGGCAGCTTCACGGTGCCCAGATTGGTGCCTGCATTCTGCAGGGCAATATTCAGGACCACCATTCCTCCGCAGGGGCGGGCGACTGTGAAGGTGAATGGCTGCGAGACCGTCTGGCCGGAGGCTATGCGGCCGTAACTTGCCGGTGCGGTGGGTGCGGCGACTCCATCCGCCTCGAGCAATGTGGCCACCAGTGAAGCAGAGGGCGCAGGGCCTGTGTTGCGGAGTTGAACTCCCAGGGTCACACGCTCAGCAGGATCCAGCTCGCCATTTCCGGGCGGGCAACTTTCGGTGAGGAATGAAGCGCCTGCTGCCACGATGACCGGCACCCGGGGAGCAGCGGTGACGGAGATGTTGTCGAAGGCGATGCCATCGGTCGGCGCGGGGTAGTTGTCGTATTGGACGAACCGGAGATACAACGGGGTCGTGTATTCGAGACCGTAGAGTTCCAGAGTGTCATCCAGATTTGCGACGAATTCCTGATAGCCGGGTGTCAGGGATCCGAGCCCAAGGACAGGGAACCACCAGATGCCATCCGGACTGATGGCGACGCCATCAAAATCAGCTCCGAACTGGAATGGGAGCGGTGGCGGGGCCTGATAATCATCGGTAAAGCCCTTGGCAAAGAATCGAAGTTGGGCGTTCGTGTAGCCGCTCATGGCCAAGTTCACCGTGGCTTCGTTCCGGGCAAAGCTGCCGCTGATCGTGCTGTCCATGATCAGATGGTTGGCTCCCGCATAGGGGGTGTTGCTCGTGGTAATCGAGGCGTGGTAAGTCCCAGCCCCTCCGAGAGTCCAGAAGGGTCGCAAACCGGACTCCCAGGTTTCAGAGAAGGGCAGGGCGGCAAGGAAAATGTCGTCATTCAAAATGGTCCCCTGACCTGAGGAATCGAGAATGACGCAATTGGTCGGATTACTTACGTTCAGGAAAAATGTTTCCGTCGATTCGCCGATTGTATCACCCAGAACGGCGACATTAATGACTGCATATTGTGATCCGGCCGGGAACACCAGAACTCCGTTGGTGGCGATGAAATCGACACCCGAGGTTGCGGATCCTCCGGCGGTTGCGAAGTTCACGGAGACCGGGGCGACATCCCTCCTGCTCATCGATACCGTGAATGCGGCCCTGGTGGTTCCTGAATCACCCTCGATCACCTCGGCATTGGAGACATAGATATAGGGCTTCGGATCAGCTGCCCAGGCCAGAATGTTGGCCTGCAGGTTGGCGGCATTGAGGACGGGGCTGTGGTAGTTGGCGGTCGTCATTGTGCCGTAGAGGACGGTGCCGCTGCCGTAAGGCTTCTCAGCCAGAACGGCTGTTCCGTTAGCGGAATTGGTGAGAAGGTTCAGGAGACCGGTGCCAGTGAGGATGCCGTGGGCGAACTGGGTTCCTGTGTAGGAGGTTCCTGTGGGGGTGGACGGTCCGGCGAACAGCGGGTGTGCGGGCAGCGCAGATTGCACTGAGGCAGCCGTGTTGGACCCGGTGTAGCTGATGAAAACCCCGTTGCCACAATACATGCCATTACCAGTGGTGGGAGCCGCATTGATGAAGGCGTTTCCACCGGCATACACCCAATTGTAGAGGGCTGTCGAGTTGGTCCCGAGCCATGCCTCCAAAGCGGGGGCCGCGGACTGGCTGCCTTCAAAGAAGATGAATTTTGTAGCCGGTGACAGGAGCGTCAATGGATCGGCTGACTCGATGAACAGGCTCTGCCAGCCTCCGATTCCGAAGGCCTGATTGAGGGCATTGCTATTGGCCAGACTGCCCCACGGCTCTCCCGCATTTGAGCGAACATAGGCGACGGAAGGCAGTTCGTTGTCAATGATGGTTCCTATCCCGAAGGAGTCCACGATCATGGCGTTGGTGGCTGATGTGAGGACCAGCTTGAACGTTTCGTGCCCTTCGAGAAGTTTGTCACCCATCATCCGGACAGGCACTGTGAGAGCCACCGTTCCCGGGGTGAAGACGAGTGTGCCGTTCGTTGCGACGTAGTCCAACCCTGCAAAAGCGGTCAGACCCGAGGTTCCGAAGTTCACGCTCACGTTGGTCTTGGATTCCCTGTTGAGGCGCACGGTGAAAAAGATGTTGCTCGTGCCCGTATCCGGTTCGATGGAAACCGTGTCATCAATGCTGGCGTAAGGTTTGGGATCCGAAGCCCACTTGAGGATGTTGAGGAACAGGTTGGATGCCTGAATGGATGGGGTATGGAATGTGAATGTTGTGAGGCCGCCGAACACCACGTTGCCGTCCCCATAGGCTTTTTCAGCAACCAGGTATCTGGTCGTGTTGGTCGCGTCTGTGACCAGGGGATACAAACCGGTGCCCTGGATGGTGGCATGTGCGAAACTTCCCCCAACCCATGAGAGTCCGACGGGTGAGAAAGGTGTGCTTGCGATCGGGTGGGTGGCCCGGTAAAGGAGCCCGGTCCGTGTTTGGTCGGGGTAATTCAGCGTCACACCAAACCCGGCACTGATGTCCGCGCCCTCATTGGGTGCGGCATTGAGGAACATGAGGCCGCCGGCGGTGACCCAGTCCTGGATCAAGGTCCGGTTTGCAGCCAGGAACGCGTTGCACTCAATAGCGTTGTCATCCCCGCCTTCGATGTAAACAAACCGGGTTGCGGCTGAGAACAGGGCATTTGCGTTGACGGTCTCAAAGAACAGGGACTGCCAGGCAGAAGCCCCGAAGGCGGCATTGATCGCGTTTGTGTAGGCGGTGCCGTTAGCCCAGGGTTCGCCAACATTGGAGCGGAGGAAGGCGGTGTGAGGCTGGTCATCATCGATGATGGTGCCGGTGCCATCGTGCAGGATGACGCCATTGACGGCGGAACTTAAGTGGAGGGACAGCCTTTCAGGTTGTTCAATGAGGAGGTCGCCAAGTACCGGGATAGCAACATTTACAGTTGTTACTCCTGGAGGGAACGTTGCTGTTCCGCTCGTAACGGTATAGTCAACCCCGGCCGTCGCAGTGATTCCCAAAGTGCCATAATTGACGGTCACATTGGATCCGTAAGCCCTGCTAAGTGTGATCGGGAAGTAAAGATTGGTGCTGCCCCGGTCGTTCTCGATGACGTAGGCATCCTGACACTCAATGTAGGGTTTGGGGTCGGAGGCCCACGCGATCAGGTTGGCGCGGAGATTGTCCGCATTGGGCTGGGGTTGGTGGTAGGTGGGGGCAGTCAAACCGCCCATCACAACATTTCCGAGTCCGTAGGATTCCTCTGCAACCAGGATCTGGTTTGTGTTCTGAAGATCCCAGATCAAAGGTCGCAGGCCCAACCCGCTCACGGAGGCGTGGGCGAAGGCGTTGCCGCTATAGGTTGTGCCTGCCGGTGTGAAGGGACCGGTCGCGAGGGGGTGTGTCGCCATGGCCACCCGACCTGTCGATCCGTTGGCGATCGGATACGTCAGAGTGTTTCCCAGATAGAGGCTCATCCCATTCCCCTGATTCGGGGCCGAGTTGATGAATGCAAGGCCACCAGCCGCCACCCAGGTTGTGTAGCGGGCCGAATTGGTTTGCATGAACGCCTCCATCGTCAGGGCGTTGTCGTCGCTGCCATCCATGTAGATGAACTTGATGGCGGAGGAGAAGAGCACATCCGGATTGATGGTTTCAAAGTAAACCTCCATCCAGTTGGCGCCGAGTGCCTGCCTCATCGCCTCGGCGTTGTCAGGCCGGTTCCAAGGTTGGCCCACTGCCGAGTGGACGTATAGATTGGGGGGAAGTTCGTCGTCCCAGATCACGCATTTTGCCACTGAATTGCTGAGCAGAGCGTTGAATGGGGAGGAGAGCGTGAGGGTGAAGAACTCGTTGCCCTCGGCCAGATTATCACTCAGGACGGTGACGCTGACCGTCTTGACGATCTGGCCCGAGGTGAAGCTCAATTCCCCGGATGTTGCCAGATAGTCAGTGCCTGCGGTTGCGGTGCCATTCGCAGTTGCGAATGCTACCGTCACGTTCGTGGCGGAGGAGGGGTTCAGCCTCACCGAGAACGTCACCTGATGTGATCCGGTCTCACCCTCCACGGTGCTGATATCAGAGACAGAGATGGCCGGGTGTGTGTTGATCGAGACATTGAACCGCCCGCTCTGGCCCTTGTTGCCGGAGCTGTCCTCCGCCAGCAAAACCATGTTTGTGGCGGGCTCCATCACCGCCACGCTGCCACTCCAATAGCCATCCACAAAACCGGGGGATTTCGTTGGGGAGACAGCGATCTGTGAGACCTGATTGCTGGAGATGATCTGAAAATCGTCCCACCAGGACTGGGTGTTGTCAAAATTGTAGATCTGCAGCGTTGTGAGGCTTGCAACCCCGGAGGAACGGAACGGAATGTTGCTCTCAACGAGGACCCCATCGCGCTTATAATGGATGCGGTTGGCATCCCAATCGAAGACGAGTTCAATCTGATACCATTGATTCGGTTCGTAAGGGACCGTGTGGGGTCCCACAACATCCTCATAAACACCCATCGTTCCATCAGCCCTTGCATAGAAGAAGGCTGCAGCGGAGGAGGGGTCGATACTGTCGCCAAGCACGACGTATGCTGCATACTTGGTGTTGGCAGCCGTCTGAACACTGAATTTCACGCTTTCAGGCTTGATCACCCCCAGATTGTATGAGAGGCCATTCCCGTGCGTGGAATTGCCGCCAATGAGCGTAACGCTGTTCGATCCAGCTGCGGACGTCGAATTGGTGACCATGCGGACGTAGGTTCCAGCGCCCACCGTCCAACCACCAAAATTTCCGTCCTCGAAGCTTTCGGAAAACAGG
This sequence comes from uncultured Verrucomicrobia subdivision 3 bacterium, assembly GCA_903913865.1. Lineage (GTDB taxonomy): Bacteria > Verrucomicrobiota > Verrucomicrobiia > Limisphaerales > UBA8199 > UBA693. The sequence goes on from CAIWMU010000127.1 coordinate 85,843, forward strand.
CTGTATGCCGGGCTTCCCACGAGGCCGGAGATGCTGACCGCCTGGGTGAAGTTGGTGACAACGGTGTTGAATTCGTCCCGGGCGCTCACGATGACCCCGAACGGATTGATAGCCATTTCAGGGGAAACGATGGTGGACCAGGTGAAGTGGTCCACTCCGCGTGTTGAGAATTTCCATACAGGGCCCGCAGTTGAGAGGTTGCCACGGCGGGTTATGACGCGCCAGTAGTAGGTTTCCATTGGGGCGAGCCGGGTGGGAGTCCAGACTGTGGCGGCCGTGACACCCAGCTTGTTCGCGGATGTGAGGGTTGAGCTGGTTCCGAGATAGACTTCGTTGCTGCAATCCTTGCCGCTGATGGCGAAGTAACTCCAATCCAGAGTGGTCGTCACGATCACGTTGTCAGCCGCGTCTGCAGGAATAGGGTTGTATGGGGCGGGGGGGCTTTCGTCGTCATACACGGTGATGGAATTGGTTGCGCGGCCCAGTCCGAAGGGTGTTGCCCCCAGCAGAACGGTTTGGGGACCATCCACCAGAGCGTCGTTGATCATCGTGATTGTGAACACGGCGGAGGTGGATCCTGTGGGAATGATGAGGGTTGGCGGAACAGTAAGTTCAGTAGGGTCGGAGGAACTCAGTGCCACCACGACGTTTGTCGCAAGAGTGCCACCGATCGTCACCCTGCCCGCGCCTGCGAGAGTTCCTGCACTCTCCATCAGGATCTCCGGGGTTTCCAGGCCGATGGCCAATGATTCATCGTCAGCGATCTGTATGGATGCGGTGCCGCTGGTGTGCCCCGTGCGGGACGCGGTGATGACTGCCGTTTTTGTGCCATCGATCTCCCGGTCATCCATGGGGGTGATTGTGAATGAAGCACTTGTCGTATAGGCGGGGATGGTGACTGTGGCCGGGACCACGAGCTCTGAGGGATCGCTCGATGTGAGGGTGACGGTGAAATTATACTGCGGTGTCAAATTCAGGGAGACGGTTGCCTGATAGGGGGAGTTCCCCTCCTTTGTCTTCGATGCGGCGGAAACACTGATCACGGCATTCTCATTGTCCATGATGAAGAGGGCATCCGAGGCATCCCCGAAGCCGACCGCTGAGGCTTTGACCACAGCGATGGCCGTGCCGTCGAGGATCGCATCGTCAACAACTGTGAAGCTGAAGTAGCCGGTGTTGGTGTTTGCTGGGATTGTGAAGGAGGCAGGCACGGTGATCTCGGTCGTGTCAAGGGATTGCAGGCTCACTGTCACTGGTGTTGCCATCGGGTTGGGAATGCGCACGCTTCCTGCCAAAAGGCGGAGTCCGTCCCCTTCGGTCACCACTGTAGGGAGGCTGAGCACCATGCCGAGGGTGTTGATCAGGATTGAGTTTGTGTAAGGCTTGTAGTCCGGGTGGCTGATGACGATCGACATGCGGTTGCTGCCACCCACGGGAGCACTCGGAGTGAAGTTGAAGTTCGCAACACCGCCTGCGGAGGTTGTGGCGGTGTGGTAATCACCGGGATCAAGCACCAGAGCCACTTTTGCTCCAGCCAGGGGAGAGCCGCCACTGGTGACTGTAACATTGAAGTTTGTGGCAATCGTTGAAACGAGGGTCCCGGGGTAGGTTGCAGCGATCGTATTTGGGAACGTATGGCGGGGGCTATGTTCAGGGTCTCCGAGGAGCGTCATGATCTCAAATTCAACGAGGCAGAGGCCCACCTGGGAGCCTCCGGCGTATTTGTCATACATCATCATCTTCCCATAGTTGAGAATCTGGCCAATATGGGTTCCCTTGCCGACGTAGTTGTTCCCGTAACTCAGGGTCGGTTTGTAGCCTGAGAACCCTGCGAGGGTTTCCATATAGTTGGGATACATGCACTCATAAAAACCGTGCACCATCCAGTCATTCCACCAGGAGTAGCTCACCCGGGTTGCACCTATCACGCAGTGTGAGCCGCCGGTGGCTTTCTTAAGCCAGGCTTCGGAGAAGCAGTCAGTCCCGTCGTCAAACCAGGCGGTCTGGCAGTTAATAGTCATAACCACGGGGTATTTGTTGCTGTTTGCAAGCCGGTTGACTTCGGAGGTGCTGAACGGGGGATCTCCCCAGCCGGAGGTGCTGCCATGATCCCGGTGCTGCACCAGCCAGACACCCGCGTTCACGGAGTTCGAAACGGCGGTTCGGGCTGCGGATGCCGCCAGGTATGTGGGAGAGCTGGCATACACAGCACCGTTTGTGTGGAGGAGGCTGTCCCAGTTGTAGCGGCGGGGAGTGGTAGTGGTTTCGGCCACAAAACTGGTGTCCACCGAATAGCCTTGGGATGTGAAGAAGTCCTTCACCGCAACGCCCGTCTCCATGAAAAGCCTGCCTTCGTAGCCATCCGAGGGATCAACGTCGGTTTTATCCTGGAAGTAAGCAGCCACCAAAACGCTGTTGTAAAAACCGGCATCTGTTGTCGGGTTTTTTTCCATCTCCAGCGTCTTGTTCACCATTCGTGTGCACTCGGTTCCGGTTGCACAGGGGAAGCGGCCCAGGAAGATGTCGGGGAACAGGTCCGTTCCATCCGTGGTGGCGTAGTAGAGGTCGGTGGCGGTCTTCGTCCCATGATAGGGATGGGTGCTCTTGTAATGCGCGGGAATGAACCCTGAATCCCCGACGAGCAGCACATAGGTCGGCGCGGGATTCCAGGTGTCGTAGGCGTCCTGAATGTAATCTTTGATCGCTGTGGCAGTGACGGGGGATGCTATGGAAGTGGTCGTAACCACCTTTGTCTTGTAGCCCTTCTGGTGCTTCCAGTTTGCCAGGGGCATGATCTCATCCTCGAAATTTGGGTCCACAATGATCAGGTAGTCCGCGCCGTTCCCTGTGACGAGATTGGGTTGGATCGTTGCCTTTTCAGGGGCAGGGTCAGGCCTGACGTCCATCGCCCGGGCGACCATCGGAGCAAATGCTTCCGTGCCCAGAGCGTCTTGCGCGGAGCGGTCTGTCCGGCCTGTGCTTGCTGTGCCTTCTTTGATTTCAAGGTGCCAACGAACAAAGCGGGCGGCTCGCATGGTGCCGAGTTCCGGGTTCCATGCGATGGGGGTGTACATGACATAAACCATGTCATTATGGCGAATTTTCATCCGGTCGGCCAATTTCACTGGTTGGGCCGGAAGAAACTCATTTCCCTGATAGGCGGCGGCATTCTGGCGGAAGGGGGGGCTCTTGGCACCCACGACGTCAGCAGGGGGCTCCTGGCGTGGCATGATGGTGAACTGCCCCGCAATATCCACCCACTGAACTTCGTCAATTACGAGCCTCACCTGGCTCCCCTCCGGCACCTGAATAAACTGGCCGTGATTGGGAATCTGGGGATCACCAATCTCCCCTCCAACCCCTCCTCCATCCAGTTCCAGCATGCTGAAATCCCGGCCATCCAAAGTGCGCGGGTGGACCCAGACACCATCTGATGAGGCTTCGAAATCAGAGCGATCTGTTGCTTTGGTCACCAACCGGATCGGTGGTGTAACTTGTGCGCCACCGCTGGCGATAGCAGTCCGGGCTGGGGGAGCATAGCTGATGCGGCGACTGTCGGCCGCGCTGGTGGACATGGTCAGGCAGACCATGGCCAGAAACAGTGTTCTCCCAGCGAAGGAATGCAACGCTGAACGTTCATATTTCGCTGTCGGGTTTGCGCAGTCCGAACTGCACGATATTTCAAACGTCTTTTGTATCTTCATGATGTCTCCCAACTCCTTCCACGAGCCCCCCAGCCCGTCATGCACACGATGAGTTTTGCGGGGCTATTTCCAACGATCCTAATCCCAGTCTTCCGGCAAGACAATGGTTTTTTGTGGTGACAACAACCTTTTTTTATTCCCGGATCCACCCCGACCGAGGGATTGTGATATGCCACCTGAGATATTACTGGTGCGATGGGGTGACGCACATGGGAACAGCTCGAATCCCACATTCAGTGACGACGTCAGGGTCGGTAGAAATCAACCCCGGGGCGGGGTCGCAGCGAGGAGGACTTTCCCCATCGGGCCTTGTGCAAGATGTTCGAATGCCTGGGGGAGGCGATCGAATGGAAATACGGAGTCCACGATTGGCTTGAAACCTGCTTGCTGCAGAAGTGCCAGAACCTGTTCCCACGCTTTGATGCTTTCATCCCGGGTGGTGGCACCCACTGCCACCCCACCCAGGCGGAGACGGCGGAAAAACAGTGTGGCTGTGTTGAAGTCGGGGACTGTCCCCGCAAGCCTTCCGACAAGGCTCACAACGCCATTATCAGCGAGGGTGTCGATCACCTCCGGGAGCAGGGTTCCGCCGACATTGTCGATTGCAAGGTTCACCCTGAGGCGGGCTTGTGTCTTGACTTGCGTCCTCCAAGCCGGATTTGCCGGGTCCAAAGCCAGCAGGCAACCCATCTGCTCCAGAGCCTGCCGCTTCTCAGGCCTTCGGGATAGAGAGATCACCCTATGGCCCATGGCGAGTGCCAGCTGGACGGAGGCGATTCCAACCCCGCCGGATGCGCCCGTGACCAGCACAACGCTCCCGGGAGGCAGATTTCCCCACATGGTCAACGCCTGATGGGCTGTGAGATACACCAGCACGGCACCTGATGCCTGTTCTTCAGTCCATCCTTCCGGGGGTGCTGCCAAATCGTTCACTGCCACAATAACATACTCTGCAAAGGTTCCCGCCCGGCTTCCCCCTGTTTCCCCGCGCAGGATCATCCGCACATCGCCAAGTTTGATGCCATCCACATTGGAGCCGAGCTTCACTACAGTTCCAAGACCATCCCTGCCAAGTATGTGGGGCAAGGGCGGGCGTAGAGGATACAGTTTTTCGGCGAGGTAGCGGTCCGCCGGATTCAATGCCGCGAAATGCACCCTAAGCAGGACTTCCCCGGGTCCCGGGACGGGGTCTGGGACTTCTGCAAGGTGGAGTGCTCCCAGACCAGAGAAATCGTTTATCAACCAGGCACGCATGGGGGATCAAAATTTGAGATTCCGTCTTCGCAGAGCCACTTCCCGGGCCATCACTTCCGGGCTGTCATAGGGCGTAAAATCCTTTGGAGGGGCAAACAGATCCGCCCCGGGGGAGGTCAACCTGACGCGGGACAGCCTGACATGGGTGGCGCCGGGGCCCGACCCGACGCTAAAGGCGACCGGAAAATCATTCAGGCTGCGGGATTTTTCGACAACCACGGCGGATGAGAGTGCGGTTGCAGAGTTTGTCGCATTCGCAATCTGAATTGTCGGGGAGGATTGGCCTGTTGTGGTGGCCGGATTCCCGCCGAAGGTGACAGGGGCATACCCCTGCAGGGCATCGTTGAGCACATAGCCGCTGTGTGCCTGAACATTCCAGATGAAGGTGAACAGTTCTTCAGGTGCCTTTTTTGCTGTCGCGAGGTCCGGGTCCGGGGCAAAAACGAGAATCCCATCCTTCCCAAACACCTCTCCTGAAACGCGGAGATCCGCCTGGGTCTCCTCGATGTGCGCGGCGAACGGCTGGGCTCCAGCGAGCAGGATCCCGATGGGGCCGGTCAGGAAAGCGGGGGGCAGTGGTGCATAGACGGGGGTGAACAGTTCCGGCATCGCCAGATCCTTGTCCTTGGCACATCCTCCCGTGAGCATCAGAAAACAGGTGGTCGCAGCCAGCAGCATTCCGGATTTGAGGGCTTTCATGAGGAGCTGTTTCATGGAGTATATGTTATCTGGCAATCGGCGGGATGGCAACAGTCGGGCAGGAGTCAAAGAATCGCATGCGAACAGCCCTATTCCCGGTTCATCAGGTGAAGCAGTGAGGATCGGATGGTCAACTTCACCACATCATTCACCACATCCAATGGTGTGAACTTGCGCACGTGGCCCCAAGCCTCCGTCTCAGAGGCTGTTCCAACATGCAGGAGCAGGGAGTAGAGCATTTCCCGGGTATCTCTTCGTGCCAGAAGCCGCTCAAATGCGCGGCGAACCGGCTGGATGGCTGCGCGTGAAAGGTTGGTGTGGAGCAGGGTTGCCTCGTGGGCGAACTGGAGCAGCGTCCTGATTTCCCCGGATGAGAGTGTGGAGGGGTGGCGTGATGGATCGCGGGGTTCAGCCTTTCCTGAAATTTGCCCCCCCGAGGTGGCACCGGGGGAGAGCAGAAGGTTCAAGGCCCTGAATCTTGGACGCTGGGCGCCCGGCTCCAGCCAGGGATCGTGCCGCAAGGAACGGAGAATGGGGAGCGCGGGGTGGGATTTGTTTTGCAGATGTACCGCGAGCGGAGTTCCAGCCACGCGCTCATCCTCCCACCATCCCGGGATCTCAATGAGCTGTCGGCGCGACTCCCGGGCCATCCGCAGGTCGAAGTCGCGCACCAGGCGGAGTTCCTGATGCAGGTAGGGGGATGCCACCGGGGTCAGAGCTGCTTTGCGAAGCCGGAGAGGCAGGGGAACGAGGTCCGGCAGGTCGAGGCGCAGTTCCATCTGACCGCCATGGTGCTCGAGGGCGGTCCGCATGCAGAGGTCCCAGCTGCCTTCGATCTTCGGGAGTGACTGATGGAGGTTAATGCCTGCAAGCAGGGAGATAGCCGCCGCGTGGCTTATCTCGCAGTTGAGCAGGGGGGTCAATCCGTGCCGGCGTGCCAACTGGTAGAGGCACTCACTCATGCTGGCCTGGCTTTTGGACGTGAACATCTGATGCCACTCACAAAACTGGCTGAGGGTGCATTGCCAGAAGACCTGGGGGAAAGCGTCCCGGTTTTTGCACTCGAGGGATTCGCCTGGCGTGTCTATTGCGGATGTTTGCCGGTCCGGTATTTCACAGATCGTGCCGAGGCCCAGATCATAAAGGGCGTAGGAGTAGGCACTGCGGAGACGTGCCCGGCCCCGGGGACCTTTCCATTTGCCATGTTCCTGTTCGACCTCCCACGGCTTGATTTGCGCGCATCCCCATCCGAAGTGCCGTGGGGCGATTCGCCGGAGGGCGGTGAAGGCAGACACACCAAAGCGGGAAAGGATCTGGGGTGAGATTTCATCGAAGTAGCGGGCCCAGCAGCGGAAGGAACGGGCTGCTTCATAATCGAGATCCCCGCCATCTGTAAAAAGGCGCTGCTCGGTGGTCCGAACCCGCTCCATCACCGTTCTCGCCACCTGATCCAAACCGTTCCAGATGGATTGGTCATCGTCGTGGCAAATGCGCTGAGGCAGGGATGCGACCTTTCCGAGCACCTCAGGCGGGAGGTTTCCCCGACCGATCCGGTCGATGCAGCGGGAGAGCACCCCACGCCAGTCGAGAAGACCACTGGGGCGCATGAGGGATGGGGCCACACGAACCCCAAGGGAGAGAAACGCATCCTCCCAGACCGTGCGCCGGAATGCCCCGATGTGCCACACCGGTTTCCCGCCCGCGAGACTGACCAACCCCAGCCCATGTTTGATCTTCCAGATCCCGGCAGTGATCAGCAGCTCAGCAGTTCGTTCATCATTCAATTCCTGCCGCAGGGTGAGTTTCCACGGTCGGACTGGAGGATCATCCCCCCTGGTGATTCCCGGGAAGCAGAATTCCGGGACTGTGCTGGGGCGGATGAGTCGAAACCCCGCGCTGCGCAGCAGATGCCGCATATCGGCGGTTTCGAGCTCGGAGCAGGTTCGGAGGTGGAACTTCTCCATCAGCAGAAAGCGGAGATAGATGGGAGCCCGCCGTTCAAAAATAAACTGTTCACGTGGCGAGAGGGCCGCCAATGCGGTGGGCGGGGACAGGTGCGGCAGGGGGCAGAGCAACGCCTTGGGGTAGGATGTGAGGAATCCACCCACTCCGGGGCGCACCACATGCCAGGCGGTGAGGATGAGAAGGGTGTCGTAGTTCAGGGAGTTTTCGACTTCGGGCACCCCCCCGAGGGTTGCAGCGGCCCGAAAGACTTTCTCGAAATGGGGGAGATGCTGCTGTTCGGGCAGGTCAACCGTGGTGCGGCGGGTCCGGTGTTCCTGCTCCGCCTGCGGATACCAATCAGAGATGGCGCGGGCTTGCGCCAGAACGAGAGGGTCAAATTCCGGCAGGGTGATCAAGGTCCGGGCCTCCTCCGGGTTTGTCGAGACCGTGAATGGGGTTGGCCACCCATGCAGGTCAAAAACGGGCACTGGACCCGAGTCCAGATCACAACCCGGAGCAGGCGGAAGATCCAGGGCATAATTCAGCCCCGGGGACGCTTCAGCCTCCATCATCAGAGTTGACTGATCTGGCGGATTGGGTTGCATTCAAGACATCAATCCCTGCGGAGCGATGCAGGGAAATGTTTACAAACAATACCATCAAATGTCACGGATGGAAAGCAGTGGAAACCAATGTGCCGTTGGCGGCCGTTGCATCACGAGGTCTCACGGGAAGGGGGGAATTCGTGCGGGCTGCACGAATCCCTTTCCGATTGTCCGGATCCCGGCGATCTGAGATTGTTTGGTGATGTCTGTCACAGTGAAAATCTGCGGGATCACGAGCCGCGAGGATGCCTTTTGTGCGGTTGATTCCGGCGCGAATGCGCTGGGTTTTGTTTTTCATCCTCCCAGCCCCCGGGCACTCAGTGTGGAGCAAGCCTCCCTGATCTGCGGGGAACTTCCACCCTGGGTCGCCCGAGTGGGTGTCTTTGTGAATCCGACGGAGCAGTTGGTTCAGGCTGCGGTCAATGCCTGCGGATTGACGATCCTCCAGTGGCATGGGGAGGAGACGCCAGAGTTTTGCGTCCAGTTCGGCCTCCTATGCATGAAAGCCTTCCGGTTGAGAGACCGGGAGTCTCTCGGCGCCATCGCGGACTATGGGACGAACGCGATCCTGCTGGATGCCTATAATCCGGGACTGCGGGGTGGAACGGGTGAGGTTTGCGATTGGGGCCTTGCGATTGAGGCGAAGAAGTTTGGAAGGCCCATTTTTCTTGCGGGGGGCCTGACCCCGGAAAACATAGGAGCTGCCATCCAGCAGGTTCGACCATTCGGGGTGGATGTCTCAAGCGGAGTTGAGGCATCCCCCGGAAAGAAGGATCACGACAAAGTGCGGCGGTTTATCGCCGCCGCAAAGGCTGCTGCGATCGCCTAGACTGGGACGACCGACCCGGAGCGGATCGACTTTTCCTCCGCCTCGCAGATTTTGAGTGCGCTGAATCCATCGGCGGCCGTCACCACCTGGGGACGCTGACCGGAGGCTGCGCAGCCGACGACGTAGCGGATCTCCTCGAGGTAACCGTCCGTCGAGTAGTGAATGAAGTGGGAGTCCTGCCCTGGTTCGGCAACGCGCATCGCATCGGTGCCTCTGGACAGGTCAAAGTCGAGGGTCGCCTTCTCGAAATAGATGGTGTAGGCCATCTCGAATCCCTTCTTCAAGAGCCAGTTGCCTTCGGCGTGGACGGCCGGGCCGCCGGGATATATGTAGTGGGTGACGACGTGGGTGATCGGACCCGCCCCATGGAATGCGCCCGTTGAGAATACAGACTGCGGGGTGCCGAAGAGAAACTGTACGAAATCCGTGTCGTGGATGTGCAGGTCGAAGAGGGCCCCGCCCAGATCCGAGCCTGCCGAATAGGTTCCCTGGGCACTCCAGCCGGGCATCTCGGAAACCCGGCGGAACCGGGCGGCGATGACCTTTCCGTATGTCCCGTCAGTCACCACCTGTTTGAGCCAGCTCCAACCGGGCCAGAACCGCATGCACATGGCAGGCATCAGGAATCCGGGCGAATCCTTGGCAACATCCAGGATCATCTGCGCCTCGGCAGATGTGCGGGCCATCGGTTTTTCACAGAAAACATTCTTGCCCGCCTTCAAACACCGGATGGCCTGTTCAGCGTGGAGGGGGGTTGGGGTGCAGAGGTCAACGAGGTCAATCGTTGGGTCCGACAGCACTTCATCCAGCTGGCGGTAAACTCCGACCTCGGGCCCGAGGTTGATGTCATCCGACTTCTTGATGTTCCCAGCCACGCCCGCCAGCACCCCGTTGACGGGGAGCCGCACGGCATCGCACACTGCGGCGACCCGCGCCTGTGGTGTCTGGAGGTATGCCCGTAAATGGGTGACTCCCATGAATCCAAGGCCCACCACGGCGACGTTCACAATCTTTCCCGGCTCGTTGTTATTATTCATGATCAAATATTTCCAGAATGGCACTGTTCGAACACTCTCCGCGCAGTGCGAATATCCTCCACTCGCTGTGCCCCAGCCTCCCGCTCAATGACGCAGTTGCCGGTGAATCCGATGGATTTCAGTGTGGTGAAGAATTCGAGCCAGGGCACATGTCCCGACCCTGCAGCTACTTCCGCACCCCAGGTTCCCGGGAGTATGGTTGCCAGCGCGTCCTTGATATGCACCTGACGAACCCACGGACCCAGCGTGACGAGTGCGGCGATGGGATCCCCCTTTCCATAGAGGATCATGTTTGCCGGGTCAAAGTTCACCCCGAGATTCGGGCGGTTGAGCTGCGTCAGAAAATCGAGAAGTTCTCCTGCGGTTTCCTGGCCTGTTTCCAGCCCCAGTTGGAGGCCCCGAGATTGGAACGTCTCCGCCACGATCCCGAGCCGGTCCGCCAGTTTCTGGTAATCGGGGGCGGCGGGGTCGTGCGGCAAGAATCCGGCGTGGAAGGTGACAAACGAAAGACCAAGATCCCTGGCAAGGGATGCGGTGGTCTGGATGTTCTTCCAGTTCCGGTCCCACGTCGCATCCGGGGCGATTCCACCGGTGGCTCTGATGGTCTCAAGGGTGGTGTAGTCTTCTCCAACGCATCCGAACATTCCGGAGACAATGGTCACGCCCTCACGGGCCAGCAGCGTTGCCGTGTTCCCCCAGACTGCCTGGTTCTCGTGGAGGGGATCCAGCGCCAGTTGAATACGTTTGATCCCGGTGTCTGACAGGCGGGAAATCAATTCATCCGGATTTGCCGGCTGCAGAGACCAGCTGCACACTGCCAATCGTTCCATCCAGTTACCATTCATGCTCATCAATCTTCTCTCGTTCATTGCGTCCGTGAATTCTGCTTCTGAGTGCGGACCGCCAGATCCGCATTCAGAAGGGTCCGAACGCCACTTACAATAACATTTTCAACACCCGGCGCAAACCGTGCCGGTAAATCATAATAGACCATCGATCCGCCCCCCTCGTAGCCACCTTCATCAAGGATCCGCTCTGAGGGGATATAGCAGGGAACCCCGTTCGCATAGGCTGTCACCCATATCGGTGCCCCTGCAAACTCACGTTTCAGACGGGTGGAATAATCCACCACGACCTCGCCTGCAAGAAAAACAATGGAAAGGTCGCTGCCAAAAGACCAGGTCTGAATCAGATAGGGGACTGTATTCGGGATCGATTCTCCCCGGTCCAGTCGGGCGAGATTCATTCTGGCCTGATAACCGGCGTGTGCGGGTCGGGTGGCCAGCTCTTCCCAGTCCGCACGGGAGGGCAGGGGCTCGAGATCCAGGTTCATCCGCTTCAACCCGCAGTGCAGGGGAGTGTTGAGAGGCTGGGAATGGGTCCGCTGAACATCCACAACATTCGTGGCTATTTCCATCCCATGCCCGCGTGCCAGCTCCAAGCCGGGTCTTGGAAACGGATTTTGATCCCCTCCGCAGCCGATAGTGATCATTGCCACCGCCCCAGGGAACTCCTTCTCAAGGGACTCCTGCGCAAAACCGGCCCAATCGCCACAAATCTGGTTCGATTCACCAGTCAAAGTGGTGCAGTGGCAGGCATAGCCCGCGAGAACGGCCTGAATCCGGCCATCCTGACCGGTTGCAAAAAGGGCTGGCAAATCGTGATCCACAGGACCGCCCTTGGTCCGCCGATTGACTGCAAACATGGCCGTGCCCTGACCCCAACTCAGTTTTGCGGTCTGGCGGTTTTTCAGCGCCTCCAGCGCGACCTGCTCCAATGCCTGCCCGAATTCGACGGTATAGCGATGAATTCGGGCCTGTTCCTCCAGCTTCATTGGCCCGCCAAACAGGTTCGGGAGGTAGCCCTCCAGGAGAGGGGCCGAATGGGTGTGGCTGCAACAAACTGCCACCCGGGTCGGGTCGATTCCCTTGATTGCCAGACGGGCGACCAGATTGTCGCGAAGGCTGGTGGGGATGCCGCATGTGTCGACCGTGATCAGGATCGCTGGCTTCTCCTTATCCGCTCCAATCACGAGGGCCTTGGCCCACAGCTTGTGGGTAATCCCCTCGGATTCTGTTTTTCGGGCCGCATATCCGGCAAGTCGGACGGGGTAATTCGGAGTGATATCCACCCGCGCGACGCCGATCTGGCGCCATTCTGAGTTGACCTCTTTGGTTCCGGACAGAGTGCAGGCGTCCAGAGCCAGACACAGCCCTGCCAATAAGATGAGACGCCAGCGCATGGGCCTAATATGCACGGTGCGGTCTGGGAAGAAAAGGGGATAATTTTAGGTGACGGATTTTCACACCCCAACGCAGGCCCACATTGGATCTGGACACCGGTCGTTTGGCGTGAGGATTTGCCCCGCTCACAAAGCGGGGGGATTTGCATGGCCGGGGTGGATCAGAGAGCCAGATCCACTCCCGGCTGAACAGGAATCCTGACAGGGGGCACCAGCTGCCCCCGGTTGCTTCGGTAGAACCGAATTTATTATCTCCTATTTGGTGTGATAATATTTTTCGGCGTATTCCCGGACCATCCGGTCGGTTGTGAACTGTGGCACCAGAGTGCTCATGGCCCGGCGGATGCGATGTATCCACTGCCGGGGTATCCCATCCGCATCGCGCATGAAAAAGAGCGGAACGACCTGCTCAGTCAGGGTTTTGAAGAGGTTGGCACTGTCGATCCGATCCTGCTCATCAATGGATTCCGAGTGGGAATCTTCGCCGATTGCGAATCCGTTGGTGCCGTCATAGCCCTCGCGCCACCATCCATCGAGGATGCTGAAGTTGAGACATCCGTGGCATCCGGCCTTCATGCCGCTGGTGCCGGAAGCCTCAAGTGGCCGGCGTGGGGTGTTCAGCCACACATCGCAACCTGAAACCATCTGCCGGGCCACGTGAACGTCGTAGTTTTCAAGAAACACGAGGTGCCCCTGCAGATCGCTGTATTTGCTGAGATGGATGATGTGCTGGATGAAGCGCTTCCCTTCATCATCCCGGGGATGGGCTTTGCCTGCGAACACGAACTGTACCGGGCGGGCCTTTTCGCGGGTGAGGCGGACGATGTTCTCCATCTGCTGGAAGATCAGCGGTGCACGCTTGTAAGTCGCGAAGCGCCGCGCAAAGCCGATGGTGAGGGCATCCGGATCCAGAAGGGCATCAAAGGCGATGAAATCCCCCTGAGTGAGCCGCTGGCGCTGAATGAGCAGGCGACGGCGGGCAAATTCGATGAGTTCCCGGCGGAGCCTGTAGCGGAGGGCCCAGAGTTCCTCATCTGAGATGAACGCAGGGTCTTCGACGCTTGCCCAGAATTCAGGGGTATTAATGGCTTTTTCCCAATCTGAGCCTGAAATTCTGCCGGCATGCCTGGCCCCCTCCCCTGAAAGTCGGGCGTGCCAGAAGCGGCGAACCGTTCCCTTCATCCAACCCTGAAGATGGATTCCGTTGGTGATGTGGCCGATGGGAACCTGCTCGACAGTTTTGCCGGGGTAGAGGCACTGCCACATCTGGCGGCTCACCTGACCATGCAACTCGCTCACTGCATTGGCTGCACGGCTGAGTTTCAGTGCCAGAACGGTCATACAGAACGGTTCCGTTTCGGAGGCTGGGTTGACGCGGCCCAGTTTCATCAACTCTGTGAAGGGGATGGGAAGCTGGGAACGGAACCGGTGCATCGCATACTCCATCAACTCGGGGCTGAAGCGGTCATGGCCAGCCTCTACCGGTGTGTGGGTGGTGAAGATGCACTCCTGCCGCGTGGCGTTGAGGGCGTCCTGATAGGATTTGCCGGACGCCAGCTTCTCCCGGACCAGTTCGAGTGTCAGGAAGGCCGCATGGCCTTCGTTCATGTGGAAAACACATGGCTGGAGGCCCAGCTGCCGGAGCAGGCGCACGCCGCCAATGCCCAACAGAACCTCCTGCATGATTCGGGTGGTGCTGTCTCCCCCATAAACCCGGAGGGTAAGATCCCGAAAGTGCTGCTCGTTTTCGGGCCGGTTCATGTCCAGCAGATAAACGGAGACCCGTCCCACATTCACACGCCAGGCCTGGAAGGTCACCTGGGTGACACCGATCTCCACGGAGCAAACGAGCGGCTCACCGCGTGCGTTCAGCACCGGCTCCATCGGCAGGTTCTTCGGATTCAGCTGGGTGTAGTATTCCGTCTGCCAGTTGTTCGCATCAATGGCCTGTTGAAAATAGCCTTCACGATAGAAGAGGCTGATCCCGACAAATCCCAGACCCAGATCACTGGCCGATTTTGTATGATCTCCCGCGAGCATGCCCAGACCGCCTGCTGCGATCGGGAGGGTTTCATGGAAGCCAAACTCAGCAGAGAAATAGGCGATGGGATGGCCCTTTTTTTGCGGGTGGTTGCGGCTGGACCAGGTGTCCTTCTCCTGCATGTAGGCGTCGAAGGCCCGCAGAACGGTGCGAACCTTGGCAGCGAGACCGGGATCCTGCAGGCGCACCCGCAGTTCGTAATCTGACAGTTCGTGAAGGATGGCAACCGCGTTGTGGTAGAGATTCTGCCAGCCACGTGGGGAGAGTTCCTGGAAAATCTCCTGTGCGCCTTGATCCCACGTCCACCAAAGGTTGCGGGCCAGCCGGTTTAATCCAACAGTCAATTCAGTGATTTCTTCGCTGCTTAACGGTTTGTTCGTCATAATTTGCTATTAACTTCCCCATCAGGCCAGAGTCTGCCCCGGATTTCGGGTCAGGGTTCCCACCTGCCGACCTACTGGCAGGCAAACCCTAGTGCCACCAGCCTCCCGCTGCAAACAAAAATACCTTTACCCAAAATGTCGGTTTTCAAAACGGGCCGGAAGTAGTAACTTTGCGCCATCCGAAATGAAAAAATACTGGCATGTGTTGGGCATAGGGATCCAACACAACCTCACCTACCGGTTCAACTTTCTCGCCCGAACAGTTTTTGGGTTCATTCCGCTTTTGGCGATGTTGTATGTCTGGCGGGCCATTTATGCGGGAAAGGCCCAACCCGAGGTGGGTTCCTATTCCCTTTCCCAAATGACCTCCTACTACCTGCTCATCACAGTGGTGGATGCCCTGACCGCTGTGAACGAGGATGACTGGCAGATCGCCGCAGACATCAAGGATGGCAACATCAGCAACTTTCTCATCAAGCCCATCGACTACCTCTCCTACAGGTTGTTTCTTTTCTTCTCCGGGCGTTTGGCTTATCTGGCGGTCGCGGTCATTCCGGTCACATTGTTCGTGGTGGGTTTCCGCCAATACTTTGTTTTTCCGCGGGATGGCACAACTCTGGCCCTGTTTCTCCTGTCAACCGGGTTGACAGCGCTCCTCCAGTTCTTCATCTCCTATACGATGGCCATGCTGGCCTTCTGGGTGCTGGAGGTGTCCACCTTCATCTTTATCATGTTTGCCCTGGAATACATCGCCAGTGGCCACATGTTTCCGCTGGATATCCTGCCTGCCGCGTGGCAGCGGGTTCTCGCCTTCACCCCGTTTCCCTACCAACTCTATTTTCCCGTGAGTGTGTATCTTGGCAGGATCAGCGGTGTCGAGCTGTTGCAGGGGTTTCTGGCACAGATCTTCTGGGTGGTTGCGGCTTGGGCAGCGGCGCGGCTGGCCTGGAGCCGGGGTATTCGGAGGTATTCGGCAGTGGGAGGATGACCATGGAATTTGCTGACAAGAGACAATCCGGCAGTGAGGGTGGCCCCTCCTGGAATCGAAGGGGGATAATCCGGCGGTATGCTGGAATTTACGCGGCGCTTTGGAGGAATTCCGTGGCGCGGGAGATGAGCTTCAAGGCGAACTTCCTGATGTGGATTCTTGTCGAGGTACTCTGGTTCGCACTGCAACTGGCGTTCGTGAGTGTGCTCTACCTGCACACGGAGACGATCGGGACCTGGACCAAATGGCAGGTGGTGCTGCTGATCGGCGCGAGCCATCTGATCCAGCAGGTTTTCCAGGCCTTTTTTCTCATCAATTGCACCAACCTCTCGGAGCTGGTCCGGACCGGAAAAATGGATTTTCTGCTGATGCTGCCGGTCAATTCGCGGTTTGTGGTTTCACTCAGGCAGGTGGATTTGGGGGCTTTCGTCAATGCCGCCTGGGCTTTGATGGTGATGGCCTATGCAGCGCGGCAGCTGCAACTTTCCCCCGGGTTTCTCCAGATTGCGGGATTTGCCGTCCTTTGTGTGGCGGGAGTGTTCATCCATTACTCCCTCATGTTCCTGCTTTCAATCATCAGCTTCTGGACGGTGCGCGCACAGGGGATCGTGTATGGTTACTACAACCTGTTTCAGATTGCCCGCATGCCGGATGAGGCATTCTCGGGGGCATTCCGGATCGCCTTCACCTTCGCGGTTCCGATGCTGCTGGTATCGAATGTGCCTGTGAGGATTCTGGTGGGGAAAATCGAGAATCCCTGGATGCCGCTGCTAACATTGGCAATGAGTGTGGGATGCCTCATTGCCTCAGAGTGGGGATGGAGAGTATCCCTCAAGCAATACACCAGCGCCAGTTCCTGAGGGCGTGTTGACGACCAATCCCTGTGGGGGGGAACTGACTCAGACCACGAATTCGAGTTCCTGACGGTGGGGCAGAATCCCGCGCTCGAAGGCCTGTCCTAAAAAGCGGCGGATGGATTCACGACCCTTTTCACCGTAATCGAGGGTCCAATGGTTCACATACATCCCCACAAATTTGTCGGCCAGATCCCGTCCCATGTCCCTCGCGTATTGGAGGGCGTGCTGGACGGCTTCCGGGCGGTGATCTAGGCTGAATTGGATGCTGGATGTGAGAATGTCGGAGACCACCTTGCGCGTGCGGGGATCGTGCCGCTTGTGGATGACATTGCCACCCAGAGGTAGCGGCAGGCCATCATTCTGGCTCCCCCACCAGATTCCCAGATCTTCACACAGTTCCAGATTCTCGTTGCGGTAGGTCAGCTGGCCCTCATGAATGATGAGACCGACATCCGCCCTTCCGGAATGGACTGTTTGAAAAATGGTGTCGAAGGGGACAACGACATAATCGATCTCGCTGGCAGGCTTTCCCATCCACAACTGCAGTGCCAGAAAGGCGCTTGTCATCGTTCCGGGAACGGCGATCCGCTTCTTTGAGATTTCGGCACGGGTGAGCTTTTTCGGAGCCACCAGCATCGGGCCGTAACCATCGCCCATGCTCGCGCCTGAGGGCAGGAGGGCGTATTTGTCACTCACGTAGGCATACGCGTGAATGCTGACGGCGGAGATATCCAATTCTCCCCGTGTGGCCCTCTCGTTCAGGGTCTGAATGTCCTGAAGAATGTGTTCGAACTCGAACCCCGCAGCTGGCACGAGGTTCTTCGCAAGTCCATAAAACATGAAGGCATCGTCCGGATCCGGCGAATGCCCGAGAGTCAATCTGGCCATGGTTGCGGTTATGTTCAGGCTGCGGCTTCTTCCTCACTCTCGAGGAAGCCCTGCAGATGGCGGACCCGCGTGGGGTGCCGGAGCTTGCGGAGGGCTTTGGCTTCGATCTGGCGGATGCGCTCGCGGGTGACGTTATACATCTTTCCGATCTCTTCGAGTGTGCGCTCATAGCCATCTACAAGGCCAAATCGCATCTCAAGAATCTTCCGTTCCCGTTCGGTGAGGCTGGTCAGCACATCCCCGAGCTTTTCCTTGAGGAGACTGTAGCTGGTCACATCGGAGGGGTTCTCCGCGCTCTTGTCCTCAATGAAATCTCCAACACTCACGTCACCGTCGTCGCCAACGGGGGCATGGAGGGAAATCGGTTGCTGGGCCATTTTCAGCAGGGAATTGATGCGGATCACCGGCATGTGCATCTCATCAGCGATCTCCTCGGGAGTTGGCTCGCGGCCAAGTTCCTGAGTCAGCTGCTTCTGGGCCCTCCAGAGCTTGTTCATGATCTCGATCATGTGCACCGGAATCCGGATTGTCCGGGCCTGGTCGGCGATCGAGCGGGTGATGGCCTGCCGGATCCACCAGATGGCATAGGTGGAGAATTTGTAGCCCCGGCGGTATTCAAATTTTTCAACCCCCTTCATCAGGCCGATGTTGCCTTCCTGAATCAAATCGAGGAAAGACTGGCCGCGGTTGGTGTATTTCTTTGCCACGGAAACGACCAGTCGCAGATTGGCCTCAGCCATGTGGGTCTTCGCCTGATGGGCCCGGTCTGCGGCCCTCTTCAACTGTGTGAAGACGACGTAAAAGTCCTCACGCTGCATGCGGACGAATTGTTCGAGGGCTTTGATCTTAACCTTCTCACCTGCGATGGATGCCTGCTGTTCAGCGGTCTTTCGCTGCGGTTCCAACTCGTTCAGGCGCCTGAGGCTGGCCTGGAATTTTTCGTGGATGTTTCCGGCCACGACGATCATGTCCTCAAGAACACGTTGTTTGTAATAGAACTTGGGGAAGGTATCCTGGAGCTTCTTGTCCTCTTTCTGAAAATCCTTGAGCGGTTTCTCCCTTTTTGCCTGGGCAACCTTCTGTAGTTCGTCGTAAAGCTTGTCCACATCATCATCAAGAACACGAACCTTCTTGATGAGGTTTCTCAAATCCTTCAGATGGCGCTCCCGGTTGGCAACCTTCTTGTCCACAACCACCCTGTCGAACCGCTCCTTCGGCGGGTCGGAAAGAAGTTTTTCAGCAATGGCGATATGTTCCTTCGCTGTGAAGCCCAGTCCGTAGACCAGTTTCTTCATCTCCGATTCCGCCTCCTCGATCTTTTTGCAGATCTCGACTTCCTGCTCTCGTGTCAGCAGGGGAACCTTGCCCATCTGGTTCATGTACATCCGGACGGGGTCGTCCAAAACCTCAAGCCGGGAATCCTCTTCCTCCTCCTGCTCGGCGGGTTTGGCACGTTCCACCTCGGCGGCATCGACAATTTCGATATCCAGATTCCGCAGCTTTGTATAAAGCTCGTCCAGATCATCCGGCGACATCCCATCGGGGAGGACGTCGTTGATGTCGTCGTAGGTCACATGGCCGTTTTCATGGGCCAGGTGGAGGAGGGTTTTGATGACCTCAGCCAGATCCATGGCCGAGGGTGGGGATGACGAAATCGGGGTGGTGGGGGGAACGGGAGCTGCTCCAGGGGTGGCAGTCGCCTTGGGGGCTGGTTTTGTCGCGGGTTTGGCAGGTGCCTTGGCTGGAGCTTCCTTTTGGCCGGGGGTTTGCGCTCTTGCCTTGTTTGAAATGATGAAACGGCGCCTGACGGGACGAGATTTGGACGCCGGTTCGCGATTTTCCACGCGTGGCTCTTTTTCTGTTCCGTGTGCCGATTTGCTCAGTTTCCTTTTCACCATAAATAATAAGACGTGCAGAATCCGTTTTGGTTCAGAAGGTCCATGCGTTCCCGGCAATCCGCCGGTCAGACGAGCGAACTAAAACGCAGTTCTGAGATGGGGACGGATAAAGCCGCCCCGAATCTCAAAGGGAGATTCTTGATTAGGTTACCATCCGATGGTTAAAAAATCAAACGTAACCAGACTTCAAAGCTAAAATGCAGACCTGATGAACCCAATCCGAACAGTAGGACATACTTCCGGCCGGGTTTCAAGCTTGAAATTTAAAAAAATTATCATCTCCACATTAGACACAATGGCAGGGGGGCGGAACCGATCAACCAGCACTGCCCGGGTGATGAGGCAAAGCTTGAATTTGAGTCCGTGGCATGGGAAAACGGGGTGATGCAAAATAATCGGGTAAATCGACGCAAATTTCTGGGGGGTGTCGCCGGCATGCTGGCGGTCGGGGTGGCAAGTCCCCTTTGGCTGAATGCTGCACCAAAGCGGGCTTCAGGAAAATCTGTCCGTCTGGGAGGTCCCGTGTTCGACCCGCCCGGGGATCCGGACAAACTGGCACGGGCCCATCGGTTGATGGGGTATCGGGCTGCCTACTGCCCCAACATCCCGATCAAAGATGGCGCCCTGATTCGCTCGTTTGAAGATGCATTTGCCCGTGAGGACGTGGTGATCGCGGAGGTGGGGCGTTGGGTCAATCTGATGGATGCCAACCCTGAGAAGCGGCAGAAAAATCTGGAGACGGTTATTGAAGGGCTGGCACTGGCGGACGCAGTTGGTGCCTGTTGTTGCGTTGACATTGCCGGTTCCTTCAGCCCGGAATCCTGGTTTGGTCCCCACCCCCGTAATTTCTCCCGTGAGCATTTTGATGCCAGTGTGGAGAATGCCCGGAAAATCATTGATGCTGTGAAGCCGAAGCGGGCCAAGTTTTGCTACGAGATGATGGGATGGGCCTGGCCACACAGCCCGGAGGCTGGGGTCAAGCTGATTCGGGCAGTGGACCGCAAAGGGTTCGGTGCACATCTGGACCCCTGTAACCTGATTAATTCCCCCGAGAAGTTCTACGACAACACAGCGCTGCTGAACGAGTCGTTCGACAAACTCGGGAAGTGGATTGTCAGTTGCCATGCCAAGGACCTTGCTTGGGAGGTCGAGTTAAACCTGCACTTCAAGGAGGTCATTCCGGGGCGGGGCAGGCTCGATTATGCTACTTACCTGCGCCGTGTTTCCCAGTTGCCGCAGAACACTCCCCTGATGCTCGAGCATCTGAACGGGGCAGGGGAATATCAGGAGGCCAGAAACTATATCTTTGCAGCTGGAAAGACGGCCGGTGTGTGCTTTGACTGATTGTTCACGGGGGATTCCGGGCTCCAGCCGATTCAGCTCAGGGTGAGATTCGCCACCACCCGCAGGGTTGAGGCGGATTTGTTGAGGCTGTAGAAATGCAGGCCGGGCACTCCCTGCGCCAGCAGTTCGCGGCATTGTTGGGATGCGTATTCGATCCCGAATTCAGCGGCCGCATCGTCGTTATGTTCCAGCTGGTCAAGTCGAGTGGCGAGCGCCGGGGGGATCTTCGCCCCGCACAACTGGGTGAACCTGCGGATTTGTGAGGCGCTTAGTATTGAAATGACCCCCGGTATCACGGGGATTGAAACACCTGCCTTGACCAGACTGTCCCTGAATTCAAAGAAGTCTGTATTGTCAAAGAACAGCTGGGTGATGATGAAATCGGCACCGGCATCCACTTTGGCCTTGAGGTGGCGCCAATCTTGATGTTTCCCACCCTTGCAGGCAACATGGCCCTCGGGAAATCCCGCAACACCGACCGAAAAATCACCCCGTTCCCGTGCATATTTGACGAGCTGGCTGGCGTATTCGAATCCGCCCGGAGTGGTTTGGAAGTCGGTCCCGCTCGGCGGATCACCACGGAGGGCGAGGATGTTTCTGCATCCCAGGGACTGAATGCGATCCAGCAGTTCCCCGACCTGAACCTCGGTGTGGCCGACGCAGGTGAGATGCGCCAGGGCGGTCAGGTTGTGGCGTTTTGTGATTTCATCGACGATCTGGAGGGTTTTCTCCCGCGTGCTGCCCCCGGCCCCATAGGTTACGGAGCAGTAATCGGGCTTGATCGCCATCAGCGCCGGAATCGTTTTCTCATACAGGTTCCTGTCCCCCTCGGCAGTTTTTGGGGGGAATACCTCGAACGAGATGACCGGGCGGCCCTGAGCCGCACGGGTTGAGTAGATGTCCTTGATGAACTGCATGCGGCTGAAAGGAATGGCCCTTAGCGGATGTTCAGATTGACGTGGCGCCGCTCGAGGGTGGTTCCCTCATACTGGGCGAGTTGAGCCAGTGCGATATTGTAATCGGCCAGGGAACGGATTTCGGAGGAGCGGCTGGTGGTGAGGTCGCGTTGGAGGCGCAGGACCTCAAAACTGGTGCTCTTGCCGCTTGCCAACTTCTTTTGCTCAGCCTCAAGGGCTGCTTCCGCATAAATCCGGGCTTCCCGTGTGGCGCCCACCCTCTGAAAACTGGTGTTCACGGAGGCGATGGCGTTTTCAATCTGGATCATGACACCCTGCTCAAGCTGGCGGAGGGTGAGGGCGATCTGCTCCTTGGTGGCTTTGGCTGCCCGGTAGCTGTTGCGGCTGGAGGTCTGGCTGAGCGGCATGGTGACCTGCCCGCCATAGGACCAGAAGGGGTAGTCACCGGTTGAAAACTGGTTGAACACGCCCGAGTATTCGGTTGATGAACCCGCATGGCCGTAAGTGCCCACCACGTCCAATTGGGGCAGAATCTGGTTCTTTTGGTAGCGAACGATGTAACCCTGCTTTTCGAGGCTGATCCGCTGTTGCACGAGATCCGGGCGGAGCCTCAGGCCGTTCTGCCAGGATTCCTGAAGGTCAAATTTCTGGGGCACCGCGATCAGCGCCAGAGTGGGAAGAACGTGTGCTTTGGACCATTTCGTGTAGTCATCGCTGAGGAGGTTTTTCAGAACACGCTGTGCTGTGTCCTCGTTGCCCTGGGAGGCGAGAAGGTCGGCCCTGCTGCTGGCAGCCTGAGCCTCGGATTGCTTCTCATCCAAAGGAGCGAGGGCCCCTACTTCCACACGTTTGCGGTTCTCCAGTAGGAGTCGATCGGCCAGTTCCAGTGCCTTTTCCTGCACGCGAACACTTTCCTGAGCGAAAATGAGGTTGTAATAGGCCATTTCCACCGCCGTCACCGTGGAAACGATCTGGTTTCGCAGATCCCAATCGGAGATCTCGACATTTTTCTTATCCAGAAAGATCTGCATCCGTGCCGAGTCCACCAGAAATCCCTTCAGCAGGGGTTGCCTGAGGGAAAGGGCCCCCATGGACCCGCTGCTGTTTTCAAAGGGGCTGCGGATGGAAACGGATTGGAAGTTGGTGCTCCGGTAGGAGAGGGTGTTGCCTGTCGTGATATCCTGAAAACTGTTGGTGACGACGAAGGGTTGCGTCAGGTCTGCAGCGAAGGATGGGCGTGTCCCATAGGCATCGGTCACGTTCGCCCCGAGGCTGTAGGTCATACCCCAGGGAGCAAGGCCCTGAACACCGGCCCGGAAGCTGTCCGCCTCCGATTCGTTTCCGGTGTAGGGACGTCCCTGTGGGTCAACACCACCAGCAGAAAGGCTGTATTGATGCTCGCCGGACAGAGAAAGCGAGGGGTCATAGGCGCCGTAAGCCGCTTTGAGGGAGTATCGCGAAATCTCTGGGGAGTATCGACGGATCTGGATGTCCAAATTATGGCGCAAAGCCGTTTCAATGCATTCCTCGAGGGAAAGCTTGCGGATCTCCTGGCCGGAAGTCTGGCCGAACGCGACGGTGGCAGCCGTCGCCAGTGCTGCTCCAATGCTCAAAATTCTCATTGAGGGGGCATCTTGGAACATTTTTGCCCAAACGTCAAACGATAGCTCCAGCGCGGGAGAGCCGGTCGGTCACGCCTCCCCATTCCGAACCCCCGGGTGGAGCCTCGGCAACGATCCACCGGGCCCCCGCCTCGTCGCAGGCGTGGAGTTCCCCATAAATGGCACGGGCGAAGGCCTCCGCATCGTGGGGAATCACCGCCACTCTGGCCAGACCTTCGACGGAGGGTATCCTGTCGTAGGCAATGACATGGCAGCCTGTTCCGCAGATCCCGTGTGCGCTCAATTGCTGGTGCAGATCGGCGTCGTTCCTCCATTGTAGGAGCAGGAGTTTTCCTTTGGGCGAGTAATGTTTTGGGAGCAACCCGGGGCTTCTGAGTTGCCCCTCCGCCTGACCAGCAACTGCAAGATCACCAAGTATTGTGAGCAGGGCTTCCGCGTGGACCATTCCGGGGCGCAAAATTCTCGGCGGATTGACGCAAAGATCCAGCACTGTGGATTCGATGCCGACTTGTGATTGGCCTCCATCCACCACAAGGGGAATGCGATTTCCAAGGTTGCGCAGCACATGCCGGGCGTTCGTGGGGGATATCTCATTCGAGGGATTCGCGCTGGGGGCTGCCAGAGGGAATCCGCAACGGCGGATCACCTCCTGCATGAACGGATGGCCCGGCCAGCGGATGCCCACGGTATCCCCGCCTGCAGTCACGATGTCCGGGATCCTGCGGGAGCGGGGCAGGACAAGAGTCAGGGGACCGGGCCAGAAGGCCCTGGCCAGTTTTTCAGCGGCAGGGGGCCATTCCCGGGCGCATTCCCGGGCCATCTCGAGGCCGGTCACGTGGACAATGATCGGATTGTGCGAAGGACGCCCTTTTACCTGATAAATTTTTTCAACCGCACGCGCATCCAATGCGTTGGCCGCCAGCCCGTAAACCGTCTCTGTGGGAAGCGCAACAACCTCCCCCTTTTTCAGAAGGAAGGCTGCCCGCTCCAGCGCGCGCTCAAAGAGCTCCGGAGTATGCGTCGGAAGCAGCTCGGCCTGATGGTTTGTTCCAGATTCCACGGTCGGTATTATAGACATTTACAGCACCGGGAGAAGTGCCGATTGCCCGGTTCCGGTTCTTGATCGTCCCGCAAACTCTCTCTGCTCACCGTGAATGCAGACCTTTGGTAATCAGCAGCTCACGCTGTTTCTTCGTGAGCCTTTTTTGGGGTGTCACCGGGTATTTTGCCCGGTTCTGAATCATTTTGGCGGTGAAGGCCTGCTCCAGATCGATATTCAGCGTGTCGGCTATGCGGAGCACGTAAAAGAAAATGTCCGCAAGTTCATCGGTCACGGCCCTGGCCCTGACCGGATTTTTCATCACCTCCAGGGACTCCGCCTCGCTGAGCCACTGAAAAATCTCCAGCAACTCGGCAGCTTCCCCTGTGAGGGCCATGCTGAGGTTTTTGGGGGTGTGAAACTTGTCCCACTTCCGCTCGGCGACAAAGGCCCTTTGGGCCGCAATCAAAGCACCAACATTCAGCGTTTCCATGGGGTGCAAGGGTATGAATGCGACAGGGGAAGGCCAGCGGGAAAGGAGTTGCCTTTTGCGGCTTGGTCTACGGCAAGGATTGAATATCATTTGCCCATGCTGCAAACCTTGACAAACGAACTGGGCCGGGGGAGGCATCTGACGGATGATCAGGTGCGGGACGCCATTGTCTGCCTGACCGACGAACACATTCCGGTCGTCACCAAGGCGGATTTTCTCACCGCTCTGGCGCGCAAGGGGGAAACGATCGGGGAAATAGCGGGTTTTGTCAGGGAGTTGCGTGGGCGCAGCATCGCACCGTTGTTGGATGAGGGGATCCGGGGCGGGACCCTGCTGGATGTCGTGGGGACGGGGGGGGATCGGCTGAGCACATTTAACATTTCGACGACTGTTGCGCTGCTGGCGGCGGCAGCCGGGGTCTGCGTCGTGAAGCATGGAAACCGTGGAAGCACTTCACCTGTGGGTAGTGCCGATGTGATGGAGGCGCTCGGAATTCCGTTTGATTTGGGGGCGGATCAGGTGGGGGCTTTTCTGGTCCGCCACCGTTTTGCCTTCTTCTTTGCCCCGAAATACCATCCCGCATTCCGGCACATTGTTCCCGCCAGAAAACTGTGTGCGGAGCGGGGGCAGGGAACCATTTTCAACTTTCTTGGGCCATTGCTGAATCCCGCCCGGCCGGATGTGATGCTGGTTGGGGTTTCGAGGCCGGACTTGTGCGAACCGCTGGCCAAAGTCCTCCAATCGGTGGGGGTGCGCCGCGCCATGGTGGTGTGCGGTTCGGTGCCAATGGCTGATGGAACGGTTCGGCATCTGGATGAACTTTCCAGCCTGGGGCCGACAACGATTGCGGAGTTCCATCAGGACCATGCTTTTTGCGTTTCTGCGCTCGATCCCTCATCGTTTCCCATCCAACCGGTCTGTTTGGAGGATCTCAAAGGGGGGGGGCGGGAGGAGAACGCGGGTTTGATCAAAGCGGTGTTGAAGGGGGATGACCGTGGTCCCCGCCGGGATGTCGTCCTGCTGAACGCGGCGGCGGCCCTCTTTGTGGCCGGGAGGGCGATGAGCCTGACCGAAGGATGGGAAGTGGCTGCTTCGACCATCGACAGCGGGGCGGCCTGGAGTAAATTCCTGGAGTTGGTCGCCTTGACGCCCCCCCGCTAGGCTGGTACGGTGCTGCCGCTCATGGTTGCTTGTTTACATTATGACATCTGAGCAGGGGCCTTATCTATTTTTGACCCTGCTGGGGGTTGCGGCGCTGTTGTTTGCGCTCACACCCCTTGCTCTTGCCTGGCTCTGGGCACGCGTGTTCTCCCCTGCGAAGCCGGGGTTGGACAAGAACTCCATTTATGAGTGCGGCCTCGAGTCAAAGGGGGATGCCTGGGTGCCGTTTCGATCGGAATATTACCTCTATGCGATCATCTTTCTGGTTCTGGATGTGGAGACCCTGTTTCTGATGCCGTTTGCGGTCTCCTTCAGCGGGCTTTCCACCGGGGCCGTTCTGGCGATGCTGGTATTTCTGCTGTTGCTTGTGGAGGGGCTGGTCTGGGCGTGGGGCAAAGGTGTGTTGAATTGGAAATGAAGCCGGTTCGTTGCAACCCATTTTGAACACCATGGACGAACAACTCCGCCACGAGCTTGGGAGACAGGGGATTTTTGTCACAACCCTGGAGGAACTCTACAATTGGGGCCGCAAGAATTCACTCTGGCCGCTGGGCTTTGGTCTTGCTTGTTGTGCCATCGAAATGATCGCCACATCCATGGCCCGGTTCGATCTGGCCCGCTTTGGTGCCGAGGTCTTCCGGCCCTCACCGAGGCAGGCCGACCTGATGATTGTGGCCGGAACGGTCACCAAGAAGATGGCTCCCCAGGTGGTGCGTCTTTACAACCAGATGGCCGAGCCGAAGTATGTCATCGCCATGGGTGCCTGCGCCATTTCTGGTGGTCCTTTCAAACAGGGTTACAACGTGCTGAAGGGAATAGACCGGTATCTTCCCGTGGATGTTCACATTCCGGGGTGCCCTCCACGTCCCGAGGCCCTCTTGGACGCGTTCATGGCTCTGCAACAGAAGATTGCCCAACAATCGTTGACCGGGGAGCATCGCCCCCGGCATTTGAGGGCCGATGTCCCCGGTGAATTTCCGGTGCCGGTATTCGGCGCCCACGATCTGCAACCGCCGAGCAACCCGCAGGTGTGGTCCGCGCCGCAGATGCGGCGGGGGGAGGGGGCGTGAGGGCGTTCTGATGGAAACTCTGGAACAGATCAAAGCCCGTGCTGAGGCGGCCGTCCCCGGTGCCATTCTGGGGATCCTGCTGAATAGCAGCCCATCGGCACAGCACTCCCTGGTCGTGGACAACGAACATGCCCTGGCCGTGGCTGGATTCCTAAGAGATGATCCTCAATTGCGGCTGGATTACCTTTCCAATGCAACCGGGGTGGACTGGCTGGATCGGGAGGTGAAGGAGTCGAATATCACCCGCCAGGTGGTGGATGGGGTGGAACGTGATATTGAGGTGACCTCCGTTCGGGTCGTGCCCGGCTATCTGGAAGCTGTTTATCACCTGTATTCCATGGAATTAAGGCACGGCCCGGTGATCCTGCGGCTGCGCACGGGAAACCGCTCCGATCTCGTGCAAATTCCCTCACTCACACCCCTGTGGCGCGGGGCGGAGTTTCAGGAGCGGGAGATTTACGATCTCTATGGGATACAGTTTACCGGGCATCCGGACCTCCGCCGCATTCTGATGTGGGACGGGTTCGAAGATCATCCCATGCGCAAGGACTACGTTGATCCGGACGATTTTGAATACGAGCCGACACCCCATGACGAGGTGCTGGAGCGGGCGGCGAGGCATTATCCGACAACCAAATGACGCCTGATCATGCACATCAGAAAGCGGGTGGGGGAGGGGAAGGAACCCTGCCACAGGCATGGGGGGGGCCCTCTTATGAACTGCGATCCAGCCCGGAGGGAGATGGCGGGCTGCTGGAGATTTCGATGGGGCCGCAGCACCCTTCCACCCACGGGGTTTTCCGGATGGATGTGGTTCTGGATGGCGAGCGGGTGGTGAAACTCAAGCCGGTGTTCGGCTACCTGCACCGGAACCATGAGAAAATCGGGGAAGGCACGACTTACCTGGGCTCAATGCCCTACACGGACCGGTTGGACTACTTTTGTTCCCTGACCAACAACTGGGCCTACGCACTGGCTGTCGAGAAACTGGCGGGGTTGGAAGCGCCGGAAAGGGCCCAATACATCCGGGTGATCACCGCTGAGTTGACCCGGCTGCAAAACCACGCATGCCTGGGAGGGTTCCTGCTGCAGGACATGGGAGCCAGTGGCACACCGTTGATGTATGCCTTCCGTGAGCGGGAGAAGATCCTTGATCTTTTTGAATCCCTGACCGGGGCCCGGATGATGTGCAATTACATGCGCTTCGGTGGTTGCAGGTGCGATCTGCCCCCCGGGTGGCTGGAGCAGGCGCGAACGGTGGTTGCGGAATTCCCCAAATTCCTGGATGAGTTTGAATCGCTTCTGAACGGGAACGAAATTCTGATGTCCCGGACACAGGGGGTGGGGGTGTTGCCACGAGACTTGGCCATCAACGCCAGCATCACTGGTCCCGTGCTGCGGGCCAGCGGGGTGAATTATGACATCCGCAAGGCTGAGCCCTATGGCATTTATGACCGGTTCCAATTCCGCGTGCCGCTGGGGGATCACGGGGATGTGTATGACCGTTACATGATGCGGGTGCTGGAGATGCGCGAATCGATCAAGATTCTCGAACAGGCGATGGCGGCCATACCCGGCGGACCGATCATGGATCCGAAGGCCAAAATTCGCGGGTTCAGGCCCAAAGCCGGTGAGGCTTACGGGCGCATTGAAGGGCCCAAAGGGGAACTGGGTTTCTATCTCATTAGCGATGGATCGCCAAACCCCTGCCGTTATCGGGTGCGTCCCCCCAGCTTTATCAATCTGACAGTTCTTGAGGATATGTGTCTGGGCCATCACGTGGCGGATGTGGTGGTCATTTTGGGGAGTGTGGATATTGTTCTGGGAGAGGTGGACCGGTGATGTGTTCCGATCCGGCGCCGCCAGATAACAAATGAAGCTCAGATGTTAGGCACAGGCATATTAAAAGGCATGGTAGAGACCGGCCGGAACTTCCTCGGCAGCTATGTGAGCGAGGACCGGTTGGTCACTGTCCAATACCCCGAGCAGCGCATTCCCCGGCAGGAGGCGGCGCGCAGTTTTCCATTTCTTGTGTTTGATGGGAGCGATCCCGTGTGGGGCTTGCGCTGTGTGGCCTGTCAGATCTGTGAAAAGGAGTGCCCTCCTAAGTGCATCTACATCATCAAGGACAGCCTCCGGAAGGCGGACCACATCGGCAAGATGCAGTTCCAACCCCGGGTGTTCGACATAGACATCTCCGTCTGCATGAGTTGCCAGATCTGCGTGGAGGTCTGCCCTTTCGATGCGATCAAGATGGATGTGGAGGTGGATTTCAGCACGGGCGACCGCTTTGGCGGGCTGCTCATGAACAAGCAACGCCTTGCAAAGCCCAATTCCTATTTTCATAAAATTCACCCTTCCGATGCTTCGGAGGTGGATGGGAGGCTCGCGGCTGATCGGTTGAAGGCGCAGGCAAAGGCCAAAGCGGACGCCGAGGCGAAGGGCAAACCTGCCGCCGGTCCGGCGGGCAAAAGTTTTGCTGTTGGAAAAGCCGGAACCGGTTCCGCATGACCTTGTGAAACGCACGATTCTTGTTTCGGTTGGGTGGATGCTCACTGTTGCCCTCTTTTACTTTTTGATGGGTGTGCTGGAGACCTACTGGAACCTGATGGATTGGAGCCCCTCGGTCGACTTTCTGAGCATCTCCCTGCTGGGGGGGCTTGTGTTGATGCAGTTTACGAGTTGGTTGCTGGCCCGGGTATCCTGTGGCACGTGCGCCCGCTGGATGGGTGGATTTGCATGTCTCAGCTTGCTGGTATTGGGCCTCTATCTCGCCTTTCCCGAGCGGCTGGGGTCCGGTTTGTTCGGACGCACATCCCCGAGCGCCGCATGGTACCGGTGGGGTCGGATGATCCTTCTCGCCTTGCCCGGTCTTTGTTGGGTTGCCTGTTCCCGGCGCAAGCCGGTTGAGGTGGTGGAAAAGGTCCCGTCACAAATCGCATGAAAACAAAAATGAACGCACACACGACCATGCTGTCCTCAATAACCCTGGCTGCCAGGCGGTGCCTCTCGCTTGCATCTGTCCTCATGCTGGCGTTGGTCCTGGCGGGATGCGCAACCGTGGTGCCCAACACCCTCTCGACGCACGATTCATCCAGATGGGCGAAAGAGATTGCCGGGATGACGGCTTCGGATGTCACCAACCTGCCACCGCAAGGGGGCATCGTCTTTGTGGGCAGCTCCAGTGTCCGCCTTTGGAAGACACTGTCGGCCGATTTCCCGGGTTATCCCGTGATCAACCGCGGGTTTGGAGGATCGCAGATTGCTGATTCAGTCCACTATGCGGACCGGATCATCAAACCGTACCATCCCCGCCAGGTTGTGATTTATGCCGGGGGCAACGACATTGCTGCGGGGAAGGATCCGAAGCTGGTCTTTGGGGATTTTGTCGCGCTGGCTGAGCGGATCCACAAGGACAATCCCCGGGCGAAGATCTCATTCATGAGCGTTGGGCCAAGCCCGTCCCGCTGGTCCCAGGTGGTCAGAGTGCGGGAATTGAACCGGCTCGCGGCGGAATATTGTCGGAAGCACCATCTGGATTTTATCAATGTGTTCCCTTTGATGCTTGGGCCTGATGGGTTGCCCAAGCCGGACATTTTTGTGGCAGACCGACTCCATATGAACCCGAAAGGTTACGCGATCTGGCGGGAGGCGGTTGGACCACATCTGGTGCGCTGAGGGCCGACCTGGAGGATTCCCGGCTCCCCGGGGAGTTCCTCCTGCAGCAGCCTTGATTTGACACCGGTCCTGCAAACTGGTTGATTCAGATCATGACAACTCCAACCACTCCTCGAACCGGGGCAAATCCGGCATCCGCACTGTCACGCCGCCAATTCATCGCCAGCACCGGGGCGTCATTGGTAGCCATCAACTTGCTTCGTCCGGGCCTTGTCGGGGGATCTGAGGCGAACTCGAAGATCGACATTGGCCTGATCGGTTGCGGTGGTCGTGGGCGGTGGATCGCCGACCTGTTTCGCAAGAATGGGAACTACAACATTGTGGCCCTGGCAGACTATTTCAAGGACCCTGTGGATCAGGCCGGGAAGCAGTTTGATGTGCCGGAAAGCTGCCGGTTCACCGGGTTGTCCGGTTACAAGAAGTTGCTCGGGCAGAAGTTGGACGCCGTGGTTATCGAGACACCTCCCTACTTTCACCCGGAGCAGGCAGCGACCGCAGTTCAGGCCGGGAAACATGTCTATCTTGCCAAGCCGATCGCCGTGGATGTTCCCGGTTGTCTTACGGTGGAGGAAAGCGGCAGGCTCGCCACCAGCGCAAAGCTGTGCTTTCAGGTCGATTTCCAGACCCGTGCCAACAAGCTGTATCAGGATGCGATCGGGCGGATGCACCAGGGGGAACTCGGAAAGTTGGTCTCCCTTGAGGCGAACTACCACTGTGGTGCAACGTGGGACCATATGGACACGGTTCTGCGCCAGAATCCGGCCGATCCGGAAGTCCGTCTGAAGGCGTGGGGGGTGAGCCGCCTCCTGTCTGGCGACATCATCACCGAGCAGAACATTCACGCGCTCGATGTCGCCTGCTGGATGATGAACGCCAATCCTGTGAAAGCCTGGGGAACCGGCGGGCGGACCCGCGGGTTTTTGGGCGATTGCTGGGACCATTTTTCAGTGGTGTTCACCTTTCCGAACGACCTGCAGGTGAGTTTTGCGTCCCATCAATCCGGTTTTGGTTACGACGATATCATGTGCCGGGCTTTCGGACTCAAAGGCACCGTGGACACCCATTACTTTGGGAACGTCATGATCAAGACCACGGACTACTACAACTCCGCGTCTGTGGGCAATCTCTACACGGATGGGGCTGTGACGAACATCGGAACCTTCCACGACAACATCGTGAAGGGGGACCACTCGAATCCATCTGTGGCCCCCAGCGTCCGCAGCAACCTGACCACCATTCTGGGCCGGACGGCTGCATACCGGGGGGAGGTAGTGACCTGGGATCAGATGATGCGCAAGAAAGAGGCCTTCAAGCCGGACCTCAAGGGTCTGAAGGCGTGAGCCGCGCAGGGCGGATCAATTGCGCACTCAGTTCCGTGGTCCTTGCCGACAGTCAGGAAGCTGGTGATCCACGTGGATCACCAGCGATGCGTCCTGCAATCCTGAGGGTGTGCAGCCGTTCGCAATTGGTGGCCACGGATGAGTTTGCAAGTTCCCTGCTGCAGGCCACTTGAATCGTGGGCGCTGGGCGGATTTGCGTGTCTCATCGCAGGGTCGGACGGCGAGCTTCTGATTCCGGTCGGGGTGGGTCAGGCACCCCGCTGCTGGGGTGTGGTTCACATACGCTGCTTATTGTCAGTCTTCCTCCATGAAAGCACGCGACAGCAGCTTGTTCGGGGTGTGTCATTAATTGTTAGGATTTTAAAAAATGGACGCTTGACACTTACGCTCTTACAGGGGGAATATGGTCGATAGCATACTAATCACACGCAGCGCCAGCTGGAACTTCATAACTGGAGTATCGCGTCTGGGAATGGGCTTTTGTCCGGCTGTGGAGTGACTACCCATGCGAAAATGATTCTGACTTCGCAACTGGAATTGATTTGAGGTCAGAAAAAGGAAGAAGACGGAAACAACAACAAAAAAGTTCATCATGAAACCTAAATACACACTAAAGCTGGCGGCGGCTTTGACTGCCTGCCTTGCAGGAACTGCCGTTCAGGCGCAGATCACCGATGGTCTGGTCGTTCACCTGCCATTTGACAATGCCTACACCAACAGTCGTGCCAACGGGATTGACGGGACGCCGGTGGGTACCCCGACCTTTGGCCCCGGCAAAATCGGCCAATCTGTGGCGGTAACCACGATCCGTGATGGATCAGTCATCAACTATGTCACGTTGGGGTACCCCGACCTTCTCAAATTCGGGTCGGTGCGGGACGGGACTGCTGTGGATTTCTCGATCGCATTCTGGTGCAATTACACAAACCAGATTGACGACCCTGCCTTCATTTCGAACAAGGACTGGGGCTCCAGCAACAATCGCGGGTGGGGAATTTTCACCCAGGGGGGCGGAGCCACGCGGATTAACACAACCGACGATACCGGTTCTGGTGGAAAACAGAACACGACATCGACACCGGTGGTCCGAGATGGAAACTGGCATCATATGGTGGTCACCTGGGTGCGCACCAACGCCGTTGCGGTTTATGTGGACGGGGCACCCGTCACATCAAGTTCGCTTTTGAACGTGCTTGGAACGGTTGACACGGATGACCTCGGTTATTCCGTAAACATTGGTGAGGATGGAACAGGCGGTTACACCGACGGTGGAAGTGCCGAGATGACGGATGTTCGCTTAGACGATCTGGGAATCTGGCGGCGGGCGATCAGCCCGGGCGAGGTGTCTGCAATTTATACTGCCGGTCTGGGGGGCACGAATCTGGCGAAGGTGCCGGCGATCGTGAACCCATACCTGAACGCATCATCTCCAGCGAACGGCGACAGTGCGGTCGCGCCGAATCGGGCGAAGTTAACCGCTGCATTGACCGAAGGGTTGAATGCCGTTGGCGCTGGATCGATCAGCCTCAGCCTAAACGGGGTTTCCGTGCCTGTGACGACTTCCAAGGTCGGATCGGTTACCACGGTGACCTATGCAAACACCGGGCTTCTGCCGATGGGTCCGAACACCATGCGGTTGGTCTTTGGGAACAATGCATCCCCGCAGAGGCTTTTCACCAACACCTGGACTTTCTCCGTGGCCTCCTATCTGGCGCTGACCGCGGAAGACCGTGTGACGCCCGATGTTTCCAAGCCGGGATTTGTGTTCAACATTTTTGCCAATCAGGCGAATCAGGTGAACACCACATTCCGCACGGAAGCTGCACTGGCGGGACAGTTGGTGGATGTGAACGGCGACGCTCTTGCGAATCTGGCCGATCCGAACGCTCAGGGGATTGCCCTGAATGTGGGCAG
Source organism: uncultured Verrucomicrobia subdivision 3 bacterium (assembly GCA_903913865.1). Classification (GTDB taxonomy): domain Bacteria; phylum Verrucomicrobiota; class Verrucomicrobiia; order Limisphaerales; family UBA8199; genus UBA693. The sequence continues at coordinate 119,790 of CAIWMU010000127.1, forward strand.
CACACCGGTTCAGGCGAACGATCCGGTCAAGTTTGAAATTGCTTCGACGATCAACCTGAATGTCGCTGGCGGCAACAGCGTGGGTAACTTCCCGAACGACGACCAGATGCCTGGTCTGCCCTCGACTGATTATGTGAACAATGGTGCCTCCGCTGAGATTTTGACCTACATCAATCTTCCAGCCGGTCTCACCGTGATGGGAGTGAACAGCGATGATGGTTTCCGGACCTTGACCGGGAAACAGGCGCAGGACTCGCTCCATGCAAAGGTTGCCGGGGAATTTGATGGGGGACGTGGCTCGGCTGACACGATCTTCTATGTGAACGTGACGCAGGCGGGAGTCTATGCCTTCCGTACCACATGGGAAAATGGGAATAGCAGCGGCATGATTGAATGGTTCACTGTCAAGGCCGATGGCACCAAGGTGTTGGTCAATGATACCGCCAATGGCGGGCTTGCAGCCTATCGGGCCATCACAGGTGCCACACAGCCGTATGTGAAGTTTGTCTCCCCGGCACCGGTTCCGCGCCAGGTTAATCAGCCGAGCAGGACAGTCTCCATCGTTCTGGCCGATGGATCAACCGCAGTGGATACCGCTTCGATCGTTCTCAAGATTGATGGCGCTGTGGTTCCCGCAACCCCTGTGCGGTCTGGAGGTTCAGTGGTCGTGAAGTATGCGCCGACTGCAGTTCAGTTCCCGGAAGAACAACATCAGGCGCTATTGACGTTCAAAAATGTGGGAGCCACCTACAGCAGCGAGACAAAGTGGACTTTCCAGAATCTGAAAAACGTCGTCCTTCCGGCCGCTTCGGTGTTTGAAAGCTTTGATTCCTATGCTGACGGCAGCATTCCCACCGGCTGGGCTGAAACAAACTACACTTCGACTGATACTGCGGGTCTGGATCTCAACGACCTTAGCTCTGACACATATAAAGGTTGGGTGGTGGTGAGCCGGGATCTGCTGTCGACTCTCAAGGGACGGATTTTCAACGGTCCAGCGGTTGGCCAGGTCTCAAATGGCGTGCCGGTGGACAGTCTTGCCTCGGGCAGCATGCTCTATGCCGAGTCTGACGTGCGCGGTGGGCGTCAGATCCAGTTCATCTATACGAAGCCCTACAACCTTTCGGCTCTTCAAAATGTTGCCGTTGGTTATGCCAACCTCTATGAGCAAAATCAGAACAGCAGTGGCTCTGTGGAGTATTCGGTGGATGGTGGCAAGAACTGGCTTCCTGTGGCCTATTACCTGGACTACACAGATGGGGGTGGCGATATCCGCCTCAGCGCGGACGGCACTGTTGATGCCGTTCAGACGTTCAACACGGCAACAGCCGAGGTTGGAGTCTGGACCGTTGACGGTGTGCAGCACGGCGGCAGCTATGGTGCCGGCATTGCGGCACCCATCACTCAGGGTTTGGGCCGGTTCGTTGCTCCCCGGGTGAACGACGACAGCATCGAGGGCAAGCGGATTGAAATTCACAGGTTGCCGCTGGCTGGTGGAAAGTCCGACGTGCGTCTGCGGTTCAGCCAGCTGGGTAATGGAAGCTGGTATTTTGGCATCGACGACCTCGGGTTCTACAACGTTCCGGCGCCTGCTGCTTCCCGGCTGACTCTGGCCCGTGCGGCCGGGAACGGCCTGGACATCTCCTGGGTTGGCAACGGCACACTGCTTGAGGCCTCCTCAATCACGGGTCCATGGACTGCTTCAGCCGTTCAGACAAACCCGCAAACCGTATCAGTCGGCGTTGGTGCGAAGTTCTATCGCATTGGCACCCAGTAAGACGACGTGCGCGAGTGGGTGGCGGGGCGGAGTTTCGTCTCCCCGATACGGATCACCCGGCGCATAAGTCCGCCAATCAGTTCACGGGGCCGTGTTTGCCATCAGGGCAGGCACGGCCCGCTTCTTTTGGCCGGGGGGATTGGTTCTGTCGGGTTCGCGAAAACCTTGCGCCTCTCGATCTGTCCCCTTATCGTTTTGTGACATCCATGGTCCAGAAAAACAACGATCTCTCATCGCATTATCCAACACGGGGGATCCAAGCTGCTTGGTTTGCACTATGAAAACTCTCAATTCGGAGCATTTGCCCCCGGTCAGGAAGGGAAAGTCTGCCGGGACAGGAGCCTTCACACTCATTGAGTTGCTGGTGGTGATCGCCATTATCGCCATTCTGGCAGCGATGCTTTTGCCAGCCCTGAACAAGGCCAAGGAAAAAGCCCGTGGAATCAGTTGCCTCAGCAACGTGAGCCAGATTTCGAAGGCGACAAAAATGTATGTGGATGAGAATGCCGGCAAGTTGATGCCCCTCTGGCGGGATCGCAATACGCCGGGGTGGGCCGCCTGGGTTTATGATCCCCCATCGTTTGTGGTGCACAATCCCCAGGTGCTCTGGTGGCAGGATGCGCTGCGGGTAGGCGGCTACATGCCCTCCCGCAAGGTGTTCGACTGTCCATCGGTGAAGGGAATGGCAGTCTCCAGTGGTGGTGGATCAGTAAGCACCAACAACTCCCTCGGGATTGCTATGAACCACCGGGAGTTTGCCCAAACGATGAACGCTTCCGTGGCCACCCGTCCCATGCGTTCGGAAGCCCAGGTTCAAAGGCCCGCAGCGGCCATCATCTACGCTGATGCCGGGGCGGTGACGGATGCCAGCAAGGGACTGGGCCCGGATGATTGGTTGCCGGATCTCAAGTTCGACGCCGTAGCGGCGGCTTATGGTGGTGGTGGGTGCAGCTATTTTCGGGTGCCCTCGGATGGCGGCTTTTCCGTCGGGGATTCCCGTTCCCTAGCCAGACATTCCAGGAGGGCCAATTTTGGCTTTTTTGATGGGCATGCGGAGTCCCGAAGGAACAGTTCGGTGGGCTACAACCTTCCCCGCACCTCAGAGGGGGCTTTGTGGGCTATTGACCACCTGAGCCTGAATGAACCGCCCTGACCCAGGTATATCAGCGGCATGCTGTTGGGATGGAACAGGTTGCAGCAAAAATGTTGTGGCCGTAGTCCGGTTAACAGCTGGCCATTGAAATCAGGACTTGAGAGGTCGGTTCAAGAGCAACCTCCACTCCCTGCGGAGCAGGTTCGTCAGGTGGAATTTCGCATACCAGACCTCGAGACGGGATGTGCAGAAGCGGCGGGCCACGGTTGAGCCGTCCAGCCCTTGAAGCACCCGGGCTTCGAAGATCTGCCATTCCTGCGGCCTGGCCTCGGCGCAGATGCGGGCGAGGCAGGTTTCCAACAAACGCTGCTCAAGTTCCAACTGTGCCACCGGGTCGGTCGTAGGGTTCACCCCGCCGGAGATCCGTTCGATCAAGGGTTGCCAGGAGGTTTCCGGGGCGCGCGCCTTTCGGCGATAGTGGCGGATCTCAAGAATCCGTTGGTTGATGGTCTGGTTCAGCCATCTGCCGTATCTTGAGATGGTTCGGTCATATTCGTAGCCGGGCAGGCAGGCTGCGGCATTTGTGATGGTTGTGTTGACGACATCCTCCGCCTCTTCTCTGGAAAGCCCGCTGCGTATGGCATGGTCAAGGATGGCCCCGGCGTGACGATCGTGAAATCGACGCCAGCCGTCATCCTTCCGCCAGTCTTTTTCCTGGCTCGGGAGATCCCCTTCCATGTTGGTGGGTTTGCGCATGCTGCCAGCTATGCTTGTTAAGCCACTGAAGAACCCATATTACTTATGTTACCCATATTAATTTCGCTTGACCAGTTTTTATAGATGTGAATTACAACCCATCCATCTTTCCGGTCCTCCAAAAGCCTGATGCCGCCAGTTTAGCAACGATCAAACTTTCACCCTGTATAAACCCTCCCCGGAGGAGAACCTTACAGGGAATTTTCATAAAATCTCATTTTTTCCCGGACCCGTAAAGAGGGTAAGCGTCCAAGAATAGAGTCGGGGCTGGTCATTCGGCGGGAAAATGCCGGGGGCGAAGAGGGGGTGGGGATACATTCCATGTTTGCGACTGCCGGGCAACATGTTACGGTTGGACCGTGAACAGCAACAAGATCCGGGACTGGCGAACCATTTTGAAGATGGCTCTGAAAACTGTTTTTGGTTTGATCCTGGCCCTGGTGGTGGTGCTTTGGGGAGCCAAAGCCTACAAGGATGCCCATTATTTCGATAATTATGATCCTGCCGCCCCCCTCAACATCACGGTTTCCGACAGCACCGAACTGAACAAGGAAACATCGGGCAAGGGTTATTCGGTCACCCGGTTCACGTTCGATGGCTACAAGGGGGAGAAAGTCCCCACGTTGATATCCATGCCACTGAAAAAAGGGGGGAAGCTGCCGGTGGTCGTGTTTCTGCATGGAATTGGTCAGAACAAGAATTTTCTCAAGGAGATCACTCCGGCATTCAACGGGGCCGGGTTCGCTTTGGTGTGTTTCGATCAGTATTGTCAGGGGGAACGGAAGCTGGTGGGCAAGCAGACCTTCCGATCCCAGCTCGAGGCGTTTGCAGCGAGACCTGCCAAGACCATCAATGAGGCCCGGCGGCTGATCGATTACCTCTCAAACCATCCCGAGATCGATCCCAAGCGGATTTATCTGGTGGGTGCGAGCTATGGGGCCATCACCGGGAGCACTGTGATGGCCCGGGACAAGCGCTTGAGGGCGGGGGTTTTGGTATATGGCGGGGGAGATCTCGGGAAACTGGTGGATTCCTATGCCAATCATCTTGGGGCGGCTGTCATGTTGGGGTTGATCGATGGGAAAAATTTGAACCCGGAGAAGCCGCCTTTGCCGAAATTGACCGAAGCCCAGGAACGTAAAGTGAGCATTTTGCTTGGCTGTGTCACTCCGCTGGTTCGTTACTACCTGGGAGTTATGGATCCCATTCATTATGTCAGCCATATTTCCCCAACACCGGTTTACTTTCAGAATGGCCGTTATGATGTTCTGGTGGCGGCACCGGCCGGAAAAGCACTGCAGGACGCAGCGGGAGAGCCCAAGAAAATCACCTGGTATGAGACGGACCACGTGGGCATCAATCTGGAGCACACCCTCCGTGTGTTGGAGGATGGCTTAAAGTGGTTGCTGGAGCAGGACAACGACCTGAGGGCGCCGGAAGATCGGATCACCGAGCTTCCCCCCTTCCAAATCAACAAGACCTGAGATCCGGGCGATAGTCGCAACCGTTTGCCACAGGGTAGTCCGCCATCGGCACTGGGGATGGGTTACTTTTTACCCCCTCCAGCCGGGGGCAGAATCGTTCCTGCCGGCTTGCTTCCACTGGGGACCATGAAAACAGCCTGATCTTTTTCCAACGACAAAGTCACAGTTGATTGTTGGACAGGAATTTGTCGTTTCACCAGGGTGCCCCCGTGTAGGGAGATGGCATAGAGATCAACCGAAGCCGTGTGGCTCCACTCAACCGGGAGTTGCCAGGATTTTGCGGTGTAGCCTGTCCTGCTGTAGGCGATGATTTCCTTTTTGGCCCAGAGCGCCGGGACAAAGAGGTCATCATTTTCGCGCAGGATGAAACCACCGTCGCGGATGATCCGTTTGCCATCCTCCTTGCTCGCCAGCAGGGCGCCACTGTAAAAGAGCGTGTCATTTTCGAACTTCAGACGCTCATGGCGGCTCAGGTAATACCAAGGCAGGGTGGTGCGGCAGAACATGCCCAGGAACCCCGGCAGTTCCTCCCGGTCCTTTTGGTAGATTTCCTCCCCGTGCATGCTGGAGCCGAACCGGAAATCCCCGTCACTCCCCCGGTCGGTGCGCCCCCGGGCCATCAGGCACTCGGGGATCTGCATCTGGTAGCCGGGATCTCCGGGATACCACCAGGACATGGACTGCAACCCGGTGAAGCCCTCCCCCGGCGGGTGGGCCCAGAATATGCCTTCCCCGGTGACATCGAATCCGCGATCCCGCCAGTAATGGAAGATGTTGCGCTGGGTCTCGACGTATTTATCCGGGGTCAATCCACCATTTTCAGGTTTCGCGTGCCAGGGGCTGATGGGGGCACCCCCGTCCCGCTGGGCGATGAACACATCGACATGGATCGTGTGCCCTTCCTTGAGTTCGGGAATCATGCGGATCAGTCGATCGATCCTCTTTTGTGCCAATCCTGCCGCCCATTCGCGGGGATAGACCACGTTGAACATGTCCTCCCCCTTCATCTGAATTCCCGCCACCAGCAGTTGACCGTTTGCGTCCTTTGCGAAGCAATCGTTGGCGACGTATTCGTCCCAGAGCGGGCTTTGCCTGTAGGCATCGACCATGTTGAGGTGAAGGCTCACCGTGGTGTTGAATTTTCGCCCTTCACGGATCAGCCAGCGCAGGCTGTCGAGGGCTGTGGCATCCTTTTGCCGCTTGAGCCGGGGATTTACATCATCCCAGGAGGGATAGCCATGGTCGTGCCCACCCTTTTGCCAACCGACGAGGTAAACGATCTTGGGGATGCCGCGTGTCAGGTTATCGGTCCTGCGGATGGTCTCCAGAGCCTGTTCAAACGTGCACATGACATCATGCTCTTTCTGGAACATCGGCTCTTTGGCAAGGCGATCCACCGGGTCCCCCTCCATTCCGAGGAACAGTTTGAGGACAAGAGTCTGGTGGTAGTCCCGAAAAAATGGCGCCACGACGACATCCGTCGAGGCTTTCAAAGACCTGCCCCCCTCAAGGAGTGTGGCCTCAACGGTTGCGGTTCCACCCTCCCGGGCGAATACCCTGTCTCCCTGCACATCGACCACCTGCACATTTCCACTCGCGCTCCGGGTCTTTGCCGTCAGGATCGCGCTCGAAAACGGAATGGTCCGGTGGGATCCGTCCTGATGGTAACCTGTGAGGGTTAACTTGCCTGAGGCCGTCTTGTTGTGCAGTGGATTGAGAACCTTCCTGTCTATGGAAAGCACCAGATGATCCAGTGGTTTGGGCTCGGATCGGGCGGTCGATGCTGATATGGCAAGGATGCCAAAGATCAGGCATGCCAGCGGGTTCAGAAGCCTGAGGTTGCAGGATTTCATTTTTCGTGATGGCAGATTTATTTCGGGAAAACCTGGAACTCCCAGATGCTTGGGGCCTTGGAGGCATCCAGAATATTCAGGCGCACATGCCGGGCGGTCACGGCCGGGAAGGTGGTTGAGAAATCGGTTCCAGCCCTGGATCCGGCGTAGGCGACCTTCCAGGGATCGGATGGGGCGAGGCGGTATTCGAGTTGAAATTTGGTCAATCTGGGATCCAGTTCCTTGATGACAAGCCGGGAGAGGGATGCGGGTTGGGGCAGTTCGACTTCCAGCCACGCCTGTTTCGTGGCATCGGAGGTGGCCCAGCGGGTCTCGGGATCATCATCCACGGCCTTATCCGGCCCGAACTGTGTGCCCCCTGGATGAACGTCGGAAGCGGTGGCGGGACGGTGGGCCGTGGAGGCTCCCGAGCCAGCCGGAGCGAGCGGATTGAAGTGCAGCCCGAATTCTGAGATGGCTGGGGTGGCGGTTGCTTTGTCGATCACAAGGCGCACGTGTCGGGCGGTTGTGAGTGGGAATCTGCGGAGTTGCTGGTGACCGATCACCCGGCCTGAGGTGACGGTTCGCCAAATGTCCCCCTCCCGGACATCCACATGGTAAGCCTGAACCCGTTCGCCGAGTGAAATGTCCTCCTGAATGCGGGCGACGTTGAAGGTGCAATCCTTTCCAAGATCCACATCCACAACGTTGGATGGCTGGTTTTTTGACGGCGTCCAACTGGTAGCAAGATTCCGATCTTTCAGGTTGTTCTCATGGTGGGATGAATCGGATCGGTCACTGGCGGTGATGGTGGCCTGGGCGACGAAGTCCCTGGCCTGGAGCTGTTGGACGAATGCGCCGAATTCCCTAAGGCGGATGGCATCGGGTTCCGAGATTCGGCCCCGCCTGTCAGGCGGTATGTTTAGGAGGAGCACCGAGTTGCGGCCGACCGATTTGAAGTAGATATCAGCCAATGTGGCGAGCGACTTCACCTTGGTGTCCTCGCTTTTGTGGTAAAACCATCCGGGGCGGATCGAGACATCGCACTCGGCGGGGTGCCAGACCCATTGGCCATCGCGCTGAACCACGGAGGATTCATCCTCCCGGGCCACGCCAGACTCGTTGCCAACCCAGCGGATGTCAGGGCCGGAGATGGCGATGAGGGCACTGGGTTGCAGTTGGCGGATCAAGGCGTAGTAACTTGGGAAGTCGTATTCCTGCTTCTTTCCGTTCGGCCCCTCGCCGCAGGCACCGTCGAACCAGACCTCGTCGATGGTTCCGTATCCGGTCAGGAGTTCGCGAAGCTGGTTCCGGAAGAACTCGTTGTATTTGGGGGAGTCCCCGTAGGTTGGCTGATTCCTATCCCAGGGGGAGAGGTAGAGGCCGACACGGATGTTCTTCTTTCGCAGGGCATCGACGACTTCCCGGACGACATCTCCTTTGCCATCCCGCCAGGGGGAGTTTTTGACACAGTGCCCGGTGAATTGGGATGGCCAGAGGCAGAATCCATCATGGTGCTTGGCTGTGAGGATGAGCAGTTTCACTCCGGCATCCTTGAGCACTTCGGCCCACTGGTTGGCGTCAAAATCAGTGGGGTTGAAGAGTTTGGGATCCTCCCGCCCGTCACCCCATTCGCGGTCGGAAAAGGTGTTCATGCCGAAGTGGGCAAACGCGATGAGTTCATGGCGCTGCCATTCAAGCTGTCCCTGGGTGGGGACCGGAGGGGGAAGGTTTGTGGCGGATGCGCTTGTCCCTGTCTGTGGCATGAGGCAGGTCACAGCCAGGACGGCGAGGAGATCGAGTCTCCGAATGGCCCTGTTCGCCGGTCGATTATGGGCTGTGAAAGCCTTTGGAAATTGAAGCGTTTTCATGTTGATAATCCGGTATGTTTTATTGAGTGGCTTATCTGGAGGGCTCGAGTTCCAGAGTCTCGTGGTTTGAGGTCTTCAGGCTGAACCGCTCGCCGGAGACAATTTCAGATCGTTGGCCATTTCTTGTGACCTGAACTTTCGACTGTGGCCAGGGATTGAGAATCGGGCAGGGGCCCCCCTTTTCGCTGGTGATGGTGACTCCCCCGATGATTCCCGCATCCAGTCTGGCGGAGACCAGAAAGGCTCCCACTGTGCGCAAGGTTCCAAACCGTGCGTTCAGGTCCCGGGGCCAGCAGGGGAAGAGCCTGATGATACCCTCATGGCTCTGGAGGAGCATCTCGTTGATGGCCAGGAAGCCGCTGCAATTCTCGATGCCCCCGCCCCCATATTGGAGAAGCAGGTTCGGGGCGGATCGGGTGTCGCATTCGTGCCGCATGCCTGAAAGGATGCGTTTGGGGTCATAGCCGACTCTGGCGCAGGCGGCATACCAGGAGGAGAATCCGTTGCCATCCGTCCAACGGTGCATGGCTTCGATCATGTTGCGGCTGATCTCGAGCAACTTTGGATCACTGTCCAAACCGATCGCCCCGGCCGGGAAAATATGCTGGATGCCGAGCGTGTTGCCATCGTTCCACCCCATGCCTTTCTCAGAATAACGGAACACGGTCCTGCCGTCCCTTTCCTGCAGGGGGAACGCGCTGATCCGCGCAAGAATATCCTCCCACTTTGCGCGCCTGTCGGCATCCAGCCCCAAATCCCGACTCATGGCGAGGGTGTTGGTGAACAGGGCACGGACCAGCCCCAGGGAGAGCAATGAATTGAAGTCCGGGCCGGATCCCTCATGGATGGAATCGCTGTGGATGACGTAGCGGCCATCCTCGAGCTTGAGATAATCCTCCCAGAATGCGGCCACCTCAAGCAGGTAGGGATATATGAACTTCCGGACAAACGGCTCATCCTGGGCATATTGCCAGTACCATATGAAATTGAGTGCAACATAGGCGGCGTTGGAGCGTTGGCCCCAGTCCCCATCGGAGGGTTCCGGGGAAAGTCCCCAGGGGCCGATGCAGACCGGAAAATGGACTCCCTTCCATCCATGGCGTTTGGCCATTGCACGGCCATTTCCCAGGGATTCACGGATGGCCTTGTAGAACGGCAGGGAGAGTTCGACATGATTGGCGCTGTATGCGAGGTAATAGGGGGCCTGAAAGTTGTAGTTCAGGTGAAAATCGCCGTGCCAGTTTGGGTTGTCTGTCGTGATCCAGTTACCCCAAAGTCCCGGGGCAACCTTCCCGGCCCGGCTGCAGGAGGCGAGGGTGTAGAGTGCCGCATACCACCGTTTCTCAATCTCCTTGTCCGGAATTTCGATGAAGGAACGTTCCCAAAACCTCCGCCACCAGACTCCGTGCCGCTTTGCAGAGTCCTCGACTCCGGCCTCTGTGAGGCTGGACACCTGGTTTCGGGCTCTTCTTGTGAACTCCGGAGCATCCAAATCGCTCTGGATGGATGTGACGACCGTGGCAGTTGTGCCCGGTTTCAGGGTCGTCTGTGGTTTGCTGCTGCCGAGGATCCGGGTTGCCACCGTCACCTTCCGGCTGTGCCCGGGCAGCTTGTCCGCAGTCCGGGTAAACCAGCATATTCCGAGTGCATTGGAGGCGGTTGCCGGATGATCTGGGGAGCCTTTTGCCTGTGCCCCTGGCGCTGGGGCCTCCCCGGGTGAGGCGTCTATGGAGATGTTGATGGGCGATCCCTCGCATTCGATCCGTGTCAGGAGGAGGTTTTTGTTTGAATCCACCCAGGATCGGGTTCTGACTGTCAGACCGGTTTTCGTGAACGTCCCCTCCACTTGTGCGGTCGCGAGATTTTGCTCCTGATGATAGCTGGCCCCCTGCAATTCGGGTATGAAGATCGAGACGGTGCCCACGGTGATGATGCTGGCATTGCCGGGGTGGCGGGTCCAAAAATCATTCTTCCCGATATGGAAGCGCTGGGCCTCGGGGGGGCCTGCCAGCACCACGCCCACGTCACCGTTTCCCAATAGCGGTCCATCCGGCATGGATTTGGTGGGGACATTTCGTGGCGGGGCTTCGAATACCGCCTTGTAGTTCATGCCACCCAGCGTCTTTGGGATGGGTTGTTGTGCCGACAAATGGCCGGGCATCGCGAGAAGGGAGAGAACCAGAAGGAGGATGAGCCCGGCGGGTTTCTTTCGCGGTTGCGGATGGCAGGGGGATCGTTCAGTCATCTTCATGATCTCGGGTGTTTGAGCAATTTTACGGGGCCCAGCAAGCCGGACTTCAACGGTGTGAGTTTATCGAGTCTCAGTTGCCCACAGTAGCCTTGAAAGTCGTTTTCTTCGAGCCGGCATTTTTGCCAGGGGATGTGATTTCGCTGCATGTCGATGATGCGGTTTTGGGCCAGGTTCACAACATTCAGTCGGAGCGTGTTCCGTCCGGGGTGGAGGTGGCGGGTGATGTCCAGACGATAGGGGGTGGTCCAGATGCATCCCGCATGTTCACCGTTCACCCACACATCTGCAGATTCATGCACTGCTCCCAGATCCAATTCGCAAAGGCCGGACAGTTCCTCCGGCTTGACCACGAGGGAGGTTTCGTAGCCGACGCTTCCGCTGTAAAGCTCCAGACCGGCCAGCTGAGTCCATGATGCCAATTCATTGATCGAAGAGCCATGGGACGCCCCCTGGTAGTCAGTCCAGGACAAGGCCCAGGGACCTTTGACAATTTCCGTCCGCGCAGGCGTTTGAGAGGGGTTCAGTTGTTTCAAGGTGCTCACCGGCTGATCGGTGAGCCGGACGACGAGAACCTCGGTGGGTTCAAGAACCAGGTGGACCGATGTGCCGTTGGTGGAGGGTTTCGATTGAGCCAATCCGATGGACCCGGTGCGGGCATTGCCAATGACGGCGTGTTTGGCTTTGTGTTGGAGTGGGACCCAGGCATCCACCTTCTGATCTCCGGACTCGTTCTTAAAGAAGTAGAGAGGATCCTGCCCATGGGTCGCCCGGAGCATCGCGAGCCTTCCGGGCAATCCATCGGGTTGCACCCCTTTACTGATGAGGAATCGGGTCAATGCATCGCTGGAAGAATCATTGAGCTGGTAGACCGGGGCTGCGGCATCCGAGTGGGGTGCGGCTCTGGCCAGGATGAGTTGATGGAGGCGGTTGGTGCTGCCGCTGGTGTCCTGCACCAGTGGCAGGCGCTTCGGGATCGAGCGGGGGATCGGGCCAATAAACAGCAGGGTGCATCCCCCGGCGGCGAGCTGCTCCAGTTGCCTGATCGTTTCCGGTTCGACACAGCCCAGAGGCGGAATGATCAAAACCTTGTAGGATGTTCCGGGTGTCACCAGCCGGCCGCCCTTGGCCCGCACCACTTCCTGAAGGAGTTTGTCGGAGCAGAAATCCGCCTGGATGCCCTGACTATCAAGCAACGCGCCCAGAGTGGCTGCGATGGCAACACCACCCTCCCCGGGATGCTCACTGTTGCGCCAGACCAATGGCTGCCCCGCCTGCCAGCCGTTCGTGTTGTGGCCGAGCCAGCAGTCGTGCATGGAGGAGAGGATCAAAACCTCCACATCCGGCCGGGTGTGCTGCAGTGTTTGCTGCAGTCGGGCCAGATAGGTGTTGAGGTGGCTTACATGTCGGAACCAGGGTTGGGTCTCGCTGAAATTTGCCCCGGCATAATACATGGGGCCCGGCCATGGTTCTGCGAGCGGGGTGAAGGGCACTCCGTGATACACCGCCATGTTGACGCCGCCCATTACGCCGCTTCTGGAGTCCGCAGCCTTTCTGAAATAGTCGAGGCTGCCGTTGAAGTCATGGCCCGCACCCCATGTGAACGTCTCATTCGAAACGAGCCGCTTGCCCATGATATGGGCTGCGGAAACAGCTGACGGCGCCGCATCAGGCAGATCCACCTCCGCGCAGGTGTCCAATGGATTTGCGGGGTCTCCGATCCACTGATACATGGTTTGCACTCCCTGCTGGTGCGCCCACTGTGTCCACCGGCGGGTGAATCCCACGTGCATCCTGCTGATGGCATAACGGTGATCGTGCCAGATCCGCCGGTTCTCCGGCGAGTCGTTCTCCTTGAGGAGTTGGTGCAGGAATGGGCGCAGGTCGTAGCCGTTCGCCTCCGTAAAGGCCCTGAACATTCCGGGCGTTGACCCACCACGGCCCTCGTAGGAATCGCAGAAAGTGTATGTGGGTCTTGATGTTCCCAGCTCGCGCAGCAAACCGGAGAATGGCTCCACAAGATTGGTAAAGGCCTCCGCAGACCAGAAATCGAAAACCGGACCCACTCCTCCCGGTCCGGCCACATAGACATCAAAGCGTGTGTAGCCCATCCTCGAAATCAGCACATCCCAGGTCCCCTCCGGCACTTGCCAGACTTGTCCATGGCCAAGATTTTTTGGGGTGATGACCGTTGCCGGGCCGGGTGCTGGCAGATCCATGCTCTTGAGGTAGGAGACGCAGGCAATCGGGTCCTTCCCGTTCTCATCTGAAAGGTCGAGCCGGTGTCCGGGGCGGACCACCACATGTCTCTTTTCAAGTCGGAGGTAGCGCTCCCCATTGTTTTTTGTGACCCACGGACCTCCCATCGGCCATCCGCCTCCCACGGTCATGTCAATGCTGATGCCGAGTTCCCGGCCGCGGTCGCAGCAATACTTGAACATGTCCACCCAATCGGTTGAGAGGTATTTGATGGAAGGCAGGACCGGGTTTGAATACTCATACAACGGGCATACAAGCAAGCCTCCAAAACCCGCGTTTTTGAGCGACTGCAATTGACGGTCAATCTCCGGCTTGCTTACAGAACTCCCCAGCCACCACCAGAATGCCCTCGGTCGGGCTGCCGGCTCGATGTTGTTCCAGCCGAAGGGATCGGAATTCGCCACCGAACCGGTGTCTGTCTGTGGGGCGCATCGGGCAAGGGTGGGGAAAAGGAGGAGGAGTGCCACCGCGATGGCGGGGAGGATGGCATGACCCTGTCGGGTTGGGAATTCCGGGGAGTTGTGTTGCTCGGGGCGGGGCATAACAGGTGATCCGGTCAACCTTTGCCTGCAGCCCGGTTTTTGGGGCTTTTTGGGGCCTTGGGTGATTCGCTCGAAGGCGCAGTCCCTGCCTCCAGGGAAAACGGATCGAGATGCCCGATGCGAACTTCACCGGCCGGGGTCGATTCACAATGGATTCGGTTGTCCAGCAGGGTGCCGCGCATCTGGTTGTCCTGGATCTTAATCTTCAGGCAGTTCTTGAGGGTGATCGCATAGCGGTTGCGGTGCCACGGTTTGAAAGCCTCAGTGTGGATGAGGGTATTTCCTGTGAATGACAGCCCATCCACGGAAGATGCGTATAAAATGGGGCGGTCGAAAATTTTGAAGGTGTTGCCCTCGATCCGGATGTTGCGGTGGAATGGATGTCCGGGCACCTGGCGGTGGAGTTCCGGCCAGATGGCGATGACGCCATCCGAGAACTGGCTGTCGGCGACGAGGCAGTTTTCAAAGACATTGTTGCGGATGGTGACATCCTTGACTGCGCCCGACTCGAACCAGCCATTGGCATCGCCCGGTATCAGAATTGCCGCCCCGTGGATGGTAAATGTGTTCTCCTCGATGATCACCTTTCCCGGGGTGGAGCAGAGAATGCCGCGAGCGCGTCCGTTGCTGAAGTTGCATCGACGGATTGACACGCTCGGGGTATCCGAGATGTTCTCCAGAGCGTGTGTCTGGTCCACAGGTTTGGCGAAGGGTTTGGCGAATTCAAGCTCCACGGTTTTCGGATCGGGCAGGGAGCAGGATTTGACCTTGTTCCACTGGATTGGGAGAAGGGTCTCCCGATCGATGACGGCGATGACATCTCCCGGCTTTCCCCAGAGTGCCTGTCCGATGGATTGGCCGTGGCCAAACTTTGCCCTGATGGTTGAGGGACCTGTCTGTTCCACGACGGGAAGGCATGTGCCGTGGACATTGATGGGATCATCGGCCGTCCCTGCCACAATGCAGGAGTCGATTTGAATGTGCCCCGCGCAACCGGAGAAGTGGAACCCGTCATCCTTGGGACCGCAGACCAGGCCGGTCCCAGGTTGGGGGCGGACGTTGGCACGCAAAAAGGTGAGGTCCCGGCTGTGCTGGGCCAGAATGCCCAGGCCTGCGGTCCCCCAAACCTCGACGTCCTCAAATCTCACATTCTTGGAACCGATGATGAACACGCCGGCATGTGTGCGTTCATGATGGCGCAGCACCAGGATGTTGCCTTTGCGTGCGGCCGCCGGGTTGGCCGGGATTTTGAGCCTGCCCGGGACTAATTCCTCCGCCTTGGTAATCCCCCCGGCTTCCGGGTGGGAGAACCGTTGATCGATCGAGTCGTATTCCATCCGGCCCCAGATCCGGGACAGGCTTCCCTCCATGTTGGCAAGCGGGCGACCGTTCTCCATCACATAGGGGAACCGGTTCGTATCCATCTCCAGCACCATGTAATCGGCGCCGGTTTCCACGACCGTGCCTTGCGACGTGAGAAGTCGCGGGGTGGTGATGTTCAGCCCGCGAATGGTGATATTCGCGCTACCATCCACGCCAAGGGCCGTCATCGGTCCGTGGAACAACAGGGTGGACCCACCGCCATCAATAACGGTGCCACTCTGGCCTTCAATCAGCAGGGCATAGGACTTCGGGACAACGGCATCTGTGTTCGACTGGTAGTGTTTGCGTTTGGCGGCATGTTCGGGCCAGAAGTGGTAGTTGCCCGGTATCAATTTCAGGGTCGTGCCCGGGTGCAGTCGTGTGGTTTCGAGAGCGGCCTGAAATGCCCGGGTGCAGTCCTTCGTGGTATTGGGAAACAGACCGGCAGCGGCACCCTCCAGAATCCCGTTTTGCGGCAGGGCTTCGCGGGGGGACATCTCGACCGGCACTCCGGTGGGCGGGTTTGAATCCGCTGAGGCTGCTCCGGTGGCGCTCAGCAGGAAGCAACTCAACAGCAACGATGTCAGGGCTATCTTTCGGGCATGGTTCATCTTGATCCAGATTCCCAAAGACCGGACCAAAAGCAATGGTTATCAGGGCTGAAGACAGCCCATCGGCAGGGTGAAGGAATTGGTCCACGGTGTGGGGACCCCAGGCCGTCGAAGATAATGTCCGAGTCAGTGCTGGGGGAACTTGATGTAAAGGAGGTAGTAGATCAGAACCCCGGTGATGGAGACATACATCCAGAGGGGCCAGGTCCAGCGGGCGATCTTCCGGTGAGCCTCCTCGCGGCCCTTGATTGCGCGCCAGATGGAAATCAGGATCATCGGCACGATGGCCGCTGCCAAAAGCGTGTGGGACAACAGGAGGGACAGGTAGATTGGCCGGAACCAGGCAGGATCCCTGAACACTGTGGGCCCACGCTTCAGCACCCATGCCACGTATGCGTGGTAGGTCAGGTAGCAGATGAGAAACAGAATAGATGTGCCGAACGCCGCCAGCATCGACTTCCGGTGCGCCTGCTTGTTCCCCCGTTTGATGTGGTAAAAGCCCAGTGCCAGGAAAATGGCGCTCAGACCGTTCAAGGTGGCGTTGACTGCGGGAAGATCTGCCAGCGTCATAATTCCTTCTCCAACGTATGCACAGCCCCAAGGATCTTCGCCTTGATGGCGGCTGGATCAATGTCATCCCCCGTGGTCTCGAAAACTCCCCGGAGTCGGCTGTGCCTGTCCACGAGCACAAAAATGGTGCTGTGTATGAACAGGTCCTCAGGAGTTTCCCTGTCCTTTGGGGCTTTTTCCAGGGCCGTCAACTTGAGGGATCCTGCTGCGAGGCTGGCGATTTGGGATGGAGTGCCGGTCAGAAACGACCACCGGCTGGAATCTGCTGTGAATCGTTGGGAGTATTGGTGAAGAACGGCCGGCGTGTCAAAGGTCGGATCGGTTGTCAGCGATACAAGGTGAACGGCGGATGAGGATGCGAGTGCATCCTGCAATTCCTTCATTTGGCGGGTCATTTTCACACATGGACCGGCGCAGCGGGTGAAGATGATGTCCGCCACCCATACCTTGCCCCGCAGATCGTTGAGGGTAACCTGCTGCCCGGCCTGGTTGGTGAGGGTGAAATCTGCGATCGGGCCGTAATCAGGGAGATCGCCACCCGCCCGGCGCTGCATGCTTAAGGAGGACAGGGACAGGAGGAGCAGGACAACCGTCGTGCCCACCCCGAACCAGATCATCCACTGCAATCGGCGTGCCGGCTCACTCATGCCTGCACACCTTCGCCACTTGTTGCTTTTTTGTCCCAACCATGGGGGCAACAGTAGCCAAGAAGTGGCAAGATTCAACCCGGAGGGGAGGATTTTTTGGAGGGTGGGGTAGGTTACTGTCAATAGTGAGGACTGACCCCTTTGCTTTTGGGTTCGCGTTGGATGGGGCGGTTCAGCATATTGGAGGGCGATGAATTCAATGACGGGTTATGGACGGGGCGAATGTTCCCAAGGCGGGTTCAAGGTGACCGTGGAACTGAGTTCCGTGAACCGGAAGCAGAGCGAGATCAGCCTGAGCCTTCCACGCCAGCTTGAGGTGTTGGAGGCCCAGATGCGGGATGTTCTGAACCGCCACATCGGGCGCGGGCGCCTGACGGGGCGCGTGAGCCTGCACTCCGGTGCCGGGGCTGCTGCAGCCAGAGTGCATGTGAATGTGCCACTGGCAAAGGCTTACGCCAAGGAACTGAACCGGTTGGCCAAGGAACTCAAACTGACCGGGACTGCGACCCTTGAGCAGGTCGCCGGTGCGCCCGGGGTGATCCAGACAGATGATGAGCTTGTGGATGGGGACTTCTGGCCGGCTGTTGAAAAGGCCCTCACCAAGGCGGTTTCCGGACTGTTGACGATGCGGAAGCGGGAAGGGGCCCATCTGGAGGCGGACCTCGCCCGGCGGGTGAAAGAGTTGCAAAAATCGGTGGCATCCATTCAGAAGCAGGCCCCGCAAGTGACAGCACGGTTTAGAGCCCAATTGCTGGAGCGGATCAAGGCGGCCGGTTTGGAGAGCCCCGCTCTGGACGACGAGCGGTTGATCCGGGAGGTGGTTTACTTTGCAGACCGGTCTGACATATCGGAGGAGTTGACCCGGCTGGAGAGCCACTTCAAGCAGTTTGAGGATTGTCGCAAGGCTTCCGAGCCGGTGGGGCGCACCCTGGATTTTCTGGCCCAGGAGATGAACCGTGAGATCAACACCATCGGATCCAAGGCCAATGACAGCCTGATCTCCCGGGACATCGTTAACTTGAAGGCGGAATTGGAGAAATTCCGCGAACAGGCGCAAAACGTGGAATGAGCAGCGATATTTCCCAATCAAAATCGCCCGGGGCGGCAGCCTGCGGGACAGGTGTGCTGGTCTTGATCTCCGCACCCTCCGGGGCGGGCAAGACAACCGTCTGCACGGAATTGCTTGCGGCGGAGCCGGGGCTGACCCGCGCCATCACCTGCACCACCCGGGCACCCCGGGCGGGGGAACAGGATGGTGTGGATTACTATTTTCTGGCTGCCTCCACCTTCCATCAATGGGTGGCTGAGGGCCTTTTCCTTGAGCATGCCACTGTTTACGGGAACAGCTACGGGACCCTGAAATCGGAGGTTACCAGCCGGCTGCGAAAAGGGGGGGATGTTCTTCTGAATATCGATGTGCAGGGGGCTGCATCCATCCGTGCGGCAATAGCCGGTGATGTTGAATTGACCGGGGCGCTCGTGACGGTGTTCCTCTGCCCCCCCTCCTTTGCGGTGCTTGAGGAGCGACTCCGCCGGAGGGGCACAGACCTGCCGGAGGTGATCGAGAAGCGGTTGGGGGTGGCCCGTCAGGAAGTTGCGGAGTGGAAGCACTTTGACTACCTGCTGACGAGCGGAACCATCCCGGAGGATCTGCGCCGCATGCGGGCGATTCTCGAAGTGGAACGAATGCGGACAGGGCGATCAAAGGCGCCCGGAATCTGAAACGTGCGATGAGCAAAATGATTGTGCTTGGGGTGACCGGATCGATTGCAGCCCACAAGGCTGTGGATCTGGCCAGTCTGTTGACGAAACAGGGGGGTGATGTGCGGGTGGTGATGACGGCGGATGCGCTGAAATTTGTCACCCCCATGCCGTTTCAAATTCTCTCAAGGCACAAGGTGGTGACCGATCTTTTTGAGGGTGAGGAGGGTTGGAAGCCTTCACACATCGAGATGGCGGATCAGGCCGACATGCTGCTCGTGGCGCCCGCCACCGCGCATACGATCGCCCGGCTTGCCCTCGGGTTGGCGGATGACGCACTCACCTGCATCGCGCTGGCCCTGAATCCCAAGGCAAGACTGCTGATTGCCCCGGCGATGAATGGCAAGATGTGGCTCCACCCCGCGACCCAGGGCCATGTGGCCACGCTTGTTGAACGAGGGGCTGAATTTATCGGGCCTGAAACCGGCCTGCTTTCCTGCGGTTACGAGGGGATTGGCCGGTTGTGGCCGGTGGATCAGGTGGCGGAGCGGGCCTGGCAACTCCTTGGCGCAGGCTGAAGAATGGCTTTGGGGCGGCTTTTACCGGGATAAATGATGGAACATCGCAAGCCAATCCAAGCTGGGAATCAGAGGGGACTCCCAGCATCGGGCTTGCTCTATTGGATCAAGCGGGGAAGGCTGGGGCGGCTTGCCAACTCCGCCCGCACGTTGCTTCACCGGATGCTGGCGCTGGTGAAGATCCCGCCACCGGATGCTCCCCAGTTGTTGCAGCGCATTGAGTTGATGGAGCGGGACATCATCCTGCCGCTCAAGGCCGCCGGGGTGGCGATGCTGCTCTATTCCTTCTATTTCAGGCCCTGGATTGGACGCGTATTGTCCGCGCTGGACATAGCGGTGCAATCGACACAATACCTGTTCTGGGTCTATGTGGCGATCAATCTGGTGGTGACGGGCCTTCTGTTTCGTGCAAGGCAGGTTCCCCTGGCCGTTGTGGAGTGGGCGGTGTTCATTATCTGTCTGGTGGACGGGGTGTTCCTGTCATCCCTCACGCTGGTCACTGGAGGTTATGACAGCATTCTCTACTGGTTGTTCCTGGCCCTGATCATGAGAAGCGCTGTGAGCGTGCCCAGGGCGGCATCCCAGCTGATGCTCAACCTGACCCTGAGCGCCTGTTATGTCCTTTCGGGCGTGGTGGCCCTGGCGGTTGTGGGGAATCTTCCTGAGGATTCGCGGCAGGCATCCGGGCTTTCGGAGCCAATGGACAATCCGGCTGAGCCTCTGCTGCTGCGGGTGTTCCTGCTCCTGCTCATGACGGTGTGCTCCTATGGTGTGCAGGTTCTGCTGGAGAGGCAGCGGCTGGCTGAGGAGGAGATGCGGGAATTTGCGGCCCGTGAAGGGCAGCTGCGTTCGGCAGGGCGTCTGGCTGCGGAAATTGCCCACCAGATCAAAAACCCGCTGGCAATCATCAACAATGCGGCTTTTTCCCTGCAGAAGGCGTTGAAGCAGGGAAAGACAGATGTTCGGGAGCAGATTTCGATCATTCAGGAGGAAGTGGACCGGTCGGACCGGATCATCACCCAGATCATGGGTTACGCCCAACTGGCGGAGGGCAGGGTTGAGCGGGTGAATGTTGCGGGTGAACTGGATCTGGCCATTGACCGGGTTTTCCCGTCCGCAGCCGGTTATCCTGTGATCGTGCGCCGGGAATACGGCGAGACCCTTCCGCCCCTGCTGATGCAGCGTCGGCATGTGGCCGAAATCTTTGTCAATGTGCTGCAAAACGCGCGGGAAGCGATTGGCACGCGCGGCGGAACGATCACTGTCGCAGCCGAATGCCTGCCTGACCAATCGATCCAGGTTGGGATTCAGGATGACGGGCCGGGAATCCAACCGGACAGGCTGGAGCGGGTCTTTGAGGCCTACTACACCACCAAGGAGAAGGGGACGGGGCTGGGACTTTCCACAGTGAAGCACAACGTCGAACTCTACGGGGGACGGGTGCATGTGGAATCTGAGCTTGGAAAAGGGGCCGAGTTCAAATTATTCTTCCCCGCGAAGACATTTGTGCGAATGGAAAAATCCATATGATTTATGACGGTCATGCAGCCGCCCCGGACCTCTGCCAGCGACTCTGGCAGGCCGGGTCTCGTGTGCCGGCATTTCGCACCGCCGGGAAGGATGGCTGCCTGCCATGAGTGGACCACTTCCAGCGATTCTCGTGGTGGATGACGAGAAGAACATGCGCCTCTCCCTCAGGACCGTTCTGGCTGATGAGGGATACAAGGTGCAGATGGTCGAATCGGGCGAGGAGGCGTTGACCGCCCTGGCCCATGAGGATTTCCTCATGGTGATCACCGATGCACGCCTGGGTGGCATGAGCGGTTACGACTTTCTTGGCCGGGCGCGGTCACAATGGCCGGACCTGCCGATGTTGATGATCACCGCCTACGCGACACCGAAGCTGGCGGTTGAGGCAATTCAGGCCGGGGCGATGGATTATATCGCGAAACCTTTCGCCCCCGAGGAACTCCTTCATGCAGTCTCCCGTTGCAGCGAGCGCTACAGGCTGCTGCAGGAGAATGCCACCCTGCGGGCACGGGCATCGGAAACCTACCGGGTGGAGCACATTGTCGGGGATCACACCAAGATCCAGGAATTGCGCCAGTTGATCCAGACCGTGGCACCCACCGATGCCCGGGTGCTTGTGCTGGGTGAAAGCGGCACGGGAAAGGAACTCGTTGCCGGTTCCCTGCACAGCCTGAGCAAGCGCCGGAAGGAAAACTATGTGCGGATCAATTGCGCCGCCATTCCGGACACCCTGCTGGAGAGTGAACTTTTCGGGCATGAAAAAGGGGCCTTCACGGGTGCCCTGAAGCAGAAACTGGGACGGGTGGAGGAGGCGGATGGCGGGACGATTTTTCTGGATGAGATTGCCGACATGAGCAGGCCACTCCAGGCCAAGTTGCTGAGGTTTCTGGAGGATGGCAGTTTCACCCGGGTGGGTGGCACCCAGGAACTGCGCGTCAATGTGCGGCTCGTCGCGGCAACCAACCGGGATGTCATCAAGGCGATCCGGGAGGACCAGTTCCGGGAGGATCTATTCCACCGGCTCAACGTGGTCCAGATGCGTCTTCCACCGCTGCGGGACAGGGGTGATGACGTGCTCCTGCTGGCTGAGTATTTCCTAAAGAGTTTCGGGGCCAGTCTCAACAAGTCCACGCGGGGAATATCCCGGTCGGCCCGGGGAAAACTGATCCTGCACCGCTGGCCCGGAAATGTGCGCGAACTGCGCAACGTGATCGAACGGGCGATGATTCTTGAGACACATGGTGAGATCCAGTCCGAGAGCCTGCCGGATTTCACCCTCGAGAATCGGTTGCACTACGGGAGCAACGCCCTGAAGATAGAGCCGGGTCTGTCTCTGGATGAGATGGTAATCGCCTATGAGCGGAACCTGATTTTGCAGTTGATGGACCAGAACGAATACAACATCTCCAAGACAGCCGACATGCTGAAGGTCAGCCGCCACTCGCTCCGCTATCGCATGCAGCGCGTGAACGTTCCGGCGTCGTTGGACGATGAAGAACCCTCCTCGCCGGAGGGGGGGCGATCCTCGTAGGACCATGAGAAGCCCCCACCCATCGTAGAATTAATCCCCATGCACGAACTTATCAACCATTGGCAACAGCTTTCCACCGGCCGCCAGCAGATCATTATTGCCCTGCTGGTCCTCGGGGTGCTCGCGTTTATCGCGGTCATCTGGGCCCTGTTCATTCACACACCCTCTGAAAAGCGGAGGTCACGCGGGAAGGCCCGGCGGGAAACTGAACCCCAGCGCAAGCGGCGCAAGTGGAAGAAGCAGCGGCGGGAGCACCGGCCCAGGAATCCCACCCTGGCCGAAACCGGCGGGCTGCCTGCCCCACGGGAGCATCCCACGGTGGGTCCCATTCCCTGATCCATGCAACACAGCCAGACGATCACGCGCAAAAGCGCGTCCAACCTGGCCCTGGCATTCATCCTCCTGCCCAAGCCCAGGCGCGAGGCCATGGCGGGGCTTTATGCATTCTGCCGGGAGGTGGATGACATTGCTGATGAGGATGCCCGTCCGGTGGCGGAGCGGCGTGCACATCTGGCGGAGTGGCGTGAGGATCTGGGCCGGGCCTATGGCACCGAAGTTCCCCTGTTGCCGGTCATCAAGGAGCTGCAACCGGTCATCCACACCTACGGACTCGACCGCCAGCATTTCGATGCCCTGCTGGACGGGGTCGAGATGGATCTGGAAATCACCCGCTACCGGAACCGGGAGGATTTGGAGCTTTACTGTTACCGGGTGGCATCGGTCGTTGGGTTGCTCAGTATCCGGATTTTTGGCCACAAAAGTCCCGCCTCCAGGGATTATGCGGTGCATCTCGGCAAGGCCCTTCAGTTGACGAACATCCTCAGGGATGTCGCAGTGGATGCGCGCCGGGGGAGGATCTACCTGCCGCAGGATGATCTGGCCCGCTTCGGGGTGCGTGAGGAGGACATCCTCGCGCTTCGGCTCGTTCCGCAATACAAGGCGCTCGCCGCGAGTATCGGGGAACAGGCCCGGCACTATTACCGTCAGGCCCGCGCCGCCCTTCCTCCGGAGGATCGCGGGGCCATGATCGCCGCCGAACTCATGGGTTCGGTGTATTGGCGATTGCTTGAAAAGCTTGAGGCCCGATCCTGGGACGTTTTTTCCTCCGGCCCGATACGGCTTACCAAGTTCCAAAAGTTGCTTCTCATGGGACGTACCTGGGCCCGCATTTCCATGGGTTCCGCAGCAGCCAACTATGGCCACCGGTGAAGCCTCCAAGCGGCGGTTGATCGTCAATGCCGATGACTTTGGCCGCTCCGCGAGCATCAACGCATCGGTCATCCAGGCGCACCGTGAGGGGATTCTCACCACAGCGAGCCTGATGGTGAATGAACCTTCCTGCGGTGAGGCGGTGCGGCTGGCGAAAGCCAATCCCCGACTGGGTGTCGGGTTGCATCTTTCATTGCTTTGCGGAAAGGCAGGGCTGTCCCCTGACCGGATACCGGGCCTGGCGGATGCGCAGGGCCGGTTTACGGAAAGTCCGGTCGCTGCCGGGGTCCGGTACTTCTTTCTCCCGGCGCTCCGCTCCCAGTTGCGGGCTGAGATCCGCCAGCAGTTGGTGGTCTTCAGGGAGACCGGCCTTCCCCTGGACCATGTGAATGGGCATTTGCACATGCACCTGCATCCCACGATCCACAACATCCTGCTGGAACTGGCTGCGGAATTTCAAATCCGCCATGTGCGGCTGACACGGGACCCCCTGCGTTTGAATCTGGCGTTGTCACGGGGGCACATGTTCTACCGCTTCTCCCACGCATTGATCTTCGGCCTGCTCTCACAGCGTGCCCGGGGGCGGATGGATGCGCTTGGCATCCGTTACACGGAGCGCGTCTTCGGGTTGCTGCAGAACGCGCGGGTCACCGGAGACTACGTCCTCAAGTTGCTTCAGGCACTGCCCCCGGGGGATTCCGAGCTTTACTCACATCCGTCCCTTGACGAGTTCAGGGCGGAGCATGAGGCATTGACCAGCCCGGAGGTGGCGCGTCTTGTCTCGACCACCGGCATACAACTCATTCGTTACCAGGATTTATGACCTTGCTCAAATTACTCACCATTCTCATCGTCGGCCTGATCTTTGAAAGCATCGGCGTGGTGCTCCTCAAAAAGGGGATGAACCAGATGGGGGAAATCACCCAGGTGAACGTGCCGGAGGTGCTGCGCATGGTGAAGAGCGGGGTCACAAACCCCAGCATCCTGCTGGGCATTTTCTTTGAGGCACTGTTTTTCGGGTGCCTGCTTATTTTAATGTCCCGCAGCCAGATCACGTTCCTCTGGCCGCTGACGGCGCTTAGCTTTGTGTTTTCCACATTTGCCGCGATGTGGTTTCTGCAGGAGAAGGTTTCCGGGGTGCGGTGGGCCGGCGTGGTCTGCATCATGATCGGGGCCGCGCTGATCAGTTACAGCGAACACATCCGACCCAAGGAGGAGCCGGCCCCGCCCGCATCCTCAGCGGCTCCCGGAAAGTAAGGTGGCCAGGGAGTCATCCAGCCGGAGACGGGCGAGGGCGCTCTCCTTTTGCAGGCGGAGGAGTCCCTTGATCATTCCCGGCCGCTTTGCAATCGCCCAGGCGAGCTTTGCAAAATCGAGCTTCTGCGCGGGCGTCATGAAGAGGTTGAAATCCAACGGCAGATCCGCGTCCGAGGTGTCGAGGATCACCCTCAGGGTTGCGCTGGGGATTCGCGATTCCTTACAGATGGCCCGGATGTGGCCCGATTCCATCTCCACCGCGTCATCCCCTGTGCGTTCTCGAAGGGCGATCTTCTCCCCGGCCCGGGCGAGGACCTGCAGGGCAGTGTGAAACCGGGCAGGGTGCGTGCCCGAGGGCATCGCGAGGGGAAATTCCAGGTCAACGTCAAACAGCACATCCCCCAGTTTGTAAGCGGGGTTTAACCCTCCGGCGAAGCCGCAGGTGATCACCATGCCCGGTCGCCGTGCAGAGATGGCTTCGCGGATGCTTCGTTCCGCGTTCCGTGCGCCCATTCCGCAGATCAGAATTCTATGTCCCAACGCCCGGGTGCGGGGCCCCACCTCCTCACGGACCGCATAACAGATGAGGATATCCGTTGGGCTGCCGGGGGGCTTGTGCGGTGGGTGCTCAGGGGTGGGTTTCAAGATCCCGCCTACTTGATGCCGGAAAGGCGGTCCCGCCAGACATGGTAAAGGAGCACAGTGGCCTGCACGTCGCGCAGACAATACTCAGCCACCTCGCGCTGCCGGTTTTCCGCCAGCATCTGGTTCACATCCCGGCCGCTCACGCCGTGACTCTTCGGTGACTCGATTCCGAAAACCTTGCAATAAAAATCCAGATTGAAGCGCCGCGCGGCGCCTTCCCTGCCGCTGACGTTGTAAAAAGTGAACTGCTCTGCCAGATCGCAGTGGGGATCGGTCTGGTAACGGTAGCCGAGCCAGTCCTTTCTCGTGATTGGAACATTCATCAAGGCCGATCGCAGGTAGAGGAAGGGGACATCGAAGCCGCGGCCATTGAAGGTGATGACTGTTTCGTAATGTTTGGCGACATCCCAGAAGGCGGTCAGCAGTTCGGCCTCGTCGAGGCAGGGGACATACTCCACCGGTCCGGCCTCCCCCTCGGGTTCCTCGTAATCCTCCGCCGTGAAGAGCACCTGCCCCCGGGAGGTTTCCGCATTGAGCATCGCGATGCAGACCACCTGCGCCGTGAGGGGCCAGAGATTGAACTGTTGCTGGATCTCTGCGTGCCTCACCGCGCGCGCTTCGGGGTCCGGGATGCGTTCGCACTCGCGGAACAGGTATTCCTGTTGCGCCTCGTCAAATCGCTCCATCGGCAGCGCCGATGTCTCTATGTCAAATACCAGTTTGGCCATTCAAGTGGTGTTGCTTGCCCCTATCTAAGAGGAGCTGCTGGCCCTTGCCAAGTGGATTCATCCGATCACCGGGATCGCAAGGGTGCAGGGAAGGAACAAAAAGGAGGCCGCACGGATTGAAAACCCGGGCGGCCTCCCATGAAACCGCTCTGCAAGGCCTTTTATGCGCCGTATTTGTCGAACATCCGGCCATTCGCCTGCATGAGGCGGATGAGGTATTTGGCCTCAAGAATGCCGAGGGATCCGCGATTGGCGCCGGTCTCGGTGAAGCGGTCCAGCTTGTCCGAGCCGGAGATCGCCGAGTGCAGGAGCACCGGCTGCGGATGCCAGGAGTGGCCTTTGACAATGCACGGGGTGGAGTGGTCACCCGTGATGGCCAGGACATCCGGCATCTTCTTCAGCAGGATCGGCAGCGCGGCGTCGAAATCCTCGATCGCCTTCTTTTTGGCCTCGAAGTTGCCATCCTCACCGTACATGTCGGTGTATTTGTAATGGATGAAGAAATAGTCGTAGTTGTCGTATTCCGCGACGTAACGCTCGAACTGCTCGGCGATGGTCTGGGGTCCTTCCAGCTTGGTCATGCCCACGAGCTGTGCGAGGCCTTTATACATGGGGTAAACCGCGATGCATCCGGCCCGCAGCTTGTAGCGCTCCTCAAAGGTGGGGATGGCGGGCTGGTGCGCGATGCCCCGGAGCAGGAATCCGTTGGCGGGCTTCTTCTGGGCAATGATCGGCAGGGCTGCCTTATAGAATTCTGCCACGAGCTTGGCCGCCTTCTTGGCCTTGGCGGATTTCGCATCCACTGGTTCCACAGTGGGAACCGGGAGGCCTTCCCGATGCGGATCGGCATCGGTCAGCGGCCCTTCCAGCCCCTTGCCACGGAAGATCACCACGAAACGATGGCCCTTGCCCGCCTTGATGATGACTTCTGCGTCGCCCACCTTCTTGATCTTCTTGGAGAGCAGGGCGCACAGTTCCTCGCACACGGGGGTTTCGATCCGTCCGGCCCGGCGGTCGGTGACGATCCCTTTTGCGTCGAGGGTGCAGAAGTTTGCGCGTGCGGCGACATCCCCCGCATTCAGGGTCAGGCCGAGACCCAGGGCCTCAATCACGCCGCGTCCCACTTGAAATTCGATCGGATCATAGCCGAACAGGCCAAGGTGTCCGGGACCGCTGCCGGGGGTGATCCCGGGGGCCACAGGGATGAGCCTTCCCTGGGCGGAGTCCTTGCTGAGGGCGTCAAGGTTCGGGGTCTTGGCGGCTTCCAGCGGGGTCATGTAGCCCTGCTCACGCGTTGCGAGATCACCGAGCCCATCCAGCACCACCAGCGCCACCTTGGCGTTGGTCTTCAATGTCAATTCCGAGTAAACAGCATCCAGATTCATATTCAATTACAATAGGTCAATCAACAAGTTCAAGTCCCGGTAGTCATCAAACCGCCCCACCGGCCATCTGATCATGCCCAAAACCGGTCCCACGGTCAACGCTGCTGCTCGCCCCGCATCCGACCGGGGCCTCGGGAGTGACTGAAATCGGGTGGGATGGGATTGATACGCAGATTTCGCAGAGGTCCGCAGATGGGGGGTGTTGCTGGGGGGTTCGACGAACCTCCGCGCGTTTGCATGAAACGGATCGGATGCGAGACAAGTCAGGGCGGCAATGGATTTGCGGTGCTGAAGGTCTTCATCTTCTCGGGTTTCCAGATCGCCCGGTCCTGTTGGACCGAAGACAAACCCGAAACAAAGCCACCCGGATTTTTGAGGGCACCCTATTCATGTTCAGAATGTGACGCCCATTCAGGGCTTTGGAATGGGTTTCGGGGGCCGTCCACCCCGGCCTTGCAGGCCGGGCTGTCACATTTTGCCCTTACAGGGCATTCCGAAAGGGGCGAACACACAGCGGTTATCACGGGCTCCCACTTCAGGCGGGCTGTAAGCCTGGTATGTTGCAGCCCGGGCTGGAGGCCCGGGAAGAGGAACACAAAAAAACAGTTCAGACCGCCCTGCAAGGGCAAAACAGGTCCACAGAATTCCCAACCCATCACGCCCGACAGGGTCATACCCCCCTCAGCAGATCCCCAACAGCATCCTGCTCCACGCGCCGCCTCCCAACACCCGCTTAAACCCTTCATGCAACCGCGCCGGACGAACCTCCGCCTCCGTGCGGCGCGCTTGACCCATGGCGCGGCTCAGCTACCCTCGCCGCGACGTCCAGGGGGCCAGGATGGTTCTTGTGAGACCCGAAGGGTGTCGCCAATGCAGGAACACACAGAACAGCAACCAACGACGAACAGCAACCCGGGGGGCACCGCTCCCGGGCCGACTGGCATGGAGGATAAGGTCCAGGCCGCCATCGAAATGCTGGAGAGCCTTTCCAGCAACCGCACGCTCCTTTCCCAGATGCCTCTGGAGCAGCGCAAGCGCCTGCTGGAGGCGGCGGGCGATATCTTCTGTCCGGATGCCACCGCCCGGCGGCGGATGGTGAAGCAGCGCCAGCGGGATCGGCGGGCCCAGCGGATTGAGGGCAACCAGAAGGTTCTGAGCGAGACAGGCATTCGCAAGCTCCGCAGCCGGCCCGTTTTCACGACGCCGAACATCTTTGCCCCCACCGGTTTTTCCCCTGTGGTAATCGGGGAGGGTGAGGCCGAACCGGAGGCGGCCCCCAATGCCCCCTCGCCGGGTGCGGTGCCTGAGCCGCAAAACTGCTACACCTGCAAGCGGGACTACACGGAGATCCATTTTTTCTACGACCAGTTGTGCCCCGAGTGTGCCGATTTCAATTACCGCAAGCGGAGCGAACTGGCCGATTTGCGGGGCAGGGTGGCACTGCTGACGGGTGGCCGGGTGAAGATCGGTTACCAGACAGGCATCAAGCTGCTGAGGGCCGGGGCCCGGCTCATCGTGACCACGCGGTTTCCCCGGGATTCAGCGGAGCGGTATGCGCAGGAGCCGGATTTTGAGCAATGGCGGGATCGTCTGGAGATTTTCGGGCTGGATCTCCGGCACACTCCCAGTGTGGAGGCATTCTGCCAGCACCTGCTCCAGACCCGGGACCGGCTGGATTTCATCATCAACAACGCATGCCAGACGGTGCGGCGGCCGCCCGAGTTTTACCAGCATATGATGGCCCGGGAGACCGGACCCCTGCGGATCCTGGCCGAGCCGGTCACCCGCCTGCTGGGGGCCTATGAGGGGTTGCGGGGCTACGATCTTGTGGGCGATTCCACTCCCGCCCTGCGGGATGGGGGAGACCCGCAACTGGTCGGGCTGAAGCACGCCGCAGCCCTCTCGCAGGTGCCGCTGCTGCCCGAGGAATTTGCGGCGCGGGACCATCTCTTCCCCGCAGGCAAGCTGGATCAGGACCTGCAGCAGGTGGATTTGAGGGACCGGAATTCCTGGCGGTTCACACTGGCGGAGGTGCCTTCCGTAGAACTGTGGGAGGTGCAACTGGTGAATGCGATCGCGCCATTCGTCCTCAACGCCCGGCTCAAGCCGCTCATGCTCCGCACGCCGGAGCGGGACAAGCACATCGTGAACGTGTCGGCGGTCGAGGGGCAGTTCTACCGCAAGTTCAAGACCACCCGCCACCCGCACACAAACATGGCCAAGGCGGCTCTGAACATGATGACCCGCACCTCCGCCGCAGACTACCAGGCGGACGGCATCCACATGAACAGTGTGGATACCGGATGGGTCACAGACGAGGATCCCGTGCAGATCGCGAGCCGCAAGGTGCGCGACCACCAGTTCCACCCGCCGCTCGACATTGTGGATGGGGCCGCCCGGATCGTGGATCCCATCATCGACGGGTTCAACACCGGCGTCCACATCTGGGGCAAATTCCTCAAGGACTACCGCTCCACCGATTGGTGAGGGGCACCGCCCGGGATGCCCCTGCACGCGGGTCGGGGCATCAACCGTTCTGGAGCAGGTCCATCATTTTCCGGTCGAGCTTGTGACCCCGGTGGGTCTCGTAGGCCACATCGGAACGGTCGCTTTCCATCACCCCGAAACTGCCCCGGAAGTTCCACAAGGCCCAGCCGAAGTTGGCCTCCTTCCACAGGGCCAGAAAATCCTTCATCCACGCCAGAGTCACGTGGTGGGG
Source organism: uncultured Verrucomicrobia subdivision 3 bacterium (assembly GCA_903913865.1). GTDB lineage: Bacteria > Verrucomicrobiota > Verrucomicrobiia > Limisphaerales > UBA8199 > UBA693. The sequence continues at coordinate 150,125 of CAIWMU010000127.1, forward strand.
CGTCTTGTTGAACGCGCCCCATTCGCCGACGTGGACACCCACACCTTTGGCGCGGAGCTCTTTCCAGGGGGCGATACGCTCGCGCTGCAGTTTCTCCCGGTCGCAGACCACCCGGTCCCCCTCCTTGAGCGGCCAGGTGGGTTCGGCCCATTTGTCAGAGCCCGAAACCCAGCTGGCCTTGTAATGGGTGATGTGCATCGGTTCATACCCCCGGGTGCTCTGCCCGATGCCAAGATCGGCCAGGCGGGGCAGGGGATCCAGCCCCCAGCGGAGACCATCGGCAATGACCAGCCGCCCGCTGTCCTCCGCCCGGATGGCGCGGACCAGTTCCCGCACAACCCGTTCGTAAGTGGCATCCGGGATGTTCGGCGGTTCGTTGAGCAGGTCGAAGCTCACCCGGTCGTTGCTGATCCCCTTGTAGCGCTTCGCAAAGTGGGCCCAGTGCAGGCAGCAGGCTTCGAGCGCCTTTTCATCCTTCCAAAGATCCAGCGGTTCCTTTGGCGGATTCACGCAGTAGCCGGGCCCGCGGTGGAAATTGATGTTCACGTGGATGCCGTGCTTCAGGCCCAATTCCACTGCGGCATCCACATGCTTCAGTTCGGGCTCGCGGAACTTCAGCCAGTCCTGCGGATCGCTCCAGCAGAGGTAGGACATCGGGAGGCGGACGAAATTGAAGCCGAACCCGGCGATCATCTCGAAATCCTCCGCCGCAAAGGGCGGGTTTCCCTCCGGGCGCTGGGTGAACTTCTCCAGCAGGTTGAATCCGCGCCAGCGGGGCAGGTTCTTTGCGGTCGCATGCGGGAGACCGGCTGCGCTGAGCCGGGAGGGAATTTGCAGGTCGATGGCCGCGACTGCCGCGAGCCCGGCGGTGCTGGAGATGAATTTACGACGTGTGATCATTTTTTTTCGGGTGTTTGAGGGATCGTGTGATGAGGCTGACGTGCGGCTTTCGCCTTCGTCCGATGAACAGGTATGTGGCTGTTGCGAACAGCCCCACTCCGATGACCAAAGTCAGCAGCCCGATCACCCTGCGGGAGGGGGGCGGGGTCGGCCCGGTTGAGGCATTCACAACCGTTGGGGTCGGGGTGGTTGGGGAAACATCCGGAGGACTGTTGGTGGGGGCGCCGGGCATTTTGACCACGGGCTCGGGCGGCGGGGGGGCAGGTTGTGCCACCGTGGGCGCGGGGGGTGGTATCGGGGGCGGCTCAGACGCAGCCGGAATGGTTGGCGTTGGCTCCGGCTTCGGGATGTTCGGCGGTGCTGCGGGAGGTTCCGGCTTTTCAGGCTTCGCGATGGCCGGCGCTGCGGGTGGGGGTTGGGGAGTCTGCAACGCCGGCTCAGGCAGCGTGGCGTTTGTCGGCGTGGCGGCCTGTTGGGGTTCGACTTTCGGCGGGAGGTTTGTCGGGGTCTGCTGCACATCCTCCGGTTTTGGGGTTTTCCGCCCGATGAGAATCAGGGGTTTGCCGATGGGGGCCGGAGGCGGGTTGGTGGGTGCATGGATCGCAGGTGGGACCACTGTTGCAACGGGCACGGCATGGGGGGGCAGGGGGGAGAGTGTCACCGGGAACGGGGCGGGGGTGGTGCTGCAGTCGAAAAGGTGCCCATCCCTGTAGCGGAGCACCATCAGGAACGGCATCCGGGCCCGCTCCTGCTCCTTGCGCCATTGAACCGAAGGGGTCAGGGATTGGATGCGCGCCGGATCCCCAACCGCCACCTGGGGGGAATTCGGGGAAGCGGGGGGTATGTTCCAGCCCGCAAGACGGTCCGGCAATGCTTCATCCCCTGTGGTGATGAGGAAGACGGTCAGGCTGGGGGAATCCTTGATAACCCCTTCCAGGGAATCCACCACCCTGCCAAGGCGGGGTGTTTTTTGATACAGGCGGGTTCTGGCAAAGTTGAAGATGCGATCACGCAGTGCCGGTTGCGATTCAGGTGCCCAGCGGTGCAGGGGAAATTCCCCTGTGAACAGTTCCTGATTGTACACCCACACTCCCAGCGAATCCCCTTTGCGCATGAGCGGGGGGAGGGTGTCCTGCACCAGGGCATCGAGAGCGGTGCAAACTCCATCCAGCCGGGAGCGCATGGGTTGGGATGCCTCGAGGATGATCAGAAACCGGCTCTCGGGAGGGGCGGGCGGCTTCGTCTGCGCAGCCGCTTGCGCGGTGACTCCAAGCCAGAAGAACCCTGACAGGCAGATCAAAAGCAGCATGGACCACATCCACCCGGACTGGCGGGAGCCTTTGCCGGCCAGGCTGGTGGCGAGGTATGGCTCGTTCACGGGGGGGATTGTTTCGGGGAATATCATTGCCGCCTCCGGTTGAAACGGTTCCGTTCCTTCAGGTTGTGGTGCTTGATTTCATCACGCAACTCGACGAGGGCGCCATCCACCATGTTGATGAAGTTCAGGCAACTGCAGGCGAGACCGCCGAGGCTGGTCACGGTTTCGCGCTCGGCAATATCGTTCGTCACCGCCATGACCTCCCCATATTCGCGGAACCGGTGTGCGGCCCGCTCAATCATCTGGTCGGCCGTCTGGCCCTGGTGGGAATAAAGCACCTCCACCGGATGCGGTCCGCCGGGGGAGGAACGGGATCCCCGGGGCTGGGATCCGTCAAAAAAAATGGTGATGGGTGTGTGCGAGGTGTCCTGATAGGCCCCCAAACGCTGGATGAGTTCATCCCGGGCGGCGGCTGAAAAGCGCGGCATGCCCGGCGCCAACTCGGGCCAGTCATGCAGCAAACTGTATCCATCCACCAGAATCCGGACCAAAGCCATGCCTGTATCCTAACCCCGCCCCATCCCTTTGGAAATGAAAGGATTTGGGATGGGGCATCCATGGCGACAAGCACGGTTGTAACCATCCCTCGTCAATTCCGGTTTCCTGCGAAGCTCTCCATCCGGGCGTCAGGTCCATTGAGGGGAATCATCCGCAGATTTCGCAGATTACCGCAGATGGGGGAGGGGACTCCTTCCGGAATCTGTGTTCATCCGCAGTGAGGTTGCCCCGAATTGACGGACAGTGAATTAAGGAAGACACTGAACCATGAAAGCGACCATACAAGTGCCGGAGAGAGTCCAACGGAAATTTGATCCTGCATTTAAAGCCCAAGCCGTCCAGAACTGGATGGAGAGC
>CAIWMU010000128.1 GCA_903913865.1 uncultured Verrucomicrobia subdivision 3 bacterium
GACCAGGGGCCCGCTTTGCCTGCTCCCGCCTGCCCTGAACCAGAAGGACGGATTGGTAACCCTTGCCCGCGAGTGCCGTTTTGTTGCGTTTGATGAACACGATGGACCAACCCTACGGACTCGGAGGGAAGCGGGCAAGAACAATAGCAATATATTAGAGACAACCGATAAACCTCTATAAATAGCAGTCTGTATTATATACAACCCACTTTAATTGACAAATATAGGGGGAACATCAGCCGGGCTTCATGGCAGAATCCCGTTGGGATTCCCGGAGGGGGATGGGGCAAGGCACGGCCTTGGGGATTCCCGAAGGGGGACCCCCGGGAGATGGGGTCAGGTCCCCACTTTGTTTGTGCCGGTTACAACACGTGACCGGACCGACCTCTCATCCGTTGGTTTGGGGGACCTGGCTTCATCTGGTGTGAAGGTTTCCCCGGTGTCCTATTCAAGGCCACGTTCGAAGAGTTCATCCTCATCAAGCCCGAGGTAATGGCCCAGCTCGTGCAGGAAGGTGGTGTGAACCTCCTCCAGGTAGAATTCCTCATCCTGCTCAGCCAAATCCCAGAGATTCTCGAGATAAAGAATGATCTGCGGTGGGATGGGGGATGCGCCGATCCCCTCCTCGGCGAAGTCCGGTCCCACGAAGAGGCCGAGGGTGTCCGGCGCGATTCCATCCGCGACAAGATCCGGGCCGGGGGTGCGCTCGAGCGTGAGAGGCAGTTTCTCAGCCTGCTCGCGAAGGGTGTCCGGAAGGGCTTCCAGGGTCGCCGCCACCTCCTCCTGCGCCAGCTCACACAGCCTGTCCCAATCCAGATTCATTCCGGGAAAGATAGCGTCAGGTCACCCATCCGTCGATGCTGGGTTGGCTCTTCCGGGGTTGGAACTATCCGCCGATGGCGGTCATGGGGCGGCAGGGCTGGAATGCGCCGCGAAACCGGTGCTCCTGCGGTTTTCCCAGGACTGCGGATTGTAACAGCTCTCGAATACCGGTGTCCCCATCCCCACACCGTAAAGTCTCGCGCAGGCTAATCTCCCCATGATCAGCCAGGCAGGGGCGGACCTTGCCATCGGCAGTGAGTCGCAATTTGTTGCAGGTCTCGCAGAAATGGGGATTTGTGAGGGCGCCGATGAAGCCGACAAGTGCGCCGGTATGCCTGAGCTGGTAGTATTTTGCCGGGCCGAATCCGACGTGGCGTTCTGGTTGGGGGATGAGTTGATCCCGTTGGCGCAGAAGTTCCATGGCCTCGGCGGATGACATGAAATTTCGTTCCGTCAGAACTCCGCCGGATGTGACAGGCATGAGTTCGATCAGCCGCAAAGGGAAGCCGTGCTCGGCCGCAAAGAGGACGAGTGGCCATATCTCCCCCTCGTTCATGCCGCGCATGAGCACACAATTCAACTTCACCCGGTCGAAGCCGGCACTGGCGGCGGTACGAATTCCGGCCAGCACGGGGCCGAGAGTGCCGCCCGTCATCTGGTGGTATAATCCTGGATCAAGGGCGTCGAGGCTGACGTTCACGGTGGCCAGGCCTGCCTCCCGCAGTGGTTTGGCGAGTGCGGCAAGGCGGGTGCCGTTGGTCGAAATGCCGATCTGTTCCACCCCCGGGATGGCAGCCATGCCTGCCACGATTTGAACCAGGTCGGGGCGGAGCAGCGGCTCCCCGCCGGTGAGGCGGAACTTCCGGAGGCCCATGTCTGCAGCAACCCGGACGATGCGGATGATTTCCCCGGCAGTGAGATGGTCCGGTTTCAGAGACCAGCCCTGATAGCCCTCCGGCATGCAATAGAGGCAGCGCTCGTTGCATCTGTCGGTGATGGAGATTCGCAGGTAATCGATCTTACGGCCAAAAGTGTCGATGTGCATGGTCTTTGTCGGTTCTCAGGTAATGTGTGGGTCCTCCCCGCGGAGGAGGGTGATTCCTTCGCGAATGGCCGGGAGGAGGATGTCCAGGCACTCGCGTGCGGCGGAGGGTTTGCCCGGTAGATTAAGGATGAGGGATTGTCCCCGCGTGCCGGCGATGGCGCGTGAGAGGACTGCGGTTGGGACTCTGGAAAGGGAGCACATGCGCATTGCCTCGCCGAACCCGGGCAACTCCCTTTCGAGAACAGCGCGGGTGGCCTCCGGTGTGACATCCCTTGGGGAGATTCCGGTACCGCCGGTGGTGACGATCAGGTTGCATTGGTCGACATCCGCCAACTCCCTGAGTTTTGCTGAAATCAGCGCTGCCTCGTCCGGAAGAAGGATGGAGACAAAATCCACCCCGGGCGGGAATGCGTCTGAAAGGATCCGGTCTATTACAGGGCCGCTTCGATCCTCGTAGATCCCCGCGCAGGCGCGGTCGCTGATGGTGATGCGGGCAATTCTCATTGTTTCGTCTTGCTGATCACGTGTATTCCCTCGATTCGCATGTGTTTGTCGACAGCTTTGCACATGTCGTAAAGGGTGAGGGCGGCGATGCTTGCGCCGGTGAGGGCCTCCATCTCAACCCCGGTTGGGGCGGATGTCTCGGCGGAGCAGGTTACATCGACGGAGTCGCGGCGGATCTTGAATTCCACGGCGACATGACAGAGGGCGATCGGGTGGCACAGGGGGATCAGATCGGAGGTGCGCTTGGCGGCTTGAATGGCGGCAATTTGGGCGACGGTCAACACATCCCCCTTGGGCAGGGCACGGGCTTTGAGTGCGCGGATAGTTGCCGGTTGGCAAACCAGTCTTGCCCCGGCGACGGCGCGGCGGAGCTGGATGGGTTTGGATCCGACGTTCACCATGTGGGCGGATCCAGCCTGATCAAGGTGCGAAAATGTAATGGGAGGCTTCATGGAGTGTCATTTGCAGGGATGAACTGGACCTGGGAACCCTGTTCCAGAAACGTTGTTCGGGCGGGGACCCGTATGAGGGCATTTGCACTGGCGAGGGAGGTCAGGTCGCCAGAGCTGGCCCATCGCAGGGGCATCAAGGCCACAGTGCCATCGGCCAGACTCCAACGTGCGGGCCAGAAGGTCTCACGTGGACTCCCATCCGCAGGCAGATCGACGGTGAGTCTGGCCGTCTGGAAATCACCCCGGGCCGGGGCTGGCAGTCCTGCAAACGCGTTCAGTGCCGCGCGGAGGAAGAGGTTCAGGCAGACGAAGTGTGCGAGCGGATTCCCCGGGAGGCCAAACGCGATCACCTGCCCTTTCCGGGCGACGATGAGAGGTTTGCCGGGGCGTGAGGTGGTCCTGCTGACATGGATGGTGAACCCCAGCTCCACGAGCAACTGGCGGGTGAAATCGTGCTGCCCAACGCTCGCCCCCCCCGAGATAAGGAGGATGTCCGGTGGGGATTCCGCCAGAGCGGCGCGGAGGGTTGTTGCGATTGCCTCGCGGTCCTCACCAGTGCGCACTTGTATTGGAACGATGCCGCGCCGACCCAAAAAAGCCCGCACGAGGGTGGAATTCGTGTCCCTGATGTGTCCCCGCTCCGGTTGCTGCCCGGGAGGCACAATCTCGTTGCCGGTGGCGAGGTGAAGGACTTCCGGCAGCCGGGACACGAGCGGGTGGGAGCAACCGGCTCCCGCCAGCAGTGCCAGGGCACCCGGCTCCAGGATGATGCCGGATTCCACGAGCGTCTGGCCCGCTCTGGCATCCTCACCTTTGAAGCGGATGTTGCGATCTCCGGTGCGGCGGGGGATGGTGAGGATGGGGCCATCGATCCGGGTCTCCTCCAGCATCACGACCTCCAAGCCTGTTCCGGGGATGGCTCCGCCGGTGGCGATTCGCACCGCCTCACCTTGCTGCAGATCGCGCGGCTTCCAATCCCCGGCCCGGATCTCATCGACGATAAGGAAGCGGACTGAAGGATCATCGAGTTGCACGGCGAAGCCGTCGACGGCGGAGCGATCAAAGGCCGGTTGGTCCTCCGGGGCGGCCACTGACTCCCTCAAGACGCGCCCTGTGGCATCGTCCAGCTGAATGCGGACAGGTGCCAGGGGCTGGCAAAGGATCCGCACGAGGGCGAGCACTTTGGCCGCACTTGCGGCAGGGGGATCTGAGGCGGGGGGGATCATGATGGGGTGCGGGTTTCCGTCTGCTCCTGTTCCAGAGCCCGCCGTTTCCAGATGGGGACGTCCTGCTTCAGACGATCCATGAATTCTGCCAAAAGCCCGAAGGCTTCAGCCCGGTGCCGGGCGGCAACGGTGACAACGATGGCAGCCTCGCCCACGGGAACAATTCCGATGCGATGGACAACGCGCACGGCGAGGCAGGGCCAGCGGGTTGCAAGATCCGCCACGATTTGCCGGATTTGAGTCTCGGCCATGGGAGGGTAGGCCTCGTAATCCAGGGCTGTGATGACCCGGCCGGATTCCTCAGGGCGGACGATGCCGTGAAATTGTATCCAGGCACCCGCGGCCCCCCCCGGGATGGAAGGGAACGGATGCTCTGTGATTGGTCGGTCGGTGATATGGACGAATGTCTCCATTTGAGGTTGTTCAACCACCCGAAACAGGCGGAATCAGCGCAACTTCGTCCTGGTCTCCAAACAGGGTGTCGGGCCGGGCGTATTCGAGGTTTTTTGCGAGCCTCACCACTCCGCGATGTGGGGCCAGGCCGGGCCGCGCCTGGATCAGCAGGTTCCACAGGCCGGCGGTATCCACATCGCCGCAGTGCAGCTCCAATTCGGAGCAGGCGGCGGCATCCTTGAGATGTGCGAAGAACAGTATGCGCATGGTTATTTTCCAGTGAGTATGAGTTTGCCTGCGGCGATCCAGAGCACCCCTGCCAGACTGCGGCGGAAGGTGGTGTCCGGCCAGCGGTGGACGCCGAGATACGTTCCGAGGAGTGCCCCGGTGATGCCCATCACGACCAGAGAGAGGAACATGGGCTGCCAAATGAGCGCCGCGTGGCCCAACCCCGCCAACCCGGCGATGGAGTTGACCACAATAAACAGGGCAGAGATGCCACCCGCAACCTTCGGGGCTGCCCAGCCAAGAACAATGAGGATGGGTGTGAGAAACACTCCCCCGCCGATTCCGGTGAGGCCGGCGAGGAACCCGAGCAACGCGCCGATGAGGAGGGCCAGCGGAATGCCGGGCGGGTGGGGTTGTCCTCCCGTCCGATTCCGGCCTCCCCAGCCGAGCATGAGGCCGGCCGCAGCGAGGGCGATCGCGAGCAGGGTCGAGTAGAACCGCCCCTCCAGATGCAACGCACTGCCGATCAGTGCGCATGGGATTGAGGCTGCTGCAAGGGGGGCAAACAGGTTCCAGTCAAAAAAGCCGGCCCGCCTGAACTGCCAGAAGGAAATCGTGGCGACAAAGCAGTTCATCCAGAGGGCACCCGGCCGGGCCACCGCCGGGGCGAGGCCCATCAGGGCGGCTGCAGCCAGATAGCCGGTGGCGCCACCGTGACCGACGGACGAATACAGGAAGGCCACCGCACCGATCGAGAGGATCAGCGCTACTTTGTGAATGGCGGTGAGTTCGTCCACAATCAAAACCTAGCATGGCTCCCGTGGCCATGCATTGACCGGGGTCAAGATCAGGCCCGAAGGATGCCGTTGTGGAGGATGGGAGTCCCGGCCGGAACTGAATGTCGGTTGGACAGTCACTTCAGGTTGGCTTCGAGAGCCCTGGTAAAATCCGCCTGCAAATCCTCGACATCCTCAATGCCGGCCGAGACGCGAATGAGGCCGTCGCTGATGCCTGCGTGGTGCCGCTCCGCCGGGGTGAGCCCCTTGTGCGATGTGCGGCTGGGGATGCAAACAAGGCTCTCCACGCCACCGAGGCTCAGGGCGGGAGTCACCAACCGGAGCGCGGCGAGAGTGGAGTCCACCCGCTGCGGATCACGCAATTCAAAGGAGAGCATCCCTCCAAAGCCGCGCATCTGGCGGCTGGCCAGGGCGTGGTCGGGGTGATGGGGCAGGCCGGGATAATTGACCGATGCCACTGCGGCGTGGTTGGTGAGGAATCGGGCGAGCGTGGCTGCGTTTTCGTTGTGCTGGCGGATGCGCAGGGTGAGGGTCTTCATGCCCCGCTCCAGCAAATGGCAGGCGTGGGCGTCGAGCATGCCGCCGTGGTTCATCGCATACGGGGCGATCCGCCCGATGATTTCCGATGAGGAGACAACGATGCCGGCATTGAGGTCGCTGTGGCCGTTGAGATATTTGGTGGCACTGTGAACGACCACATCGATGCCGAGCAGGAGCGGGTTTTGATTGATCGGGGTGGCGAAGGTGTTGTCGGCAATGGAAAGGATGCCGTGGTTGCGGCAGATGCGGCTGATGGCCTCCAGATCGATGATCCGCAGGAGGGGATTGGAGGGAGTCTCGACATACACCACCCGCGTTTCGGGGCGCAGACCGGCGCTGACCTCGGCAGACGTCCGGGCGAACGACACCTGGATGCCGAGCCGGGCCAACTCCTGCACGAGGAGGAATGTCCCGCCATAGAGGTCGGTTTGGAACAGGGCATGATCACCCGGTTTGAGGCTTGTAAACAGCAGAGTTGAAATGGCAGCCATGCCGGATCCAAAAACCAGGGCCGCCTCCCCATGCTCCAGGGCTGCGGTCTTTTCGGCCACCACCTGCTGGTTTGGGGTGTTGAAATAGCGGGGATAAAAGTTCCGGTTGGCGGGATTGGGGAAGGCATAGGCTGTGGAGGCAAACACAGGACTGCAGACCCCCCCGGTGCTGGGGTCCAGATGGGTGCCTGAGTGGACGCAGCGGGTGGCCATACCAAAGCGATGGTGGTGAGGTTTCATGTATGGATCTGAGGATTTGCCGCCTTTGGAGGTGTGTCAAGCACACCATCTGCCCCGGCTGCTGGCCCCCGAATAAGCAACCCATGCCATGGTGATTGCCCCTGCTTTGCAGGGGTCGATGCAATGCTCCTCACTTCCGCAGGTCCCGGGCCGGACGAGGGAGGCGACATGGTTGGCCAATTCCAGAGACTTCGGGCCGCACGCCTCGATGCAATCGCCACAACCGGTGCAAAGATCGGAGTTGACCACGGGAAGCCACTTGCGCCAGTGCATTTCCAGAGGCAGGGGGGTGTCGTCTGTAAGATGCATGCTCATCTATTTTGGAAGGGATAAGGGGTGCGGCAGAGTGATATCAGCCGGGCTGTTCCAGTTTTCGAAGCAGCCCGCCTCGGCATCCGGGACGGGGTAGGCTCTCACCGCCTGGATACGGAGGCATTCCGCTGCAAAGTGGCGGGCGGAACGTTGGGATTTGAGCAGACATTCGCGGGCAATGACTCCGCAGCTGCGGGGGTAGATGGCGGCGAGCGGCTCCAACCGCCCGTGCAACTCGGGGACGATGCCGGTCGAGTCATCACACTGTGCCGCAAGCCTTTGGATCAGGCTGGGGGTGATCAGGGGAAGATCGACAGCGAGAACGAGGAGCAGCGGGGCGAGGACCGTGGAGAGCGCCCGGTCAATGCCGCTGAGGGGGCCGCAGCCGGGATCGAGATCAAACAGGACCGGGCAGCCAAGGGTTGAATAGTCGGTGCCCGCCCGGCCTGAGATGAGGACCTCCTGAATGTCCGATTCATGCAGGATGGACAGGGTGCGTGCAATCAGAGGTTTGCCGCCGAGCCAAAGCCAGGCCTTGTCCCGGCCCATGCGGCGGGACTCGCCACCGGCCAGAATGACGGCGCCAAGCTTCATGTGGAGGGCCGGAGAATTCCATCAGATAGAATTCGGGCACGCAATCCACCCCGGCCCTGCAGCCAGTCCAACGCTCCCGGGCCCAGACTCTGGTTCATCCAGGAACAGGGCTTGCACTGCTCAACTCCCTCAAACCGGATTCCCTGGATCTCGAATTCAAGGCCGACGAGGGAATTCAAATCTGTTCCACGGGTGAAAACATTGCGGCGGGTGGCGGAAGGCTGGGCGAGGGGGATGTTGAGCTCGCTTCGCAGGGCGTCGAACACCTCCATTGAGAAGAAGGTGATCTGGCCCTTGTAATTCTCCTTGTAGCCGAAGAAGCGGTCTCCCCGGATGCCCTGGCCCGTGACGCATTCGGCCTGATCCAGGGCGACAATTGGATGCTCCCCGGCGGGCATTCCCTTGTGTCCGAAAAAATTGTGTCCGGGGGAGATGAACAACTGGCAGACCTGGATCATACAACGATGGCAACGGTTGATTTTTTCACACGGTAGACATCATAACACCGGCCGCAGACCCCGTCCATGGCTGCCCAGTGGGGGAACTCGGTCTGGATCATGGCCACAGTGTCATCCGCCATCCTTCCTGCCTCGACCCAGGCAAAGGTGGGAAAGCCGCAGAGCGGGCAGGGGGCCCCCGGGCGCGGGCCTGTGGTTGTCTGAAGCTGGCGCGGGTCGCACACCAATTCCTCCAAAATCTGGTGGGTGGGGTGGGGATGGGACCAGAGGGATTCGAACACGTCGTTCTGCCGGGCTTCAGGCCAGAAGGCGAAGGCGGCGGAAAACTCCATCCGGCGCTGCTCCCGGGTGGCAATGGTTTGACGCCCCAGGCGGGTCAGGCGCCCATCGATGCTGACGTCCCAGAGGGCCCTGTAACGCTCCCGCGCAAGCCGATGCTGGTTGAGAGATGGCCCGACAAGGTGCAGGTCGGGAGCATAGGCGAACCCGGGATCTATCATGTCCTGCAGGTGGGTGAATTCGTGGCGCAGAAAGGGGCCGGGATCAGATCCGCCTGCGACGCGCTCCGGTCGCATGGCCACCACACCATTGCGCTCGCCGGTCTCATTGACATAAAGCTCGGCACTGTCGTCATCCTTGCCCCGGGATTTCCGGAAGGCCAGGATCTTGAGTGCTCCCGGCAGGAGTGGGAATTCCACCAGCGGTTCGGTCAGCACTTTTTCAAAGCCCCACTCCCTGAACCATTCCAGATGCAGGTTGAAGAACGCTGTGTTGCGCTCGTCCGGGTCCGAGATGCTGTATAGTTTCTCACGGTGCCGGTTGAAGCGGGTGATTTGCAGGGCAGGGATGGCCTTGGGCCGACCCGATGTGCAGGCATGAACGACCGCCTCCACAAAATCCTCGTCGTAGCGCAGGTGCATGGTTCGGGGTTTGACGGTCAGACGGCCGCCGGGCTTTGAGGCAGTGCGCCAGGCGGGAGCTGGTTGAGGCCGCAGGAGTCGCACATGGTCTCAGAGGCGGCATCCACCGGGCGCAGAAGGAGATCCTCACTGCCCGGGGTGACTCCGAACAGGGCGCATTCGGATTCGATGAAGGAGCGGGTCAGATTTGCGAGTGCCTCCAGCGGGGTGCCGGCGGCCATGCGGGCGAGGCGCCGTGTGAAGGCGGGTGTCCAGCGGCCAAGATGATCACGGAGAAACCGCTTCTGGGCATCGCGGCAGATGGATATGGCATCCGCGTTGAGCTGGTTCCCGAGTGCGTAAGCCTCCTTGGCGGTCAGCACACACATGAACTCCAGTTCCATGCAGATATGGTCGTGGCGCTCATCGGCGTTGCCGGCGACCTCAAGACCGAAGGCCCGGTAAAAGGCGGCAAGATCAGCCAGGCGATGAGGTTGGAACAGGGGGTCGGCCTTGATATCCCCGTATTCGATCTCGTTCAGGGGGCAACGACCCCGCGCGGCGTGCCCAAATGCTGCGAGACAGGCTGTCAGGAACGAGTCAAACGCCTCCGGGACAAGTTGTGCCTGAAAAGTGCGGGCAGCTTCGGTGAGGGCGGGGATGGCCAGAGTATGGATCGCCGGCTGGAGAACCTCGCGGCAATCACAGTTCGCCATTTTCGTCCAGCGCTCCTCTGTGGGATCCTCGAAGCACAGCGCAAGAAACCTGTGGATGAACGACCGGGCGAGGGCGGCATCCATGGCGCTGCCAGGAAGAGATCCGGCACTTGAGGCGGCTGGATCCGGCCCCGTCTGATGGGGTGCGGGAACCGGCCCGGCGAGTGTCGTCTCCGCCTTGTAATTGCCGAAGACGGAACGGCCCGGCTTGTCGGAGCGGGCAGCCCACTCGGATTCAGGGGGCTGGACGGTCTCAAATGGAGTTGGCATGTTTGTCGGGTCGGACATGGAGGGGTTCCTCAACCGTTGTTTCAATGATCTTTGTGCCATCACGGGCGTAGCCGATGATGGTGTCATTGTAGAGTTCAAATTTCTTCCCGCGCACTTCCGTTTCAAACACCTTGGGGCCCTCTTTGATCTCGTAACGGAAGCAGATGCGGTGGTTCTTGCCGAACAGTTGCAGGACGGCGAGCAATTCGCGGTCCGGTGCGGCGTATTTCTCGATCGCAGCATCCACACCGGGCCCGAACATCTGTCTCAGGTAGGGGCGGGGCACCCAGCGCGGCGGGATATAGTAACCGTTCGGCTCGGTTCCGAATTGGGGATAGAGCGGCAGGGCGACCTTCGCGACGTGCACCAGATAATAGAGGGGGCTTTGACGGTTCTCGATCCAGGTTCCCTGCTTGCTGAGTTCAATGAGGCCCTGGAGACGGATGTGGCCGATGCAGGCGGCCATGCAGCGGGTCTGCATGGGGAGTCCCCCACCATGCTGGTCCCTGCCCTCGACGCGGGGAAAGCAGGCGATGCATTTTTCACTGGTACGGGTGGTGCCCCGGTAGAGGCTCTTTTTATAGGGGCAGGCCTCCAGACATTTCCGGTAGCCACGGCAGCGCTCCTGATCGATAAGTACAATGCCATCCTCGGGCCTCTTGTAGATGGCGTTGCGGGGGCAGGCCGCAAGGCAGGCGGGATAGGAGCAGTGGTTGCAAAGTCTGGCCAGGTAGAAAAACCATGTCTTGTGCTGCGGCAGGGCCTCGCCACCCTTGAAATACTGGCCCTTCACCCCCTTCTCGGAACCGGTGGGGTGGTCCTCATACCGGTTTGGTGCCGACCATTCCTCGTCAGTGGGAAGATAGCCCAGGGCTTTTTGGGCCCCTTCGGGACTGACATTGAGTCGGGCCGCCTCGAAGATGGTCCTTCCATTGAACTTGCCGTAGGGTGTTTTGGCGCTTTCCCCCTTGGGATCCCAGGTCTGGCCGCCCTGATTATTGCGCTCGAGCAGGTCCAGTGTTTTCACATCCCAGTGATGTGGATAGCCGCCGTAGGGCTTTGTCTCGACGTTGTTCCACCACATGCTTTCCTGGCCGCGTGAGAACGTCCAGGTGGATTTGCAGGCCATCGTGCAACTTTGGCAGCCGATGCAGCGGTTGAGATTGAACACAAAGGCAAACTGGTGGTCCGGATACGCCGCTTCATACGGGTAATCCATGTCACGGCCGAGTTGCCAGTTAAAGACGTTGCTCATGATTGGGAAGGATTGGAGTTGGGGGCCGTCAGGCGTTGGAGATGAATCATAGGGTGGGATGTGGTATGGGGCTGTCCGCAGACCCGGCGGCGGGACGAGCCGCATGGGGGTCGCGGCTGGCCTGGAGGGTTGCTGGTTGGGGCGGACCCCCTGCATCCGGTCCGGCGCTCCCTGTCTGGAAGACCGCAGAGCGGCCCCAGCGGGCAAAGACTTCAGTGATGCGATCGCGGATGAAAGGCTCCCCGCGCTGTTCCAGAACCATGTTCATTCCGAGGTGTTGCGGGTTGCAAAAGAGCTCAAGAACATGGTCCGCACTGTGGCCCATGCGCATGAACTCCTCAATAAAGCACTCGCACATGGGATCGATCGTGTCCTCCTCTGTCAGGAGGGCCATTCCGTTCAACTCGAACGGATCCTGGAAATCGAATTCATCCTTGGGCATGGTATGGATTGGTGTGGGAGGTTGGGGTTGCCGGGCTTATTCGAACCCCTGGGCTGTGGGGCCGCCACTGCCCGTAAAGGAGCCACCCAGATACTTTTTCATGACATCGTTTTCGGCATCCGGGGACATTCCGCCAGTGCCGGGTTTCCATGGGCCCTTGCCTCCCAGACCGCCGTCCTCGGCCTTGGTCACGCTGATCAGGCACTCCTTGGGCACTGTATTCACGGCGTGATTGTCCGCCTCGCCGCCGAAGATGAAGCCCATGACGGCCTTGGTCTTGTGAAACAGGGTGTCCGTCTGGTGCATGGGCATATGCCAGTTCCGGGTGACGGATTGCTGGGAGCCGAAACGGAAGTTCGATATGTAACCCTCGTCGGTGAGGGACAAGCCATCCGGCCGGGTTTGCTGTGCCTTCACGGTCTTCTCGGTTGCGATGAAGGAACCGTGCTTCATCATGACCACATTGTAGGGATAGGCGCCGTTATAGGTGCAGCGGAGCATGAGACGGCTGACCTTGTAGAAGGGGTCGGAGGGGGTGGCGCCGAGATAGGGCCGGTCGGCCGGGTTGGCATCGATATACACATAGTCGCCATCACTAATGCCAAGGTCCCGGGCGGCCTGGGGGTTCATGTGGACCTGATGCTCGCCGACGTTTGGCAGGCGCTTGTCGAGGCGGTAGGGATCACCAAAATTGGAGTTCCAGATGAGATGCCAGTCCACGTTGGCCCAGGATGAATGGACGCTGTGGCGCGACTTGGGTGTGAGGCAGTAGAACTGGTAGCCGTCCTTCCACAGAAAGTTCGTGGTCTTTTTCGCCTCAGCCCACGGGAGCTTCACATTACGAACCGTCCGTTCATCCCAGTGCTCTGCATCGAGTGGGATTCCGTAGTCATTGGGGCGGACGAGCGGGTTTGAGCTGATGATGACGTTGGGGAGGTATGGAGTGGCCTCGGGCCCCTCCCTGTGGACGATGAAATTTTCGCCGCAGGAGACGGCGGTGGGGTCATCGCTGTAGGAGTGCATCCGGCCGGTGTCGGTGTAAAAGGGATAGGCATCCTTGATCTGCTCATAGAAGGGGATGCGCGGGTAGGAGCGGAACAGCAACAGCGCACCACCGGGCGGGCCGTATTTGCCGGCCATGATTTCATCCAGTTTGTAGCCGGCGGTCGTGGTGCAGGTGTCGAGCAGGCGCTGGATGTAGATCCCGCGTTTGCCCTCATGCTCAAATTTGAAGTGGTCGTGAAACCGCTTGTCGCCTGTCAGCCTGCCCAGTGCCGAACCTATTCCGGCGAGGATTGCCAGGTCATCCTTCGAGTCGTAGAGCGGCTTGATGCCCCCCTTCCAGATTTGCAGAAACGGGTTGGAGCAACTTGCGGTGATCTCCAGATCCTGAAATTCAACCCATGAATTTGCTGGAAGGCCAAAGTCGGAATATTCGACGGAGGCCGTCATCTGGGTGTCCATCGTCACGATCAACTCCACGTTGGGGTTGACGTTCTTGATCATGCCGTAGGCCCACTTCGCGTTGTTGATGAGGTTGACGTTGGTGGTGAAGATGGCCTTCGTCGGCGTCGGCATGTGGGACTTCCCGGTGAAGCATTTGCGGCCTTCCTTGGGTGTCTCAACAATGAGGGGGCGGTCGCCATGGTTCCAGTAGGCCGGTTCCTCATCCTTCGTGTAGGGATGCGCCTTAACATCCCGGCCATGGGCCGCCGGATCCAGGTTCTGTTCAAATGGATCCTCGGCAACCCAGCCTTTGAATCCCCAGCCGGTGAGTTTGCTTCCCTGGAACAGGGCCGCCTTGTAATTGCCAGCCCAGCCATGGCAGCCGGCACCCGGCTTGCCGATGTTGCCGGTGAGCATCAATGGCAGGTAGGCGGCGCGGTTCGCCTCGGTTGCGTGGAACCAGTGGTTGATTCCCTCCCCCTGGTGGATGGATGCCGGTTTGATCGTCGCGATGTCCTTCGCCAATTGCTCGATCAGATGTTTCGGGGCGGATGTGATTTCGGAGACGGTATCCAGATCATAGTCCTTGAGATGGGTCTGGTAGAGAGTCCATGCGGTGGCCACCTCGACCTGAGTGCCATCCGACAGTTTGAGGAGGCCCTTGAACTCGAGTTGGGGATCAATGCCGGATTTGGTCAGAGTTCCGCCAACCATGTCCCGCGTCAGGGCTTTGGGTGAGCCGCTCAGGGTGTCCAGGACGACGAAGTCCCCAAGTTTCTTGTGCTGTTCCTCGGTGAAGCCCTGAACTTTCTTGCTGGGGCTGTCCTCGGGCAACGTGCTGGTGTAATTGGGAAACACCTCGGCTGCGCGGAGGCGCTTCAGGTTGTCCGTCCGGATGAGCAGGGGGAAATCGGTGAACTGTTTGACGAATGCCTCGTCATACCATTTGTTGTCCATCATTACCCGTGTGACCCCCAGCCAGAGAGCGGCATCGGTTGACGGGCGAACGGGGATCCAGTAATCGGCTTTGGTGGAGGGTGCCCCATATTCGGGGGCGATAACGACAATCTTGGCCCCCCGCTCCATGCATTCGATGAACCAGTGGGCATCTGCCATCTTGTTCTCCACAAGATTCTTGCCGTTCATGATGATGAGCTTGGAATTGCGCAGATCGTTGAAATCGCATTCGCTGTTCTGCAACCCATGCACCCAGGGATGGCCTGGTGCCTGATCCCCGTGCCAGGTGTAATTGGACCAGATCCGGCCCGCCTTCGCGTCCTCCTGCCTGACACCGCGGATGTGGACATCCAGGAGGGCCAAAGAGTTGCAGAGGCGGTACATGCCGTATTTCCCCAGCACGCCAAGGAGGCCCATCCCGCCGCGCATTTTAATCGTGCGCGTGCCGGCCCCACCCATGTCATCAATCATCTCCTTGGGGTAGCCCTGGGCCTGCAACAGTTTCACCCCGGGCTCGCCGCTGTAGCGGGTTGCGATGGCTTTCATGGCTCTGGCGATATAATTCAGGGCATCGTCCCAGGCGATCCGCTCGAACTTGTCCGTTCCGCGTGAGTCAAAGAGGTATTTGGCTTTCACCTCCGGTGTGAGATCGGGAAAGCCCGCATCCGCCCAGCGTTTCCAACCCCGGCGCACGATCGGATGCTTGAGCCGGTAGGGTCCATACAGAATCCGGTGGAATGTATAGCCCTTGGCGCAGTGCCTGTTGCCCCAGTTGGCCGAGGCTTTGTTGCCGTAGAGATCGCCGTAAGTCTGGACGTCATACTCCTCCCCGAGGCGGACAATCACTCCATTGCGGACGTGGGCGGTGATCCGGCAGTTGTGAGTGTCGTTTGGTGCGCAGACCCACGAGAATGAGCGGTCATAGGCGTATTGGTTGCGATAGAGTTTTTCCCAATCCCGGTTCGGATAATGGGCCAGTGGATTGGCGGAGCCGCCGGATGTCTGCGCCTGGAGATGGCGGAGGGGCAGCATCTGGGCGGCGGCCAGACCGGCGCCCACAAGTCCACTGCGCCGGATGAAATCACGCCTGTTCAAGTTGTCGTTCATAAGGTTCAAGGTTCCAGAATCAATTTGTGCCAGTTGCTCACCACTTTTCGACCGTTACGATCACGGTTCTGCCCATCCCACACAGCGAAGGCCACTGGCACCGGCTTGCCCACGGCGAACTTCACATCTTCAGCCTCCCGGGACTTGAGGTCCCGCACGAGGATCACACTCCAGGAGCCGTCCCGCCAGATGCCCTTGCCCCTGACATTCTGACCCCGGGCAGATTGCGATCTGAGCGTGCCGAATCCGGCTGCATTTGCGTCCTCCACAGACGAGCTGTGGGGGATTGAGACCATGTTTCCCGCATCCACAGCGGTGCGGTGGCTCGTGGGAAAATAGGTGTCGACGTGCATGGATGGGTATTTGTCAGCCATGTCCTGCCTGTTGCCTTCCGCCTCCTGCTGCCAACCGGCTTTCCATTGCCAGAGATTTACCGGATTTTTGGCATCGCCCATCCCCAGAAAGGGAGTCTCTGCGTTCAAGGGGAACTGCAGCGCTATCGCGTCCTGAAAATCCTGAACCCGGATGGGTGCACCATCCGGCACGGGGTCTTTCCACGTGCAAAGAATCGCAAGACGCTTTCCATCATGCACAGCCCTTACGGAAACCGCATAGATGAGATCTTTCTCCGGCCATAAGGGGTTGAGGGTGATGCGGGTTGGGTCCATTCCCTCCCACACGGGATCAGACGGTTCCACCGGGAGCCTGCCATGGACACGGGGTGCTCTGACCGATCCATCGGCCGGGGCCAGAAGATCGTTGATTTCCACATCCTTCCTGCGGAGTGATTGGATGAAGTGGACGAGGCACCAGCGCTCAGAGTCGGTCATGACCTTGTTGTCGAAAGCCACCATGGGTGTTCCGGCAAGACCGGTGGAGATGCGGGTGAAAAGATCCCGGCCCGTGTGGCCGCCCCTGAATGCGCCCGTGTTGAAGTCGCGCGGGGGTAGGAAGAGGCCCTGGGTGTCCTTCAGTGTCGGAGCGTTTGGCCCATCGCCGGCCCCATGTTCGCCATGGCACAGAATGCAGTTCAGTTTGGCAAAAAGGCGGCCACCCTCGGCCAGGGCCTGCACTGTGGCGGGCGGCTCAGGCGGGACCTGAATCGGCTCGGCAAGGGTGTTGCTCTCCTTCGCCAGATCAAAACGGTTGACCCGCAGTCCGGCGGCGTTGGTGGAGGCTGTCAGGTATTTGACATACCGCACCGCCAAACGACGGTCCTCCTCGGTCAGATACGAGAAACTCGGCATCGAGCTCCCTGGCATGCCCCGGGTGACCGAGTTCAACAGGTCGGCATCCGTGGGCAGGGCTGTGCCGGCGGTGGATTTGATCTTGAACAGCCCGGCGCTGAAATTGCGCGGCCGCGGGAAAAGCCAGACCGAGGCGGGTCCATTCCCATCGCCGCCCTCGCCATGGCAGGCAGAGCAATGTTGAGCATATACCACACGTGCACCCTGAAGATCAGGATTCGAAGGCCCATCAGCTGGAGCGCCGGTAACCGCAGCCTCACCGGCAGGGCTGAGGCTTAACAGAGCCAGGGATATGGCTAGGATTTTATGAGCTGGCATTAAAAAAAGCCTAATGCAAGCGGTCAGCAAATCTTTGACCTGGGTCAAGGATTTGCATTTTGGCAGGAAATTTTAATCCGGATGTTTCGGGTAGCGGGGGATCGATAAAAAACGAACATCAGGCGGCAGGTCAGCCGCAAAACTCCGGGCCCGCAGGGCTCAGTTGCAGTGGATTCAGGCAACTTTCCAGCGGCTCTGGACATGGTATCAGCCACACCCGACTTTAAGCACATGCACCAAACCGTTGATTTTGGCGGGCGGGTCAGGAACGCTGCGTTTGACTTCCGGCAGGCGCCCCACAAGACTCCTTCGCATGAACTCAATTTCCGGGCGGGAGAATGTCCCTGTGATGCAGGGCGGGTTTGACGCGGGAGCGGTGCTTGAAGGGACATCCGTGCGCAAACAGCGTTCCCTCGCCCGGGTGGCAACTTTGGCGCTTGGCGCACTTCTCTGCTGGCACACAAGCACGGTTCATGCAGAGGGTCTGGACACTCCCCCGGAGTGGGCGCCGGGCAAAGCCCTGCCCACGATTCACGGTGGGAAGCTGACGCTCGGGAACAAGGTTTTGAAAGCTGTGTGGACCGTGGAGAATGGCAGGCTGATGCCGCTCACCGTTGCGGATTTGCGCGGGGGATCACGGCTGGAAGAGTTGGGTGAGGGGTTCAGTGTGTCGCTCAAATCGGGCGTGTTGCTGAAGGCCTCGGACTTCCGCATCACCGGAGCGCCTGTCGTCGAGATGCTTGAGCCTGTTCCAGATTCCGCCCAGCTTGCTGCCCGAATCCCGGGCCGGGCCATCACGGTGCGGTTGCAGGATGATGCAAACCGACTTGCGGTCGTGTGGCGTGCCAGCCTGCGGGAAGGAGCCAGCTACATCCGGCAGGAGATCACTTTGACCGCGCTCAATACGGATTGCGAGCTCAGCGAGGTGGCCTTTCTCAACGCCCACATCCCCGGGGCCTATCAGGCCGGATCGGTGGATGGTTCGCCTGTTGTTGCGGGAAACTTCTTTCTTGGGTATGAGGACCCTATGGCGGCCAACGAGGTGAAGACGACCATCAGGCCCGCAGGCGGTTGGGTTGCGGGGGATGCCTCGATCGGGAGGCGCCGGGAAAAGACGTGGCCGGTGGATCCCCAATCGCTGAAGTCCGGGACCAACCGTTTGCGCTTTCGTTATGAGCGCGGGGCCCACCGGCTGGACGTCTGGCGTGTGGCACTTCTGGAAAACGGGGTGGAGATCGCGCGGGACGAGCATCATGGCCGGGCGGGAACGGACACTTCGGAGAATGTGTATTCGTTGATAATTCCCAGGCTGCATCGGGGTGCGACCTGCCAACTCGTGGCAAGCCTCGGCACCGACCCCGTTCTGAAAGAACCGGATGGCGGTCTGGTTGATTCCTTCGGGACCGTGGAATGGGTCAATGCGGATGGCCCTGTGGTGTGCGGCATGCGCCGCAACGCGATGCTCCGGCGGGGTGAGTCGCTGACACAGAGTTTCGTGGTCGGTGTGGTGCCGCGCGGACAACTGCGTCGCGGGTTTCTCGGCTATGTGGAGCGGGAGCGAGCCCATCCCTACCGTCCCTATCTGCACTACAATTCCTGGTATGACACGGCCTGGGACCCCTTTGCGTTGAATGAGACGAACTGCCTGGAGGCGATTCGCATTTGCGGTGAGCGCCTCATCAAGCCGCATGGTGTTGTGATGGATGGCATGGTGTTTGATGACGGGTGGGACAACCCGAAGACCCTGTGGCAGTTTCACAGCGGCTTTCCGCGGGGCTTCACCCCACTTGCGGAGGAGTGCGCCAAATACAACACCCGCCTGGGCGTGTGGCTCTCCCCGTTCGGCGGCTATGGCGTGCCCAAGGATGAGCGGCTGAAACAGGGGGCGGCGCAGGGATATGAGGTGAACGACACAGGCTTCTCCCTGGCCGGGCCAAAATATTACGGAGCGTTCAAGAGCGCCTGCACCGGCATGATCCGCAACTACGGTGTCAACCACTTCAAATTCGACGGGATCGCCACCGGGATGTATGCAAATGGAGGCGGCCAGTACATTTTAGATACCGATGCAATGCGGCGGCTGATGCTGGAGTTGAGGCGGGAGGATCCCGGACTGTATGTGAACCTCACCACCGGATCGTGGCCCTCGCCATTCTGGCTGCGCCATGCCGATTCCCTCTGGCGCCAGGGCGGGGACATGGGCCTCGCGGGCAAAGGCAGCAACCAGAGGCAATGGCTGACCTACCGGGATCAGGAGGTTTACCGGAACGTGGTGGTCAAGGGACCCTTGTATCCCTTGAACTCTCTCATGACCCAGGGTGTGGCCTATTCGCGTCATGGTACGGCGGGTGATCCAACCTTCAACCCGGCCGGGTTCAAGGAGGATGTGAGGGCCTTTTTCGGAAGCGGGACGGGCCTGCAGGAACTCTACATCCAGCCGGGCAAACTCACCGCTGAAGACTGGGCGGTTCTTGCGGAGGCCGCGAAATGGTCCCGTGCGAACAAGGATGTGCTGGTGGACACCCATTGGATCGGGGGCGACCCATCAAAACTGGAAGTTTACGGCTACGCCTCCTGGTCGCGGCGCAAAGGGATTGTGATGTTGCGGAATCCGGACGACAAACCGCATGCATTCGCTCTGGATGTGGGCAGGGCGTTCGAACTCCCCACCGGGGCGGGCAGGAAATTCACTCTCCACAGCCCGTGGGCTGAGGATGCCGCACGCCCCCCCGTGACCACCAAATCCGGCAGGAATCTGTCGCTCACCCTCGCCCCCTTTGAGATCCTGATTCTCGAGGCGGAACCTTCGAATTCCTGAGAGGATCGAGCGGTGCCCAAGCGGGTTGCATCGCCTGCTAAAACACGGCAAGCTGGGTTCATGAAAGCAAACCTATGCAGCCTGCGTTTGGCATGGCGTGTCATGTTGACCGCATGGCTTGTTCTGCCGGGGATGGCCGGAGTCGATGCGGCCCGCGCCGCAGGACGGTCGGATGTCCTATTTCTTGAGGCGGAACAGTTTCAGAACCTCGGCGGCTGGGTTGTGGACCAGCAGTTTATGGACCAGATGGGGTCCCCCTACCTGCTGGCGCATGGGCTGGGCGAACCGGTGAGGGATGCGGCCACAAGTGTGATGGTGGAAAAGGCGGGCCGGGCGCGTGTGTGGGTGCGGACACGGGATTGGGTGGCACCGTGGAAGGTCAAGGGGACCCCGGGACGGTTCCAGGTGTTGATCAATGGAAAGCCGCTGAAGCCGTTGTTTGGGACTGAGGGGGAGGAGTGGCACTGGCAGGATGGGGGAATGGTGCGGCTGCAGGGGAAGGTGTCGGTTACCCTGCATGACCTGACCGGGTTTGAAGGGCGTTGCGACGCTGTCCTGTTTTCTTTTGATCCCGGGTTCAGGCCACCCGATGGGGGGGCAGCCCTGGCCGGGTTCAGACGGCAGGCGCTGGGTTTGCCGGAGCATCCATCCGAGGCCGGCTCCTATGACCTGGTGGTTGTGGGGGGAGGGATTGCGGGCACTGCGGCAGCGGTGACGGCAGCCCGACTGGGCCTCAAAGTGGCGCTGGTGCAGGACCGTCCCGTGCTGGGTGGCAACGGGAGTTCCGAGGTGCGGGTCTGGCCGCAGGGCAAGGTCCAGCAGCAGCCGTATCCCCATATCGGGGATGTGGTGGCGGAGATGGTCATGGATAAGGATCCCCGCACGGGGAACGGCAAGGATGGCAGGAATTATGACGATGACATCAAGCTGGCCCTGGCAAGGGCGGAGCCGAATCTCAAGCTATTCCTGGAGCACCGGGTGAACGGCGTGGAGACCAACGGTGGCCGGATCGTCGCCGTGGTGGCGCAGGAGGTTTGTTCTGCACGGCGGGTACGGCTGGAGGGGCAATGTTTTCTGGACAGCACGGGGGATGCCTGCGTAGGTGCGCTTGCCGGGGCGGATCACGAGATCACGAAGGAGCAACACATGGGGGCCAGCAATTTGTGGGGTGTCGAGGACACGGGAAAACCGCAGTTCTTCCCCGTGTGCGAGTGCAAGGACACCAATGCACTCAACTGGGAGGCTGCCGCCAGTACGACCGCAGCCCCTTTCCCACTGTGCCCCTGGGCCGTGGATCTCCGTGATAAATCGTTTCCCGGGAGAAAGAACATGAATGGCCAGTGGCCGGACGGTGGCGGGCTGGGCAATCTCGGGGCCTGGTTCTGGGAAAGCGGGTTTGACAGGGACCCCATCGATGATGTCGAGCGTATGCGGGACCTGAACCTGCGGGCAATGTACGGGGCCTGGGATGTTCTGAAGAATGTGGACAGGCTGTATCCCACCCACCGGCTGCGCTGGGCCGCCTACATCGCCGGCAAGCGGGAATCCAGACGGCTGCTGGGGGATGTGATTCTGACTGGCGACGATTTTCGCACCGGGCACGTTTTTGAGGATGCCTGCTTCCCCTGCTCCTGGCATATCGACCTGCACTCCCCCAGCCCCGCCTTCCAGAAGGGGCACGAGGGTGAGGAATTCATCTCACTCGCCACCACGGGGACCAATTTCAACTACAAATCCCCCTACTGGGCGCCCTACCGAAGTTTGTATAGCCGGAACATATCTAATTTGTTCATGGCAGGGCGGGACATCAGCGTGACGCACGAGGCCCTGGGGGCTGTCCGCGTCATGCGCACCTGTGGGGCCATGGGGGAGGTGGTCGGCATGGCGGCATCCCTTTGCAAACAGCACAAATGCACCCCGCGCGAGGTCTATCAAAAGCATCTGCCTGAACTGCAGGCGCTGATGAAGCGGGGGGCTTCAAGGCAAAAAAGTCCGGTGGATTAACCCGGGCCCCCCTGAACCCTGCATTTACAGGCCACCGGGTGACTTTCAGCCCGGGTGGGTGGGGATGCCCACCTGGGTGCAGATTTTGCCCGCAGCCGTGGCATCCACCCAGCGGACGAGCGCCAGAAAGCTCTGCAGCGTCGGGCTGTCCGGCTTGGCCTGGTACATGTTGCGCAGGCTGTTCACGATCTTGTTGTAGGTGGAGGCATACTTCTCATGCGTCAACCGGGTGACGTAGGTCTCCATGATCGGCCTTGCAATGGAGGCGGTGGCCCCATCGGGAAGGTAGGGAAGGTGGCAGAAAATGCGTATGAGGGACATCGGGTCGGCCTCGGTGAGGGTGACCCAGCTCTGGCGCAGCTCATCTCCATCGTATTTGAGGGTGAGTCGGTCGCGGAAGGCTGCCGCAACCATGCCGGGGTCGTTTCTGGAGGAGATCATTTGCTTGATCTTGACCCAGGCGAGCTGACGTTCCAGTTCGGGGGACAAGCCCTGATCGGCCCTGAGTTGATCGGCCAGCCCCTTCAATCCAAAGGCTTCGCCAATTTTCTCCCCCAACTCCTCGGCCTCGGAGCGACGGATCCGGTCGGTGTGCAGGATGGCCTTGATGGTTGCCATCTGCATTTCCGGGGAAACCAGCCGGAGAATCTGGACGAATGTGGCGACCGGCGGGGCATTGAGTGGAGGGATCAGGTGGCGGATGAAATCCACAATGGTCTGGTCGAAATCGGACGTCTTGGGCATGCGGAGCCGGAGGACGAAGCGGGAAGTGGCCCCGGGCCCGCCGCCCTTGCCGACGTTGTTCACGACCATCTGGCGATGATCTGGATTGATGACCATACCGAGGAGTTGTTCCGTCTCGCGGATGAGCGCTTCCTCGGGAAGGTCCGATGTGCCTCCCTGGACCAGGTATTCCAGAATGCTGGGGAGGCGCTGGGCAAAGGCCACATCCGGGGCCTCGGTGGCCTGATTGTCGTAATAGTGGCGCAATTCGACGACAAAGGAGAGGGATTGGAAGGCGTTGCGCTGGGCACGGCCGTCCGGGGTGGCGGCGCGTGAGGTTTGGACCTGCTCAAAAAGGAGGTTCAAGCCACGCCGCTTTTCCTCAGGCAGGGTTGTGTCCTGGGCGATCAGTTCAGGGAACTCGCGGCGGAAGCCAAGCATGATCTCATCCGGCTTGGGATGCGGGTTCAGCTTCGCATCGGTGGTCATATCCGCAAAAAACGGGAGGGCACTTTCGCCGAACTCGCGGACGACCCTCTCGCGGGGAATCTGGGTTTTGATGAACCCGCGCCGTGCGCGGGCGAACGGAGGTTTGAAAAACAGTTCGGGATCCCCCTCCAGGCTGCTGAGCATGGCCGGCTCCAGTGGGGAGGAGAGTTGGATGAGCTTCGCAGCGGCTGCCTGGGTTGCGGTGGCAAGGTCCCGCTTGGTCTGCTCGAGCGTCTTGAGGACCTGGGGTTGCTCCACGGGCGCCTCTATCCCGTCCTTCACAATGGCCGAGAGGAAGTTGTTGACGTTATTGGTGTGCTCCATCAACCGGGAGACGATCACGCCGACATCGTTGATGTTCAACTTGCTCACCAGATTGGTGAGCATCATCACGAGTTCATTGTGGGACTTCTGGCGGTGGGCGACAACGGTGTCGAGGAGGGTGCGAAGGTTCTTAATCTCGGTGGCCTGAACAGTTCGCTCAGCCTCAAGTTGCCCCAGGCGAAGTTTCAGCTCATTCCAGCCCAGCTGGATCTCCTCCAGTGAGGCTTTCGTGATAATCAATGTGTCGGTTTCGGTCATCATGCATAATCTGTGACGGGTGATCGCTCTTTTCCATTTAATTTTGCATGAATGGAGGCATCAAAAAGTGGCAGACCCCGCCCGCACAAACCCGGGAAGGGTCCGCCTTTGTCCTAAAATCGACCGGTCAGGCCCGGTATGCGGGGATATCCAGGGTCTGGCGCCAGCTGGAATCGGCGCTTTTGGCCACCCAGAAAGCCTCACAAAGGCTGATGATGGGGCAGCCATTCCGCCATTGACCGTTCTCGAACGGATAGAGGACGTAGCTCTGCCGGTCCCGGTCAAACAGGTGGATCACATCCCCATCGGCGACTGGGAACATGAGATCCTCCTGAAGACGTCCAAAGCGTGGGACCAAGGAGCTGCGGACGGAGAACCCGGCCGGGAGGACTGTCGTAAAGTCCCCCTCCTCGACTTCGCCGAGGAAGCTGATGGTCCGATAATCGTGTGTTGGGTTGAAGAAGATGGCACCTTCACCCGGCTCCAGCCGTTCGGTGGGGTGGGTCCATCTTCCACGGGCAACGCCGTTGTCGTTGATCCGCGCAAGGCGGGTGTCAAAACGGCTGAGGGTTGTCCCATCCGGCCAGCCCCTGAGCAGGTCTTCCACAGAGCCACCCCCGACAAACGGGTTGGCGATCATTGAGATTCCAGGAGGAACCACGGTGGAGGCGTAGCCGAGGACGGCCGTCGAGGGTGTTTCGTCAGCGATAACCCTGTAAAAGCGGTGGTTGAACTTGAAGGCCTCGGAATCGACAAACTCAAGCTGGACCTGCTCTGCGGTCCCGGCCCCGATGGGATGCCAGGCCTGCAGGTCCGTCGAGGCTTGGACCAGGTATTCCGCACCCAGTGGAAGCTCCATGTCGAACCGTACCGGGCCGTTGCGGAGGCGTTGGATGTTCTTGATGTCGGCAGGGACGAACATGCCAGCTCGATTTTCAGGCACCACCAAGGTTGCCTCATCCGTCAAAAAGGTCGTTTGCATGTTCATATTATCGAGTTCTTATTCTTTTTGGCATCGTTGCAAGTGGCCAACATAGCATATTATCGGCCAAATTCGATTTTCCCTTAAGTGGAACGTGCAAATCAGGCTGTATTTGCTAGGCTGCCCCCATGAAAATGCCCTGGATCCTTGGGTTTTTGACCATCCTCGCCCTCAATGGGGTGGCTTTTGCCACCGCCCCCACCCCTCCGAACATCCTCTTTATTCTCATTGATGATCTGGGCTGGGCTGATGTGGGATGCTTCGGGAGCCGCTACTACAAGACCCCGGCCGTGGACCACCTGGCCGCCCAGGGGATGAAGTTTACGCAGGCCTATGCGGCTTGCGCGGTCTGTTCCCCGACCCGGGCCGCCATCCTCACGGGCAAGGCCCCGGCCCGGCTGCACATTACTGACTGGATTGCGGGTGAGGGGGCACCGAAGAACAGCCGGTTTCTCATACCGGACTGGCAGCAGAATCTGCCATTGGAGGAAACGACTCTGGCTGAGGCACTTAAGGATCGGGGTTATGCCACTGGTCACATCGGAAAATGGCACCTCGGTGGTGCCGCTTTTTCCCCAAAGAACCACGGGTTCGATCTCAATGTTGCCGGAGGAGATATCGGGCATCCTGCCTCTTATTTCTGGCCTTACGGCAAGGAGGGTGCCTCCCACCGGGTACCCGGGCTGGCTGAGCGGGGCGGCCGGGAGGGGGAATATTTGACCGATCAACTCACTGATGAGGCGATAAAGTTCATCCAGGACCACCGGAATGGCCCTTTTTACCTCCAACTCTGGCATTACACGGTGCATAGCCCCCTTATGGGAAAGGCCGGTTTGGTCGATGAGTTTGAGAGGCAGCCCGGCTCAAACGGGCAGAGCAACGCCGTCTATGCCGCCATGGTGCGGTCCATGGATGACAGCATCGGGCGGATTCTGAACACCCTGGAGGACCTGCACCTTTCGGACCATACCATCGTGGTGTTCACATCGGATAACGGCGGTGCCGTTCATTTCGGCAAGCCACCGGCCACATCGAATCTCCCCCTGCGCTCCGGCAAGGGCTTTGCCTACGAGGGAGGTCTCAGGGTACCCCTCCTGCTCAAGGTGCCGGGGGTGACACAACCGGGAACCACCTGCACGGAGCCGGTCATCAGCTGCGATTTCTTTCCAACCCTGCTTGAGTTGGCGGGCGCTCCCGCAGCCGTCCGGAGAAAGGGCGTGGACGGCACCAGCCTGGTGCCCCTCCTGCGGGGAAAGAAGGCTCTGCCCCATCGCGCCCTCTGCTGGCATTATCCCCATTACTGGAATAGTGGGGCAGTCTCCCCGTATAGCGTCATTCGGGAGGACTCATGGAAGCTCATCCGGTTCTACGAAAGTGGCAGGGAGGAGCTTTACAACCTGGCTGCCGATCCATCCGAGCAGCGGGACATCGCACCCGCCGAACCGGCCAGACTTCGCAAACTGGGCAGGAAACTGGATACCTGGCTCAGGGAAACCGGCGCACAACTGCCGGTGGAACGTCAAAAACCCGGCAATTGATCAGTGCCGCCCATCCCGGCACCAAAGGTGCGAACCATACCAGCCTGGGGTGGAACCTCAGGAAATCAGGCACCGAGACAATTCGAGGACTGAAGGTCCGGCATTATCCGATCGGGCCGTTAAGGGACCAGACCGGGCCTTCAGCCCTCCGGAGCGCCACCCGCGCCAGACCGGCCAGCACGCCTGCCTTAGCGCGGCACCCTCGTCAAAGTTTTTTCTGACTATTTTTGGCTGTGTCAGCCGTTGTCACACCCTTTGTGTGAAGATTCCTCACCATGACTGCGTCCAAATCTCGTTATTCGGAAGCCAATTCGAAGGTTTTGATATGGTTTGCAAGCCCGCATGAACAAATATTTTGACTGCCAGCTCGACATGATTCAGGTCTGTCATATTCTTTAGCCAGCATCCAATGGAAACTTTCGGGGGTCATTGCTGGGCGAAAACAACAGGGGAAGGCCTTCCAGGCATCTCCGTCGAGGACCACTGCACAAATGTGGGTTCCGTTGCGCAGGCGTTGATTGACGCCCTCCCTGCCCGGGTGAGGGCCATCCTCCCTCCTGGCAGTGCCACACTTGCCGCCCTGCACGACATTGGAAAAATCACCCTCGGCTTTCAGGCCAAATGCCCTGCCTGGCTCAACGCCGCCCCAATAACCCCTGAAGATCGCCTGACCGCCGCTTACTCCGTCTCGGACCACGCTCTCGTCAGCCAGATCCATATCCAGCCCCTGCTGAAGGCGACTGGTGCCCAGATCTGGGCCGTGGCCGTGGGGGCACACCACGGGCGCCCCAAGGGCCGAAGCCCCAACCTGAACGGGAAGCCCGAGGCCCTGCGAGCGCAGGCCGAAGACGCACGCCGGGAAGTCCTGTCCCGGCTGATCTCCCTCTTTGGCCAACTCCCAACCCAACCCCCTGATGAACAACGGTTTGGCGCATCGCTCTCCGACCTTTGGCTTTTGTCCGGTCTCATCACAGTGGCCGATTGGGTCGGGTCCAATGAGGAGTTCTTTTCCCCTGCCGCAGGAGTCGAACCCGCTGAGAGCCGGCGCCTGGCAGCCTCCGCCCTCGCCCGGATTGGCTGGCCCGGTGGATCCCTGCGCCAGACGACCTTCCAGGAGGCGTTTTCCTTCCCCCCAAACACCGTTCAGGCAGCGGTCCTGGAAGCCGCTGCAACCCCCGGCTTGATCATTGTTGAGGCCCCCATGGGCTGCGGGAAGACAGAAGCCGCGCTGCATGCCGCCCAGCAGTTGATCGTCTCAGGGCAAAACAGGGGGCTTTACTTCGCCCTCCCCACCCAGGTCACCAGCAATCGCATTCACAAACGCATTGCCCGATTCCTGGGATCCACGCTCCAGGACCCTGCAACCCTGCGCCTGGCCCACTCCCACGCCTGGCTGGAGGACGATTATGACTTCCGGTTCGAGCCTTCCCACACACCGGCACGAGATCAGGAGGATGACACCCCCCATGCTGATGCCCGGGAGGCCCGATCCTGGTTCGCCTCCGCCAAGCAGGCCCTGATCGCCCCGTATGGCGTGGGGACCATAGATCAGGCTCTTCAGTCCGTGGTGGCCGTAAAACACTTCTTCGTCCGCAGATTCGCCCTTGCGGGCAAGGTCGTCGTTCTGGATGAAATCCACTCCTACGACATCTATACAGGCACCCTCGTCGCAGCGCTGGTCCGGGAGTTGATGCACCTCGGCTGCTCCGTCATCATTCTCAGTGCAACCCTCACTGCGAGACGCCGTCAGGAACTGCTCGAAGCCGCTGGTTCACAGGAGCTTGCCGCGCCAACCAGCTACCCGCTCATCACCGTCGGCGCTGCGGGGTCCCCCATCCGCCACCTCTGCCCCGCCTGGAGTAAATCGCGAGCCATCACCCTCCGGGTCGGGCCCATTTCTGAGGAGGAAACCATCGAAACCCTTCTTTCAAGGGCCGAAGCTGGCCAGCATGTCCTTTGGATCCGGAACACCGTCGTTGAAGCCCAGCAGACCTTCCGGGCCATCCTGGCCACCATGAGGGAGGGCTCCGCCGAAGTCGGCCTCCTCCATAGCCGGTTCCCCTTTCAGCACCGGCAGGACCTTGAGCAGTATTGGCTCACCCGCCTGGGTCCCTCCCGCCCGGAGGACTCCTCTGGCAGCATTCTTGTGGCCACACAGGTGGTTGAGCAGAGCGTGGATATCGATCTCGACTTCATCGTCTCCGACCTCGCCCCGACCGACATGCTCCTCCAGCGCATGGGGCGCCTCTGGCGGCATGACCGCACCGGGCGGAAGGCCAGCCAGCCGGAATTTTGGATTCGCCTGCCAAACCTCCCCGCGAACGGCACCGCCACCGCCCTGAAGCAGGCCATTGGCCGCAGCGCGAGAGTCTATGCCCCTTACGTCCTGCTCCGGTCCGCAGTCGTCTTTGCCGGCAGAACATCCATATCCCTCCCTGATGACATCCGCCCCCTGCTGGAAGCCACCTATGCAGAACCCACTGCCACCAACCCGGCACCCGTCGCCTGGCAGGAACTCCACACCTCCCTCCAGAAGGAAAAGCAGGACCTGACCAGCCACGCCCAAGCCGCCATGCTCCTACTCGGGCGACCGATGGTTCCCGTGGATGAGCAGTCGGACCAGGCCCTCACCCGCCGGAAAGGTCCACCCACCGTCCCGGTCCTGATTCTCCGCCATCTGACCCCATCCAACATCGCCGCCCACTGCCAGGTCACAACCCTGGAAGGTAGCACCGCAACCATCTCCGATTACCACTGGTCGATCGCCAGTGCCAAATTCCTGCACCCCTGGCTGGTGCGGGTTCCCCGGTGGATGGTTCCTCAGGAGGCACCCCGCCCCCTCTGGCTCGCCCTCCATGTCGCACCGGAGGCCGCCTACGCATGCCTCACCGATGATGGCCGGTTGCTGTTTGGGGATGTGCCCTCCGCAGCCGCATACCTGCCGCGCCTTGGTGTTTTTTCAGATCAACCAAACAAATCCCCCCAACCGGAAATCCAACCCTGGAGTGAAAACGACGATGAATTTGACAACTGACCCCTGGATCCCGGCCATCCGGCCGGATGGCTCCCGAGCCCTGTTTAGTCTGCAGGACCTCTTTGCACAGGCCGACCAGCTTCGCGACCTCGCCGCCAAGCCCCACGAGCGCATCGCCCTGATGCGTCTCCTCATCTGCATCACCCAGGCGGCCCTGGATGGCCCGGCAGATGAGGATGCCTGGGCCGGGTGCAAACCCCGGATCCAGTCCGCCGTTCACGATTACCTCACCCGACACGCCGCCTCCTTCGAGCTGTTTGGCGATGGCCCCCGGTTTCTTCAGGTCCCGGGCCTGCTTCCCGCCAACATCGATGCCGAGGGCAACGCCGCCACCAAACTCGATCTCGCCCTCGCCAGCGGCAACAACTCCACCCTGTTCGACAACGATGCCGGTTCGGACCGCAGTGTGCCACCCGACCGCGCCGCGTTGAACCTGCTCACCTTCCAATGCTTCTCCCCCGGAGGGCGTATCGGTGTCGCACACTGGAATGGGAGGGAGACACCGGGCAAAGGATCCAGCAACCATGCCCCCGGCACACCCTCAAGCATGCTGCACACCCTGATCCTTGGGCCCTCCCTTCTGAGCACCATCCACCGGAACCTGCTCACCCGGGAGCTTGTCAGGGATGTCTATCCAGCCGGTTGGGGCAAACCTCTCTGGGAACTGCCTGTGGATTCGGCCACGGCGGCCGGGGCCATCGCGAATGCCACAACCACCTACCTTGGCCGCCTCCTGCCCATGCCCCGGGCCATCCGTGTGGATCAGGAGGGTCGTTCCATCACCCTCGCCAACGGTCTGGATTACCCCCCATTCCCGGCCTTCCGCGAGGCCACCGCCACCATCATCCAGCGAAAGGATGAGCTTGCCCTCCTCCCCGCCTCCACGGCACGCAGCCTTTGGCGCCAACTCTCACCCATTACCGTCCGGCGCCGGGCGGGGGCGGAACAACAGGCCGGGCCGCTCGCTCTGGCACACTCATTGGAGGGAGATTCCATCAGCCTCTGGATCGGGGCCTTTGTGACTGACAAGGCCAAGATCGAGGACGTGGTTGAAGGCACCTACACCATTCCATCCACACTGCTCACCGAATTCGGAAGGCTGGCCTATGAAGCCGGTGTGAAACATGCCGAGGAAGTGGAGGGTGCCCTCATTCAAACCGTGAAGACCTGGGCCTCCGATCTGAAGATCCACAACCCACCCTATGATCGGGCCCGGCATCATTTCTGGACGGCAGTCGAGCAGAGCCTGGCCTCGCTCTTCCAGGCCGCCCGGGCACTGACACCCCAGGACGGGTTTCCGCAATCCCCCTGGGGTCAGGCTGTTCGCGCAGCCGCTCAGGATGCCTATGATCAGGCCTGCCCCCACCAGACACCCCGGCAGATCCAGGCCTTCGCCCTCGGCCTGCGTCGGCTTCATGCAGCTTTCAAACCATCACAACCCAGCGCAACCAAGTAACAAAAATATGAGCATATCCCAATCCAGTCCAAAAGAGCGCGCCGCCCGCTTCCTCGGCCGTTTGCGCGCCATCCGAACAGATCGTGGCAAAATGGCCGCCCTCAGGCGCGGCCTGAGCCCCGCCACCGTCATGACCGCCTGGCCGGTGGTCGCAGACCTCGGTGGCGATATAGGGCCTGCGGGTGAATCCCCGTGGGTCGAGATCGCAGCCCTGTTCGCCACCCACCCGGACGAATCCAACGCCAGAAACTTCGGCGAGTCCTGTCGGGCCCTGGCTCTGACCTCCTCCACCGACCGAACACTGCCCGAGAGCGACCAGCGCCGCTTCCGCCGCCTCCTCGCCTGCGGGGATGTCGCGGATCTCTCAACCCAGCTCCGTTCCTGGGTGCGGCTGGCCTCCAGCAAGGGGGTCAGCGTCAATTACGAATACCTGCTGGCCGACATCCTCAACTGGCCCAACTATTCCGATGATATCCGGGTCAAATGGGCCAGATCCTTCTGGCAGTCCGGGGAAGCCCCTGCCGCCTCAAACCCCCAACCCACCACCACATGAGCACACTCACCACACCCTCCGCAGCCACCCTGCACCTCACTCAGATCCTCCTCCCCTATGAGGATGCCATACGCCTGCTGCACATTCGTGATTCCTACGATTGGCACCAGCGCATCTGGCAGGCCTTCGGCGGGCGGGAGACCCAGTCCAGGGATTTCATCATCCGCGTGGACCAGAAAGAGGAGGCCTTCCGGGTCCTCATCCTCTCCCAATCCCCCCCGTCCAAGCCGGACTGGTGCCCCACCGATTGCTTCGGAACAAAGCTCATCCCGGAGGATTTCTTCACCCGCAGCGCCTACCGGTTCTCCCTGCTGGCCAATCCCACAAAGAAGCTCCGGGTGGATCTTGCCGATGGTTCCCGGAAGAAAAACGGCCGCCGTGTCCCCCTCGTCCAGCGGGCCGATCTGGAAGCCTGGATCCTGCGCAAGGCACAGGCCGGGGGCTTCGTGATCAACCCGGATTCCCTCCGCATCCTTCCCCGGGGCCGGGAGTTCTTCCACAAGGACTCCACCTCCCGGGGCACACACACTGCCGTTGAATTTCAAGGCGAATTGACCGTTGCCGATCCGGTCCAGTTCAGGCTCACCGTTGCCGCAGGCATCGGTTCCGCCAAAGCCTTCGGTTTCGGCCTGCTCGTCGTTGCCCCTTTGAACTCCTGACCAAAACAACATCAAACTCTCAACAATTTAGATCTCAACAAAACAAAAATATGAAACTCATAGAACTCCACATCCTTCAGTCATTCCCCGTCTCATGCCTCAATCGTGATGATGTCGGCTCTCCCAAGTCCGCCGTGTTCGGCGGGGTCAACCGTGCCCGGCTTTCCAGCCAGTCCCTCAAGCGCGCCATCCGCGAATACGCCCAGCAGAACATCCCCGCCGCCCGCTTCAGCGGTGAACGCACCAAGCTGATCGTGGAACCTCTCACAGAGGCCCTCAAACGCCACGGTGTTACCCCCGATGCCGTTGCCCTTGAGCATGCCAAAAACATCGCCGACAAACTCGCCAAGCTTGATTCCAAGGCCGCCGACACCAAGGTCGGAACCCTCACCTTCCTCGCCCCATCTGAGATAGATGCCATGGCCCGGAATGTGGCCGAACTGCTCAAATCCAACCCCAACTCCAAGGACTACGAGAAAAACCTCCACAAGTTCTGCAAGGGGGCGGGGCTTATGGACGGGGCCGATATTGCCCTGTTTGGCCGCATGGTTGCCAGCCTCCCCTCCCTCACCCTCGAGGCCGCCGCCATGTTCAGCCACGCCCTCTCCACCCACAAGGCCGACAACGACCTCGACTTCTACTCCGCCGTCGATGACCGCAAACCCAAGGACGATGATGCCGGTGCCGGCATGATCGGCACTCTCGAGTTCTCCTCCGCCGTTTACTACCGTTATGCGGCCATCAATCTGGACCTCCTGGCAGACAACGACCACCTTGCCGCACTCCCCGTTGAGGATCGCCGTCAGGTCGTCGATGCCTTCATCCGCGCCACACTCATGGCGGTCCCGGGTGCGCGCAAGAATTCCATGAACGCCAGCACCCTGCCCGGGTTCGTTCTGGGCACATACAAATCCACCGGACAACCAGTCCAACTCATCAATGCCTTCGAGGCCCCCATCAAACCGAGGGGGGTGGGTCTCCTGGCTGCTTCGGCCGATGCTCTCAAAGCCCACCACACCGAACTGAAGCAAACCTGGGGCATTTCCTGTGACACGGAAGCCGTCCTCCCCGACGTCAATCTCAACGCCTTCTGCTCGGCACTCACCCAACATGTCATCTAGCCCCTCCTGCCTAGGCCTCCTGCTGGATGGCCCCTTGCAGTCCTGGGGCCACGCATCCCGCTTCGAGCGGCGCACCACCGCGCTGCACCCCACCCGGAGCGGGCTTCTCGGCATCGTTGCCGCAGCCATGGGCATCGACAAGCACGACCCGCTCGAACCGGACCACCTCGCCCGCCTGGGTGGTCTCAAGGTCACCACCGCCCTGCTGCCCCGCCACGATAGGCGCCGGAAGCCACTTCAGATCCGCCGGTTGGTGGACTACCACACCGTGACCGGCATTCGCAGGGGCAGCGGAAAGATCGATGACGAGGCCACCGTTCAAACCTACCGCCATTACCTGCTCGATGCCCGGTTCGGCGTCCTGCTTGAGGGCGATCACCCGCTGCTGGAGGAAATCGCCTGCGCCCTGCGAAACCCGAAGTGGGGAGTCTGGCTGGGTCGCAAAAGCTGCATCCCCGCGACCCCGGTTCTCGCTGCTTCGCCGGGGGAACGGGGCACCACCTGGCAGAGCCTCCTCCGCCGGGCGGGCTACTCGGGGAATGAACCTCTGGCACAGTTCGACCACGTCGTTGAAACCGGCCCCGGCGAGCCCGGTTGCGATACCATTGAGGACTCCCCCCTCGGCTACGGCCTGCCCATCGGGGAGCGCCACTCCACCCGCTCCATCCACCGCATCCCGGGCACCCAAACACAACCCGCATAAAAAATGGCCCTGTTCGAGCGTCCCCCCTTGGAAACCCTGGCTCCGGCCAGGGACCGCTGGACCCCCATCTACCTTGAGCACGGCCGGCTCGAGGTGGATGATTCCAGCGTCAAATGGATCAGCGCCACCGGCCTGCTTGCCCGGCTGCCGGTGGCCACCATTTCAACACTCATCCTCGGGCCCGGCACCACCATCACACACGCCGCCATCAAGGCCTGCGCCGAAAGCAACACCCCCATCTGCTGGACCGGGGAGGACTCCCTCCGGTTCTATGCTTTCGGGCTCACCCCGAACCACACGAACGACATGCCCCGCCTCCACGCCGAGGCCTGGGCCGACAAACGCACCCGCACCCGGATCGGCAGGGCCATGTTCCGCCTCCGCTTTCCGGATCTGGACGTCGATTCCCACTCCATCAAGGAACTGCGCGGCATGGAGGGCCTCCGTGTCCGCTCCCTCTACGCCGAGATGGGCACCCTCCACGGCGTCACCTGGAAAGGCCGGAACTACGACCGGCAGAACTGGGACACCTCGGATGCCATCAACCGGGCCCTCTCCGCCGCCAACGCCAGCCTCTATGCCCTCTGTGCCGCTGTCGTCTGCTCCCTCGGCTACCTCCCCTCCCTCGGATTCGTTCATGATGCCGGAACACTGCCCTTCATTTACGACGTGGCCGACCTCTACAAACACCTCACCAGCATCCCCGCCGCCTTCCTCGCCGTCCGCCAGAACCCGGAGGACGAGGGCGACCTTGTTCGCAAACTCCTCAAACAGCTCGTTGAGCAGGAGCGCATCCTCCAGCGCATGCCCAAGGACCTCGCCGCCCTCTTTCAGACTGCCGAACCGGCTCCGCTTCAAGCTGGTGCCCGCCCCCCTTCCGCTTTGTAAGGCGGAACCCAACCATCCCCCATATGACCGTCCTCGTCGCCAACGATACTCCCCCCGCCATCCGGGGGATGCTCAAACGCTGGTTCATTGAGCCGCGCCCCAACGTCTTCGTTGGCACCGTCAACCGCCGCACCCGGGACAAGGTCCTCGAATACGTGAAGCGCAATTCCGCAGGCATGAGCATGCTCATCATCACCAGCGAGCCAAACTGTCAGGGCTTCAAAATCGACCGCTGGGGTGAACCGGACCGCCGGGACACCGAAATCTCCGGCCTGTGGCTTGTCGCCGAAAGCTGGACCGCCGAAGATCAAAACCCACCCTTCTGATTCCCCGAAAAAGCTCGCCTCACCCCTCCTAACCTGTTGATATTTCAGAGTTCTCCCCACCCGCGTGGGGATGGTCCGATTACCAAATCGGATGTGTTGTCTGCGGGGTCGTTCTCCCCACCCGCGTGGGGATGGTCCGGGCGGGATCCACTCCAGCGAGGTCTGACTTGAGTTCTCCCCACCCGCGTGGGGATGGTCCGAAAACCTTGATGCACCATTTCCAGCACTGGACGTTCTCCCCACCCGCGTGGGGATGGTCCGTCGCAAAAACTGTTGTGTCACCCGGAACCTTTGTTCTCCCCACCCGCGTGGGGATGGTCCGAACGCAGGGAAGTTGAAGCGAGTCGGCTACTCGTTCTCCCCACCCGCGTGGGGATGGTCCGGTAATAGAGGGTTTTCACAGAGGGGAGAAGTTGTTCTCCCCACCCGCGTGGGGATGGTCCGTATTTCGAGGCTCGTGTCAAATCGAAGAAGGGGTTCTCCCCACCCGCGTGGGGATGGTCCGGTTAGTAGGGGACCGTCTCCCCCCACTTCGATGTTCTCCCCACCCGCGTGGGGATGGTCCGTTGGCGACCATCGCGGCAATATCCACCGGGAGGTTCTCCCCACCCGCGTGGGGATGGTCCGTTGAGGCGGCTATGTATTTGAATGCAGATGCCGTTCTCCCCACCCGCGTGGGGATGGTCCGAGCCCCTCCTCGTCGAGGATCTGCTCTGCCTGGTTCTCCCCACCCGCGTGGGGATGGTCCGTGGCGGTTGAATGCGTAGTCGGCTCCGTGCTTGTTCTCCCCACCCGCGTGGGGATGGTCCGGCGGGGGCCGCCTGATGACACCGCAGGAGATCGTTCTCCCCACCCGCGTGGGGATGGTCCGGTTTTAGGGTTGGCTTATTGTTGGGGTATGAGGTTCTCCCCACCCGCGTGGGGATGGTCCGGCCGGGCTCGGTTATCA
The DNA here is from genome assembly GCA_903913865.1 of uncultured Verrucomicrobia subdivision 3 bacterium. Taxonomy (GTDB): domain Bacteria; phylum Verrucomicrobiota; class Verrucomicrobiia; order Limisphaerales; family UBA8199; genus UBA693. The sequence goes on from CAIWMU010000128.1 coordinate 35,585, forward strand.
CCTCTATGTCTACACGTTCTCCCCACCCGCGTGGGGATGGTCCGAAACTTCAGGCGGCAGCCAACCAACACAACACGTTCTCCCCACCCGCGTGGGGATGGTCCGCTTCCGGGGGATTGCTCCCCCGGTGATGTTTGGTTCTCCCCACCCGCGTGGGGATGGTCCGCTGCCGGGCATCCCGGGGCGATGTGGGAACCTGTTCTCCCCACCCGCGTGGGGATGGTCCGAGCCTCTATGTTGGATGATGATTGAACAGCCAGTTCTCCCCACCCGCGTGGGGATGGTCCGAATCGCTTGTGTGTCGTTGCCATAGTGTTTGGGTTCTCCCCACCCGCGTGGGGATGGTCCGTCAGAATTGAACCCGATGGAGCCCAGATGCCTGTTCTCCCCACCCGCGTGGGGATGGTCCGGTGGGCTTCAATCGTCTGGAGCCGGGGGCGGCGTTCTCCCCACCCGCGTGGGGATGGTCCGATGTTCTCCGCCCAGGATAGGTGCAACCTTGGGTTCTCCCCACCCGCGTGGGGATGGTCCGGTCACTCGCCCACATATCTCCGTGTGGTATGAGTTCTCCCCACCCGCGTGGGGATGGTCCGCATCCTTGATCGGCGGGCGCTTAGCCCACACCGTTCTCCCCACCCGCGTGGGGATGGTCCGGGCCGAATGATTAGAAATCACCTTTGCCAGAAGTTCTCCCCACCCGCGTGGGGATGGTCCGGTTTGATTGACTTAGTTATGGCAAGTGTGGATGTTCTCCCCACCCGCGTGGGGATGGTCCGATACCCCGGAGCATCGGGTCAGCGGGCACCGGGTTCTCCCCACCCGCGTGGGGATGGTCCGCTACTAAAATGGGGTGGCGAACCTTTCGCATCGTTCTCCCCACCCGCGTGGGGATGGTCCGTGCGGCGGGGGTGTTAGCGTCAATGCGCGACAGTTCTCCCCACCCGCGTGGGGATGGTCCGCATCCTCCAGGATGAATTGAAAGCCCTGCGGGGTTCTCCCCACCCGCGTGGGGATGGTCCGCGAGTCCGACTTTATCGGACCACCAGGCTTTAGTTCTCCCCACCCGCGTGGGGATGGTCCGTTGCCGACGACTCTGCCAATGGTGGGGTCAGTGTTCTCCCCACCCGCGTGGGGATGGTCCGAAGAATAGAGTGAGGTTGCCCCGAATTGACGGACAGTGAATTAAGGAAGACACTGAACCATGAAAGCGACCATACAAGTGCCGGAGAGAGTCCAACGGAAATTTGATCCTGCATTTAAAGCCCAAGCCGTCCAGAACTGGATGGAGAGC
>CAIWMU010000129.1 GCA_903913865.1 uncultured Verrucomicrobia subdivision 3 bacterium
CCCCCCTACTATGAGTAAACTAACAACTCAACCAACCGTCATTACCACCGCCGCCGTGAATCCATTCACTCGCCGCACCTTCATGAAAACCTCCGCGCTCACCGTCGGCGCGGTCACCCTGCTCTCCAAAGGCACCGCGCTAGCGGTGGAGGGGGCCGGGAGTAGTAGCGTCTTTATTCCCGATGTCTGGATCTATGGGCTATATTGCAAGTCTGATCCGACGTCCAACCAAGGCGTATTCTCGCGGCCATGGGAACCCAATGCGTTCTATTTTGATGCGGTTAGGAATATCAAGACAACGAGTTATAGGAAGAGTGCGGCATTTTTCCAGATGAATGCGAAGGGACCAAAGATGAATGATGTGGCAGCCGCATTCCGTTTTTCCGGGAATGTTAGCGCTACCGTCAGCACCGATGCGGCGGACGAAACACCTGTTGTGGGGCCTAATAACTCTACGTCGCCTCCCACACCCGCTATTACCGAAAGCGACGTCGGCGATATTTCGGCTAGGGCAACGATTTGGCTCGAAACAGGCAGGCTTGCCCTCCTGCTTCGCGATGATCGGAGCGGGGAATTGGTTCTGGACGAAAACAACCTGCCGGTGGTTGTGTGGCAGCCGAATCCCGCGATACTTTCCCAATATAGCAATCCGGGGTTGGGTTCCGCAGACGAGTGGAAGGGACCGCTTCACCTAAGCGCATTGGTTTCTCCAGGGGTTCGTGACGGATCACAGAAAACAGTGCGGATGCGGGGAACGGCCACTGTCGAGATGGGACAAATTACCGGCACATCCGGCGGGAGTGCCGGTGGAAATGTTGGGGTGGAGTTCAATATCAAATTGGTGAAAGTCTCCGCCGGTGCACAAGGCGAGATTAATTCTTCCAAATCGGTGGTGGAGCCGAATGCCTCGATCGCCATGACGGTCGCTTTATCTTGGGATATTTGGTTAGTCAGGCGGCGTTTCAACTCTTCGGATGGAGTGTGGCAGTTCGTTCGCCCGGCTCTGGTCAAGGAGTTTGACGCTACGGAGAGATCTGTTCAAGCTACCGATGTGGTGCCATGATAGATCTCTCCCGAAGCGCATCAAAACCAGTACTCCTTGCTACCGCAGCAGTTCTGTTGTTGTTGTCGGTGGCGGTGTGGTGGTTCCGCAATCAGTCAGCCGGGCATGATGGGACTGCGGGCGGAGATCGCGGTGTCCAGAATAATGGAGTGCCACTCACCGCCATCGAACGCAGCTTTGACCCGGAATATCTAGAGTATAAGCGGGCCTTCGGTAAAGACTTTGACACGGGGCGGAAGCTTTATCTGTCATTGCCTCGCGACATGAGGGAATATCGGATCAGGCAATTGGTGACGGCGGAGGCCATTTCCCATGAGCAGGCCTTCGCCCTACTCATGGACGAGCCCGACGCGAGTTCCGAAAGAATTGAGATCCGCAAGATGCTGTTCCAGTTTATGGGACAGCGCAACGACGCGCGGGCGCTGGAGTTTGTTGATCGATTCAAACTCCCCGTCGAGAGGGAGGAGGCATTGGCCGCGTTCTCCTCCCGGTATCATCCGACCACCGATGGGCAGGTGCTTGATCTCGTAAACTGGGCCGTGGCCCGCGGGCCGGAGGAACGTACGGGCGTGGGCGAGGGAATGGGCCGAATGCTCGGCGGGCTGAGTTCCCTGGAGTCCGTCCGGCAGGCCATGAAAGTGGGGGGCGACTGGCTTGGCGGATCCTGTGCCGGGTTGCTGGCCGGTCGCTACTTGGCGGAAGCCACGCCCCAAGAGGCACTGGGAAAGCTGCTGGCGGAAGACGGGATCGATCAACATCTGGCTGAGGGGATCTTTTTCTCGCGCATCGGGAGCAATCCAGAGTTGGCGCTGAAAGTTCTGAATGAGCCTTGGGTGGACGAATATTACCGGGGATCTCTATATGCCTCAATCGCCGGACGACTCTTCGCCAAGGAGCCGGAGAGCGCCCTGCAGTGGTTGGACGGATTGCCGGAAGACCCGATGGTCCACCGGGCCAGTTCGGCGATCGAATACTGGATTGAGCAGGACACCATGCAAGCGAGCAAG
>CAIWMU010000130.1 GCA_903913865.1 uncultured Verrucomicrobia subdivision 3 bacterium
CCGGCACAACCCCTTGCGGGGTAGGGAACACGATGCGGCCTGAACCCGGGGTAGCGCCGGGAACGGCGCAACCCCGGGCTGTATGGCACAACGTCGTTGACGTTGGGGGCGGGGAAATGATGCGGGCGATGACCCATTATGTGCATGGAAACGCCGCTGGTCGTGGGCCATCGCCGTTCCCCCTCCGGGAATCCCCAAGGTCGCACGTTGCCCATCCCCCTCCGGGAATCCCAACGGGATTCTGCCACAAAGCCCGGGGTTGCGCCGCCGAGGCGCTACCCTGGGTCCATGCCCAACATATCAACAACCCTGAAAGGGTTGTGCAAACGGGCGGTCCACAGCGGTCAATTTCTGGGGCGGACGTTCCAGAGCAGGCAGAGTAGCAGCATCCCGATGATGGTGCAGATGAGGACGGCCCACAGCCCGGCATCCCAGCCATGGTTCTGGGCGATGGACCCGAGGCCCTTGCCCTGGACAACCCGGCCCACATAGCCAAAAAAGCCGACGAACCCGGCCGCTGTCCCAACCGCCTTCTTGTGGGTCAGGTCGAGCGAGATCACGCCGGAAAACATGACCGGGGTGTAAACGAAAAAACCGATGATGCCGAACAGGACCATGTCCAGCCAGAGCATGCTGGCCGGAACAACCCGGATGGCGGCGAAGGCGAGAATCAGTGGCACCATCGCGATCACGCTCACGCGGGCGCGATACCCCCCCAGCTTGTCCGAGAGCCAGCCCATCGTCAGCATCCCGGCCGCCCCGGCAAATTCGATCACCAGCGTGCTGAATCCCCCCTCGGCAAGCGAGGCTCCCTTGACCTCCTTAAGGTAGGTGGGCCCCCAGTCCACCATGCTGTAGCGGGCGATGTAAACAAAGACATTCGCCAGCGCAAGAATCCACAGGCTGCGGTTCGGCAGGATATACTTCAGCAGCAACTCCCGGGCTGACAATTCCTGTTCATCCGGTGCCACTGCGGCGGCGGAGGGATCCCGCTGAAACTCCTCAATGGGGGGCAGGCCTATCGATTCCGGCGTGTCCCGCATGCGCCAGAACAGGTAGATGCTTCCCAGGGTGGCGATCGCCCCCGGCACGAAGAATGCCGATTGCCACCCCCACCATCCGGCGCATTGGGCGGCAAGAACCCCGGCAATGCCGCCACCAATATTGTGGGAGATGTTCCACACCCCGAAAACCGATCCCCGCTCCTTCATCCCGAACCAGTGGGAGAGTCCCCGGGTGCAGGGGCCGTAGCCCATGCCTTGCACAAACCCGTTCAGGGTCCACAGCAGCAGGTGGGAGTGGTAGCTGTGCACACTGCCGAAGGCAAAATTGATCAGGGCCGTCAGGAGCATGCCGAAGGCCACGTATTTTCGCGCGTCACTGCGGTCGGCAAAGTAACCCATCACGAACTTGCCGATCCCGTAGGCAATGGCCGTTCCGGCGAGGATGTCCCCGATCATCGCCTTGTCGTAGTGCAGCGCCGCTCCGATTTCCTTCGAGACCGGGGCGAAATTGTTCCGCACCACGTAGAACATGGCGTAGGCGGCGAAGGCCGCCTCAAACACACGCCAGCGGTTCGGGGGATAAAGCCGCTGAATCTCCGCCTCCGAAAGCCTCGGTTGCGGCCGGGCGGGGCGAAACCACTGCAGGCAGGAGGAAATCATCGTTGGATTGGGGATGAGCGCGGGAAAGTGTGCCCGACGGGATGCCGGATGCCTGACCTGCCGTTGCTTGGGTGTGCCATCGCCGCAGTCTAATTGGCAGGCACCCCGGTGCGTCGAGTGGAATCTTTATCCGTGGGCCTGGGCACCCCGGCCGCCCTTGCGTAGCGATCCAGCTCCTCCGAGTGCTCTTCAACAGTCCATGCCAGCAGTTCACCCATCCAATCCGCCACACGCAGCGCGATCATCGGGGCGGACTGATGGTAATAGTGCCAACCTGCCCTGCGGAGCATGATGTCATCCAGATGCAGCGCCCATTCTCGGGTCACATAATGCTCCACAGCCGGGCGGCTGACTTCCGGGGGAACGAGGCCGCTGTATTTCGCCTCCGTGCCGGGAGGCAGCAGCGGTTCTTCAGCGGTGAGGCATTCCCGCACGGTCCCCGGCAGTTGTCCGGCCTGTCGCAGTTCCTTCAACACACGGTCCACCGTCTGCTCGCCCATGAGCCGGTAGGTTGTGAGCTTTCCACCCGCCACATCCCACCAGCCCGGTTCCGGATGGGTGATCTGGTGCGAGCGTGAAATGTCCGAGGGTTTGCCGTTCGGATCAGCCACAAGGGGGCGCAGTCCGGCCCAACTGCTGATCACATCCTTCGGAGTCAGCCGCGCCTCAGGAAAGAACTGGTTCGTGATTCGCAGCACGTAGTCCATCTCGAACGGCTCCGTGATGACCGAGTCCAGTGAACCGTTGTAATCCGTGTCTGTGGTTCCCAGAATGGTGCGTTCACCCCAAGGAATGGCGAACAGGATCCGTTTGCCCTCGGTCATCACGACAGTGTCGGGAACCGGAACTTTCGACCGGTCCACCACGAGATGGATCCCCTTGGTGATGCGCAACTTCACCGCACTGTGCGGCAGGCCATCCGCCCACGGGCCGGTTGCGTTCACGATGACTTTGGCGTGGATCACGAAGGGCTGCCCCAGGGAAATATCCCGCAGCTGGCACTTCCAATCCCCCTCGCGGCGGGCATCGAGAAATTCGCAATAATTCAGAATCCTGGCCCCATGCCGGGCGGCCGATTGCAGGGTGTCGAGCGTCAGCCGGGCATCGTTTGTCAGCCCGTCGTAATACCGGACGCCCCCCAGCAGACCGCTGCCCATTAGTCCCGGTGCGGCGGCATGCACCTGCTCCGGGGTGAGCCACGTGGATTGCCCCAGGTTTCTCCCCCCGCACAGCAGGTCGTAAATCTTCACCCCGATCTTCAGCTGCCAGAGGACCCAATCCCGGCTCCCTTTATAGCAGGGGAAGACAAACGGCAGCGGGGCGGAAAGGTGGGGGGCGATGTGGTGGACGATTTTCTTCTCCACGCTTGCCACGTGGACCAGACCGATCCTCCCCTGGGCCAGGTAGCGGAGCCCGCCGTGCAGCAAGCGGCTTGAGCGGCTGCTGGTCCCGGAGGCGAAATCGTGGCGTTCAACCAGGCCGACCTTCAGCCCTCGCATCGCGGCGTCCCGGGCAATGCCCGAGCCTACGATGCCCCCCCCGATCACCAGCAAATCCAGCACCTCCGCCTGCAAATCGTGCAGCTTGCTGCGTCGTTGCCCGGCACCAAAACCGACAGGGTCGTTGTTCATGATCTTTCAGTTCCAGGATCCGGCGGGCCGTTGCCCGGAAGGGTGGCCGACTGTGTAATGGATAGTTGCTCGCCAAACTCTTTTAGTGACTCCACCACGAGACCTGGTGCCGGTTGGAATCCTGCCACCTCGTGGGCTTTCGCCTCCCCGGTGAGGACCAGCACCCCCAGCGCTCCTGCCCGGTGAGCCATCGCCACATCCGTGTAAAGCCGGTCCCCCACCATGGCGAGCTGGTTTGGCCGCAAGCCGTGCCGCTGCAGAATCCCGTCGAGCATGCAGGGATCCGGCTTGCCCAGAACCTTGTCCGGGCGGCGGCCCGTGGCCGACTCCAGAGCGGCGCACACCGCGCCGCAATCCACAAGCACAGTGGGTTGGTCGGTCGGGCAGATCCGGTCCGGGTGGGTTGCGATGAACGGTTTCCCTTTGGAAATCCAGTAGGCGGCCTTGCACAGGCGCGGATAGCTCAGATCGGTGTCAAAGCCGACAATCACAGCCTCCGGTTCCTCAGTCGCCGAGTCGGAGGTCAATTCAAACCCGGCTCCGCAGAGTTCCTCCTGCATGCTGGGCGTGCCCAGCACGAACAGCCGGTTTACCCCGGTCAGGGAGGTCCGCAAAAATCCAATGGTCGCCTGTGTGGAGGTGTAAATCTGCTGGGGTCCGATCCTGATCCCCCAGGCGCCCAGCTTTGCGATGTAATCCGCACTGCTCCGGGAGGAGTTGTTCGTCAGGAAGGTGAATCCGATCGAGAGCTGATCCAGCAACGCCAGAAACGGCAGGGTGAACGGGAACAGGGTGCCGCCATTGTAGATGGTGCCATCCATGTCCAGGGCAACGTGCCGGATGGGTCCCAGCAGGGAGGAGGGCAGGCCATCAGAGATGATATCGCGATTCATTTAGCGTTAACGCACTAACATTATACAAACGTGAGAATTTTGTCAACAAAAGGGGTCAGTCCTCACTTTTGACAGTGGTCGCCACCTGCGGCACCCCATCCCCTTCGAGCCGCCAGCCTATCATGCCTCCCATCCCGGAGGCAAATCGTCCTCAGCTTGACCCACCCACGCGCAACCCGCCCCGGGTCGGTTCTGGATGGCTGGTTGACACACGTAACAGGTTGCCTATGCTTGAATCAGGCCAATCCAAATGTCGACCGAGCAATACACACCGCCGAAATACTTTCAGCTGAGCCGCGAGATCATGGGTAGAATCCAGCGCGGGGAGTTGAAGCCCGGATCGCCTGTGCCCTCAGAGAACGATCTGATCGAGACCTACAAGGTGAGCAACACCACAGCGCGCCGGGTGCTGCATGAGTTGGAGACGGGCAACTGGGTGACCCGTATGAAGGGGAAGGGAACCTTCGTGAGGGATTACGCCGTTGTCCGCTCGATCGACCGTATCTTTGGATTCACCAAAAACATGCTGGAAGCGGGGCGCAAGCCTTCGACTCGGCTCCTGGGATTTCATTTGAGGGATGAAGACCACCACCAGACCATCAATGGTCGTCCCTTCATTCTCAAAGGTCCCTTTTGCGAGATCGAGCGGCTGCGCCTGGCAGATGGAATCCCCATGATGCGGGAAACCCGCTACCTTTCACTCTCCCTCTGTCCTGACATCCACCATCGCAATCTGGAAGGGTCCCTCTACGACATCTTCACACGCGACTACGGAATTCGCCTGACCGAAATCAACCAGATGTTGAGTGCCATGCTGCTCGAGGGGCCTGCGCTCAAGCCGTTCGGTCTCACCACCCCGGTGCCGGCTTTCCGGGTGGAGGGGGCCTCCTTCTGTGGCAAGGACGTCATTGTGGAGATGGAAAACTCGATCTACCGGGGTGACATGTATCGCTTTGCAGCCAAGGCAGTCGGCGATTCCCGCACCCCGGCCTGAGAACCCTGGCCGGGGGGGATTCTCACAGTCCGCTGACCGTCCCCTTCTAAAATCAAATGTCTTGCAATTAAAAACCTTAGTGCGTTAATGTTCTAACTAATGGGTGGCGCGGCCTTCTGTGGGTCTGCCCCCTCACTCTATGCAACTCACTTCCCCTCTTCCGCTGGTCGCCGGGCTCGGGTTAATGTTCCTGAATCTGGCCCCATGTCCCGCCCTGGCGGTGGTGAAGGCGGCCGGACATCGCGGCAACTCCCTGTTCGCGCCGGAAAACACCCTCGCCTCGTTCCAATCGGCCTTGAGCCGTGCCGATTACATTGAGCTGGATGGCCAACCCTGCGCGGATGGAACTTTGGTGGTGATGCACGATTCCACCGTGGACCGCACCACGGATGGAACAGGCTCCGTCGCATCCATGACGGTTGCGCAGCTGAAGACGCTGGATGCCGGATCGTGGTTCTCCGCCGGGTTCACCGGCACCCGGGTTCCCACGCTGGAGGAGGCCCTGACGAACATCATCCCTGCAGCCATCCCTCTGATCGAGAGGAAGTCCGGGACTCCGGAGGATTACGTCAACCTGCTCCGGAAAATCCACGGGCTGACCAACGTCGTGCTGCAATCATTCGACTGGAATTTCCTCGCTTCCGTCCACGCGCTGGAGCCGCTCATTCCCCTGTGCGCGCTCGGCAGCGGCACCTTCACCTCCTCCAGCCTGATCAGCATCACCAATTCCGGTGCACGGCGTGTCGCGTGGGAGAAGACAGGGGTGACGGCCTCGATGGTGCGGATGGTTCAAAGCCAGGGGGTTGAGGTGATCGTCTGGACCGTGGATGGTCCGGAGATCAAAAACTATATTGATCTCGGGGTGGATGCCATCATCTCGAACGATCCCGGGATGGTGCGCCAGTTGCAGCAGGGGGTGACGAACGCCACAGGCAACCTGGGGGACCGCTTGATGACCTACTGGAAGATGGACGATGGGCTTACCAACCCGATGGCCACCGCCGTTTTGGACAGCAAAGGAACCAATTCGACTTTCCTGACCCGGAACGACGGCATCTCCCACTGGCTTGGCTCCGGCGGCTCCATGTTCGATGGGGCGGTGCAGCTGGGCGGGCTGGCAGCCTGGATCAACATGCCCCGTGCCGATATTGGCACCAACGCAGTCACGATCTCAGCCTGGATCAAGCTCAGGGAACTCCCATCGCAGATGGCAACCAGTTACGGAGCGATCCTCGATTCCACAAACGACTGCTACATCCTTTACCTCGACAAGGCCAGCAAGGAGCTGAGGTTCAAGGTGACGGATACCGCCGCCCATGCCGCCCGCCCGGGCATTCCCGAGGCGTTGCTGCAAACAAACCAGTGGATACATGTGGCGGGAACCTACACCGGCCAGGCGGGGCCAGCCTCGGGTCAGGCCTGCATCTACCTGAACGGCCAGCCGCAGGATGTCCACATTGGCAACGACAACACCTCCCCGGCCGGGCTGACCGGAACGGTGAAGCCGGGCCAATATGCCGCCATGGGCCGGGAGGGCCCTTCCGGTGCCAACTACTTCTATGGCCAGATCGACGACATGGCCTTCTGGCGCCGGGCCCTCACCCCTCCGGAGATCCGGGCCATCCATGAGGGAGGGCGCACCGGACTCTCTCTGGGCGACCAGTTGAGAAAGCCAACGGCTTTGATCCTCCCGAAATCGGCCAGCTACAGCGGCACCAACGGGACGGTTGAATTGGATTTCCAGAGCCAGGGCAGTTGGACCACCTTCCGCCTCTTACGCGCCAGAAGCCTCCAGGGGCCCTTTTTGGGGGTCCCAGCCATCTCTCCGGTCTATCTGGGGCGCGGACTCTATCGGTTTACCTGCCCGGTGGATGGGGAGGGTCTCCTGTTCTTCAGAATTGAAGGGCAATAACGGGGATTTGAAATCCACTTTTGGGCTGAAACCCGGCCCAGTCCAAGCGATCAGCCCTGTTGTTGTCATGTAGCGGGCCACCTGCTAGAAATTCTGATATGGGATGTCGCATCCTTCTCATGAGCAGAAAGTTTGATGCTGCCCTCCATCCTTCAATAAACCTTGGTCCCCAATCCCGTCCCGGTAAGCGCCCGTTAAGCAGTCCCCATTTATTCAACGCGGATGGGGGAGGAAATGGACATCGCCAAACGGCGAGGGATCATGACCGATAAGGCCTCCAGGGGAGCTGGATTATTAAAACATTTGGAAATTCCTGATTTTCAACATATTACGCACCATCAGCAGGACCGGAAAAGCGGCAAAATCCGGCAACGCAAGAAGAAAGCTGGATGTAAATGGGCAAAAGCTGATTAAATTATCCTGCTTAATAATTAGGATGATGAAATAGAATTCTTAAGTTCCATCAGATTTATTGTTGACAGTTTGTCACTCTTTCCCCAAAATCCGCCTCAGGTCGCTATAAAACTATTAACCGAAAACCACTATATGAGATTGAATAAATCGATCAGAACCGTGCGGGTCGGCTTGGCGGCAGCCATGCTGTCCGCGATTGGAGCCATGCTGGCTCCAAATGCTGACGCTGCCGCCCTTCAGGGCCAGCTGTCTGTCCGTCCCCTCACACCTCAGGAAAAGAAGGACTACGTTCTACCTACCGCCCAGGGAGCCAGCGGTCTTTCGACGGTTGGCATCGGCCAGCCTGCCTACATCGACGCGTTGATCAACAGGACCATCGCGCAGTCGAACATCATCGGCGTTACCTGGACCATCACCAGCCAGCCGGTCGGTTCCACTGCCACCCTCTCGACGAGCCCCCTCGGTGCCACCGTTCCTCCCTATAAGATGGCCGATCGCGTTGCCTACCAGGTGGCTGGCCGGACAGTTCTGCGCCCGGATGTCACCGGTATTTATACCGTGAGCGCCCTGATCCAGACTGCGGACAGCGGCCAGACGAATGTTTCCCAGACCATCACGGCCGGCACCTACATGGGCCTTAACACCTGCGCCCTGTGTCATAGCGGTGGCTTGATCGCCCCGAACAAGGTGGCCCCGTGGTCCCAAACCGCGCATGCGACCTTCCTGACCCGGGCCATCGACGGAGCGGAAAGCGATCATTACGGCAAAAACTGCATCTCCTGCCATACCCTTGGCTATGATGTGAACACCAATTCCATCAATGGTGGTTTTGATGATGTTGCCACGACCCTCGGCTGGACCTTCCCTACCGTTTTGACCAACGGCAACTGGGCGGCTATGCCGGCGGCGCTGAAGAATCTCTCGAACATCCAATGCGAAAACTGCCATGGTCCCGGCAGCCAGCACGCGTTCGGGCTGGGTGACAAGACGAAGATCTCCGTCAGCTACGCTGCCGGTGATTGCGCCCAATGCCATGACAGCAAGCCCAACCACATCCGTTCCGCCGAATGGAACAACTCCCGCCATGCGATCGCCACCCGGACCCCCTCCGGCCCGAGCCGTATCAATTGCGTGCGTTGCCATACGGCAGGCGGTTTCAATGGCTACATCGAGAACGCCAGCGTGAACGCGGGCAAGACCAACACCTACACCACCAACACGGTGTATGAAGCCATCAGCTGCGCCGCGTGCCATGACCCGCACGATGCGAAGAACCCGCACCAGCTGCGCGCCGGCACCAACTACGTCTGGGCCGCTGGCGAAACCATCGTTGGTCTGGGCTCTTCCGCCCTCTGCTATGAGTGCCATCACGCCCGCAATAACGCTGGCGAGCAGAACATTGCCAATTTCGCTCTCGGCAAGCCGACCTGGGGTGGCGGTTCCTCCTTCGGCGTGCATGACAGCCCCCAGGCCGATATGATCGAGGGCAAGAACGCGATCAATTACGGCAAGGACATCCCCAGCGGTTCCCACCGCAAGGCGGTTGAAGGCGTGTGCGTCGGTTGCCATATGCAGCCGGTTGCGACCACTGATCCCGATTACGGCAAGGTGGGCGGCCATACCTTCGGCATGAGCTACACCACCATTGTGGGCGGCGTGACGAATGTGCATGACAAGGTCGATGTCTGCGTGAAGTGCCATGGTGAGATCGAGGACTTCAACCTGGTCCGCAAGGATTACAACGGCGACGGAACGATCGAAGGCGTCCAAGCCGAAGTCCAAGGACTGCTGAGCAAGCTGAGCACCCTGCTCCCGAACTCGACCTATCGCGCTGATGGTAACTACGTGGCTGATGGTCTGGTGAAGGCCAGCGCCTCCGCGAAGACCAATTGGCCGGCGAAGTTCCTGAAGGCCGGCTTCAACCTCGGCTTCGTCACTGCAGACGCAAGCAAGGGTATCCATAATACCCCGTATGCGGTTGGCCTGCTCAAGGCTTCCATCGCCGACCTGACTGGCGACGCCAATCAGGACGGGATCCCGGATTCCTGGCAGATCCAATACTTCGGCTCGGCCACCAGCGCGAGCGCAGCTCCGAACGCGAATCCCTCCGGCGACGGCGTGCCGAACTGGCTGAAGTTCGGGCTCGGCATCGACCCGACAGTCAAGGGTGTGGTTCTGCCTGACGGTGTGGTGTGGGCGAATGCCGGCAAGGTTGGCGGCAATGCGGCCACGAACATTGTCCAGATCTACAAGGCCGCGGAAGTGGTTTACAACACCGAGGTGGGCAAGACCTACCAGCTCCAGGCGATCAGCTCGCTGGACGGTGGCTGGAAGAACATCGGATCGCCGGTCGCTGGCACGGGTAACGCCGTCAGCCTCGTGACCCCGACCCGCGTGAACGGCCAGCAGTTCTACCGCGTGCAGATCACTCCGTAATCGTCCGGTCCCTGCGACCGCGATTATAGAAGTCTGAGAAATTCAGGCCCCTCCCCGGAAACGGGGAGGGGCTTTTTTCATGTCCGGGGAGGCGAACCGCGAATGGACGCGGATGAACGCAAATGGGAAAGGGGTTGTCCGCAGATTCACGCAGATGGGGATGGGGAAGGACTCCTTCGGGAATCCTAACAGGATTGGTATTGCGGGGATAGGCGTGGACCGATTTCACCATTTGGGAACGCCGAAGGTCGGGCGATCGCCGTTTTCCCTCCGGGAATCCCAACGGGATTCTGCCACAAAGCCCGGGGTTGCGCCGCCGGGGCGCTACCCCGGGTGAAGGCCAACCATATAAACAACCCCGAAGGGGTTGTGCCGTGGCCCAATTCGGGGATGGTTGATCGCGGGTTTACGAATCCGGCTGAATGGGCAACGTGATGATTGGTTTTCGGTATCGCAACCGACCCTGAACAAGGTAATCCAA
>CAIWMU010000131.1 GCA_903913865.1 uncultured Verrucomicrobia subdivision 3 bacterium
CGCTACCCCGGGTGCGTGCGGGAGGTTTGCAACAACCACAACGTGGTTGTGCCGGAGAAACGAACGTGTGGACCACCACGCACAGGGCGGGTTGCGATATTGTAAACCCATGATGGCATTGCCCACTCCGCCGGATTCGGCGACGCGCTGAGGACATCCCCGCCTGGTGCAACGGCACAACCCATTCAGGGTTGTTTCGTTATCGGCCATTTACCCATTGTCGCACCTCGGCGGTGCAACCATGGGCTTTGTGGCAGAATCCCGCTGGGATTCCCGGAGGGTGATTTCCCAATGTTTCCCCCATCTGCAGTCATCTGCGCCATCTGTGGATAACCCTTACCCATTCGCGTGCATCGGCGTCCATTCGCGGTTTGTCCCCTTCCCCAGCACCAACGGTGCGCACCCATCCCAGCCTGGGGTACAGCCCCAGGTTTGGGTCCGCAAATGATGAATCCGAGGGCTGGAGGCCCGATCCATCCGTTCCGGACATGAATTCCGGAGATGAAACCGGGCTTTCAGCCCTCCATTTATGTCTATGCTCAATTCCTATGGCGATGCCATAGGCTGGTATTGTTCGCACCTTTGGTGCTGGGGTCGGGAAGAGCCGAAGACACGGTTTATTCAATAGCCCCACGCCCGGTTTGGTCAAGGGCGACAGGCCCGGCTCCATCCCAGCCTGGGGTACATCCCTAGGAATTCGGACATCGAAGCAGTTCGAGGGCTGAAGGCCCGGTATCATCCCGTGAATCCGGTACGTGCCCAATATCCCGGGCCTGCAGCCCTCCTGTTCCATCCTTCCCCCCCTGCCCAGGCCGCTCGCCCGGGCTGTCTCATTGTGCGCCGTTGGCGCGGCGGCAAACATGCCATCCCCCTCGCCCGGCAATCCGGTCAACACCGGCCCGCAAGGGTTTGCGCCGCCCGCAAAACCGGCCCAAAACCGGGCGCCATGGGGTCAGTTCTCACTTTTTTGTCGTCTAAACAAAATAACCGGACTGGCCCCTCGCGGGAACCTGTTGAGCCACGGCCCCGGGGGTGCCGCCCCGTTACCCCCCAGCTCCGCCATACATCCCATGATCACGCGCCGCCAAAAAAACTCCATACTGAAAAATAGTTCTTGTCAAACGGGCCACTCAGCGTAAAACAACAACAGAGTTGGAAGCAGCCAAGTGTTGTTTTGACTCATTACAAGATCATGAACGCAAGAAACATCCTTCGCAGCGTCATCGCCATCGGTGCGATATTCCTTTCCACACAACCCTCCGCAGCCACCCCGCCGGTGGTGTCCAACATCCGCGCAGCGCAGCGGGCCGGGACACACCTTGTGGATATTTATTACAATGTCTCGGATGCTGAAGGCAACAGCCCCCTCACCGTCTATGTGGCCATATCAGCCAATGGCGGGCTGAACTTCAACGTGCCGGTGTTCACACTCACGGGGGCTGTGGGACCGGGTGTGGCACTGGGCAACGACCGCCACATCACCTGGAATGCAGGCACTGATTGGCCGGGCCAGTTCAACAGCCAGTGCAAGGTCAAGATCATCGCGGATGACGGCACCGCCCCGCCCGCTCCTGCCGGGATGGCTTACATTCCGGCCCTACCCTTCCAGATGGGGGACACCTTCCTGGAAAACACCGCCTCCATGCCGGTGCATTCTGTTTACGTCAGCCGGTTCTTTATGGATAAGTTCGATGTCACCCGGGAGCAGTGGCTGGATGTCTATACCTGGGCCATCGGCAACGGATATGCCTTCGACAATGGCGGTTCCTTCTACGGCAACAACCACCCTGTCCACACCGTCAATTGGTATGATGCCGTGAAGTGGAGCAACGCCCGCTCGGAAAAGGAGGGGTTGACCCCGTGCTACTACACGGATGCCTCACAATCTGCCGTCTATCGCTCCGGGCAGCTCGGGATTAGCAATGCCTGCGTGAAATGGAGTGCAACCGGCTACCGCCTGCCCACGGAGGCAGAGTGGGAAAAGGCAGCACGGGGTGGGGCGGCAGCCAGACGTTTCCCGTGGGGGGACACCATCAGCCGAAGCCAGGCCAACTACTATGGCCAGCCCGGCGGTTACGACCTCGGCCCGGCCGGGTATTTGAACGCCACAACCCCCGTAAACGCTTATGCCCCAAATGGCTATGGGCTTTATGACATGGCGGGGAATGTGTGGCAATGGTGCTGGGATGTGTATGACCAGAATTGGTATGGCCAGCCAGCCGCCAGTAGTGATGACCCGCACGGACCACCAACGCCCGCGAGCGGTCGGGTGCTGCGGGGCGGCGCGTGGTTCATCAGCGCGAACTACTCGCAGTGCGCCTATCGCAACGACAACGACCCGGTCAGCGCCAACGGCTATTTCGGGTTCCGTTGTGTGAGGGGGGGGTAGATTCGGTTCTTTTACCCTTTTAACTTCTTAAACAGGGGCGTGGGCTTTGCCCACGCGGGAATTTTTTTTGAAAATGAACAGCATGCAATCCATGGAAAAGGCACGCAGGGTGCCGCGGGATGGGGTGTGGGGCTGGGTGGCGTCCAATACGGCAGGCATGGGGGCAGCCCTGTGTGAGGTCGGAAAGGGTGTGGGCCATGGCTGAAGGGGACAATATTCTGACTCATTTGCACGACCTGCTGATATACATCATACCGCAGCTCGGCAGGTTTCCGCGGGATCAGAAGTTCGTGTTGGGGGATCGGATCGAGGTGAAGCTTCTGGAAGTGCAGGAGGGCTGCCTGAGGGCCTACTACGGGAGGGAGAAGCGGACCCATCTGGTTGAGGCCAACATGACTTTGGAAGTGACGCGGCACCTGATCAGGGTGGCTCACGCTCTCAGATATTTTAGCAATCAGACCTACGGGGTGGTTTCAGAGAAACTGGATGCCGTGGGCCGCATGATTGGCGGGTGGCTGAAAGTGGCGGGGGGCGCGAGGCCATGAAGACCCACAACCACCTGTTTGAGAGGATCAGCTCTTTTGAGAACCTGCTGGAGGCTGCGCGGCGTGCTGAGCGGGGAAAGAGGACCCAATCCACAGTGGGCCGTTTTCGAACGAACATCGAGAGCGAGATTTTGGAACTTCAACGGGAATTGCGCGGGGGAACGTATGCTCCAGGCAGCTACCGTGTGAAGTTTATCACGCGGCCCAAAAAGAGGATGATCAGTGCGGCACCCTTCCGGGACCGGGTGGTGCACCATGCGATGTGCGGGGTGGTGATGCCACTGTTCGAGCGGGGAATGATCCACGATCTTTATTCGAACCGGGCCGGCAAAGGCACCCACGCAGCCATCCGGCGGTGTCAGGAGTTCTGCCGGGCGTATCCATATGTGTTGAAGTGTGATGTGCGGAAGTTCTTCCCCAGCATGGATCACGAGATCCTGAAGGGAATGCTCCGGCGGGCCATCCGCTGCCAAACCACTCTGGGTCTGCTCGACCGGATTATTGATGGCAGCAACCGGCAGGAGGTGGTATGCACACTGTATCCCGGGGATGATCTTGCCACCGCAGCGGACCGGCGCGTGGGTTTGCCGATTGGCAACCTGACAAGCCAGTGGTTCGGCTGCATTTATCTGAATGCCTTCGACCATTGGGTGAAGGAGGAATTGCACTGTCCCGGCTATGTGCGTTATGTGGATGATTTTCTCCTGTTTGGCAGGGATCGCGGGGAACTGGCAGTGTGGCGTGCAAGAATTGCCATGAAGCTCGCAGAGGTTCGGTTGAGCTTGAACGAAGGAAAATCCCGCGCGTTTCCGACCGCGCAGGGGGTCACGTTTCTAGGGCAGCGCATCTGGATGGGGCGGCGGCGGGTGTGCCGGCAGAACGTGGCCGATGCGCGCCGACGCCTGCGCTGGAACGTGGCGGAATTCAAATGCGGGCGCCTGTCGCGTGCCGCACTGCTGGCCCGCTGGAACAGCTGGCGGGGCCATGCCGAACAGGCGGATAGTGGCGCCTTGGTGGACCGAATACGAAAGGAATTGCGTGAAATTTTGGGTGCGACCGGAAACTGAGCAATCGGGTGCTGCGGGGCGGCGCGTGGAACAACAACGCGAACAACTCGCAGTGCGCCTATCGCAACAACAACAACCCGAACAACGCCAACAACAATATCGGGTTCCGTTGTGTGAGGTGGATTCGAGGGGAGGCCGGGCAACCGGCTTTTCCGGGCAGAGCATGCGGATTCAGGGATCTGCGTGGTGTCCCAACCGAAAACCCACCGGACGCAGCCTGTTTTCCCCGCACGGTCCGGGGGGAACGAATAAGCGCGAGGCCCGGGGATTGGTAGCTGGCGGGAGGCCGCCAGTGAAGGTCCCCGGGGCTTTTGCGCCTCTTTTCCTGATGTTTCTGCTGCTGTGGCCAGCCCTCCCCGGCCATGCCGAAGTGGGGACCGGGCAATCCACCCTGTTCAATGTGGACACACGCTGGGGTTTCGGAACGGGTGCCGGGGTGTCGGAACTGTTTCAGGTGAACACACGCTTTTCCGGGAGTTCGGGTGAGTCGTATTCGGGACTGTTCACAGTGGAAACCCTCGGGGCTGCGGTGGGGGATGCCAGTTTTGCAGGCTATGTGATGGATGCAAACGGGGTGGGTTTGGGAGGTGCAACCGTGGCAGCCTTGCAGTTCAACGTGGTCCGCGGGCAGGCTGGAACGGATGCGAACGGCTTTTACCAGATCACCTCCCTGCCGGGTGGCACCTACGAGCTCAGGGCTTCCAAAGGCGGCTACCTTGCCGGGTTGCGTTACGGGGTGGTTCTGGCGACCAATCATGTGGATCCGGAGCACTTCAGGCTTTCCAGCAAGCCGGTGGTGCCGGAGACCAAAACAGTGGTGCGCCCGCAGGAATCGGCCCAACTGCCAACTGTTCTCGGCGACCAGCTGAAAGTGTTTGTGAAGGATTCGTTTGTGGTGCATGGACCCTTTGATCCGGCCAAGCCCACTGTGATCCTGACCCATGGCTGGAACAGCAGCCCAGCCAGCTGGCCCCTGCGTGTTGCAGCCAGCATGGTTGCAGGGGGTGCCGATGCCAACATTCTGGCATGGGACTGGAATGGGGATGCAGCCACCGGCCTTAAATTATCCAAGGCGCTTTCAGCCGTCCCCCGGCAGGGTCCACGGCTGGGCCAGACCCTGGCGGCCAACTTCGGCCCCATGTATGGCCAGGGAGTGCACTTCATCGGCCACAGCCTTGGCACGCTGGTGAATGCGGCAGCAGCAAATTATCTGCACGAGGAGACCGCAGGAAGGTTCGACTGGCTCCGGGATAAGACGCAATTCACGCTGCTGGACGATGCCGTGCTGGCCAACGTGGAAGGAACCGCTGTCCAACTGGGCTGGTGGAAGCTGGGCGTCGAGGCACCGTATGAAGTCGGCAGCGTTTTTAGTTGTGGCTTTCTTTCCCCCATCCCCCGGCACCGGGGTTGGATGGACAACTACATCAGCCTTGTCGGGCTCCCCCACCCGGAAGCGGTGAACGTCTGGCTTACGAAATCTTTTGATTATGGCCAGGGTGCCAACCTCAAGGAGTTCGTGGAAAGTGTCCATGGTTACGCCCCGCTCTGGTATGGCGACACGGCCGCAAGACCGCAGGCGGCTGCGCTCGGGAACCGTTATTCCTATGAGCAACTTGGCCGGGACGCACAGTTCCCAAGCCCCAGCCCTTATCCTCTGGGCTCGTTTTACATGCAGGCGCCGCAATCCACCGACCCACTGGCACTTGCGGTGGCTCCCATCCGCCCCGGTTCCGCAGGAATGACAGCGTTGATGGCGGCAAACCTAGGACGGTTCGGACTGGGGAAAGCAGTGGATGCCGCAGTGGGTGTGGCTGAAAAGGTGGGCTCTGTGGTGGTGGATGTGGTGAATTCCTTCTTTCCGCACACCCCCTCTGGCACCCCTGTTTACACTGGCACAGCCGGCAGCACCGTGGCCTACTACGGCCAAAACGGCGTGGTGGACAGTTCGATGTGGTCGATACAGGTGAACTTGACCACGGGCCAGGCCAGATTTCCTTTTCGGACCGGGCCAAGGCCCCTCGGCGGAGGGGATGCCGGAACCAACGAGGCACCCTGCATCTGGATACCGGTTTCAATACCAACGAATGCCGCGCTGTTTTGCTTTGATTTCACCCTGGACGGAACCCCGGAGGAGGACATGCTGACCGCCAACATTGGCGGCACGAACGTGTTTGCGCTGGAGGCCAAGTTCATGCCAAAGAATACTGCGCTCAACAGCGGCCCCATAGACGTCACCCCCTGGGCTGGAAAAACCGTGGAGCTTTTCTTTGGCCTGATCGGCGGCACCTCCACCAACGCCAGCATCGTGGTGAACGGAATGCGGTTCTACAACTTGCAAGGTCCTTCCTTGCGCATAGAGATTGCCGGGAACGACATCCTGGTCTGGTGGCCAGCCGGCGCACAGGGTTACACCCTCCAATCCACCCCGGAGTTGTCCGCATCCAGCCAATGGAGCACCGTCACCAACACGCCCGGCTTGATCGGTCTCCAGAACGTGGTGACAAATTCCATTTCCACTGGCAGCAGATTTTACCGTCTCTCAAAGTAAACGCACTGGCAGTCTGCCCCGGGCGGTCAATGGGTGGAGAGGGGAGGCGGCGGATCCCCAAGTCCAACCCCATGCTTGAGGACCGGCGTTGCCCGTTCTCCGCAGGGACCGGGAAAAATCTCACGCGGAGCCGCGGAGAAGAAGGGGTTGGGTTCTCTGCCTCTTGGCGTGTCTGCGCGCCAGATACCTGTTCCGTCCAGTGCCTCGCAACCTCATCGACCTTGTCTCCGCAAGATCGTATTTGGACCCGTTGTTGGCCCCGCCTATTCAGTGTGTTGCAACCTCACCTTCTTCTCCGCGTGAGTGGACTTTTTTCCCTTCGGCACAACCCCTTCAGGGTTGTTGCGTTATTGGCCATTTACCCATGGTAGCACCTCGGCGGTGCAACCATGGGCTTTGTGGCAGAATCCCTTTGGGATTCCCGGAGGGTGATTTCCCAATGCCCATCACCGCATTCGCGGGTTCCCCTCCCCATCTGCGGTCATCTGCGCCATCTGCGGATAACCCTTCCCCATTCGCGTTCATTGGCGTCCATTCGCGGTTTTTCCCCTCCCTTTGGGCGCCGGTCCTGGCGCTCCGGGCTGGGTGCAAGCCATCCGTCCCCCCTGGAACCCCATCAACGAACACCCATCCATGCAAAGCCGGTCCCGTTATCTCAATCCGTCAAACCTTCTTCCCCCTCCCCGAATTCAACCCAACACCCCTCGACCCTCCTGAATATCACATCCCCCCTACGGGGCATTCGTGGATAGCACGAACGTCAATGCTGACATCGGAGGCACCGCGGTGGTCCAGGACCCGGCATTCGTGGCAACATTCTGCTGGATGAAAGGATCACGAACCACCGCCACGCTCTCCGGGGCAAATCCACAATCCGCCCAATTGAGTGTGATGTCCTGGGTCGTGTTGGTGGTCCAATTGATCAGGGCAACGGCCCTCCGTTCATCCCACAAAACCTTTGAGATCACCCGGTATTGGGCATTGCTCACGATCAGCAGACCCGGATTGCCGACTGCGTCCTGATTGATTGCGAGCAGTTCCCTGTTGGTGGCATATTCATAGGCGTGGGAACCGGGTACCAGGCCGAGCAAGCTGGCGCACATCAGAGGAGCGGAGATCACGCTATAGATGCCAACGGCTGCCTTTCCGAAATTGGTTCCACCCAGATCCGGGATGTCACTCCACGAAAGCGGCAGCCACTCCGGACTCTGCCAATGACCTGGACCCACACCGGTGGGAAAGCGCACCTCGGCAATATGCGTGAGCAGGTTGGTCCACGCCTGGATGCGGTTGTAGGCCAGCAAATCGGTCAGGTTCCCCGTGCCGCTGCAGGCCGATCCAGCGGAGCGCCATCCATCCACAACCCGGGCAATTGCCGCCGGATCAAAATCCGCCAGATGCGTTCGCCATCCGCCCGAGTAAATGGAGATTGGTCTCATGGGCGCAGTCTCAACGAGGGCCTTTTTGAACGTTTTTACCCAGCCCAGCTTTACCTGCGTATTATCACAGCCCGGCATGTCGAACTGCACGTGGTCAATCCCCCAGGCGGCAAAATCCCGGGCGTCCACTTCCAGGAATCCGCCGCTTCCGGTGTAACCTGAGGAGGTGCGGGGATAGGGCTCGGTGTAAATCCCCGCGAGGCAGCCCCTCGCATGGATATGCGCGATCAAATTGGTAATGTTGGGAAACAGCTGTGAAATCGGCACGATGTGTCCATTCACCCGCCCGCCCTGCCACCCGTCCGTGATCATGATCATGCGCCAGCCGAGCCCCGCCAGGCCACTCGCCGCAGCATAATCCGCATTGTTGGTCAGGTCCGATGCCCTCGCCCGGTTGACATACTGGTACCATGTATCCATTCCCATGTAGGGCACCCGCCATCCACCGCCGGGCACCGCACTTGCCCCGCCCAGACGGAAATAGTTCTGGGCCACACCGGCCCGGTCCGCCCTCATCCCCCCGGCGCGGCCGCCCTCCAACAGTTCATAGGGCCCCCCGGATACCGCAGCCGACTCCACCCGCCAGGTCCCCGCCCAGTCGAGCCGGAGTTGCCCACGCACCCGCTTCAAGGCAGCCAAAGGGGGCCTCAATTCCCCCTCTGTGGGATAAAGACTCCGTTTGGGGATCGGCCCGCTGCCCAGTGAGGCGGAGGACCAGGCCAGGCGAACCCTCGCCTCGCCCACACCATGGAAGTATTCCATCACGAGCGGATACCTGGCTCCGGCGGTCAGGCTGACGACACATGCATTTGACCCCGCCGTGCCCCAGGCGTCAATCAGTGGCGCCCCGCCCAACCACAGCCTTGCCCCCCCATCCGACTCCACCGAGATAATGTATGACTCGGTAAACTCCGGGACCAGCTCGCCATGCCACCTTGCCGAATACCAGCCCGGGTGGATCGAAGGCTGGGGAGACGTTCCCGACCAGTCAAAATCGACCTGCTCGTCCAGACGCCGGAAGGTTGGCAAACCAGCGAAAGCGTTGGTCGGGGATGCGGCGGCGGGTTGAAGCTGGTAATAATCCCCCCTCAGCCCGACCCCAGCCCCCCCAGCGCGGCCAGTGCAGCAGGCCAGGACAAGGCCCCCCGCCAGCAGAAACAGCGTCCGGCACCATCCGCGAAGAGTGCGGAGTGGCGCATTTGCGGGGCATTGAGCCCGTTCCATGGCTGTGGATAACATCAATGGTCCAATTCTCCGAACCGGCAGGATTGAAGTCAACACCCGCGCACATCGATCCGATCGACCCCGGAAAAGCAGAAACCGCCAGCGCACAAGGTTTCGGCACCTCATGCACTGGCGGTGATTCACACCGGCAGTTTGCGAGTTACAAACCCGCCTCAGTCACAGATCAGCCGGAAGAACCTGCCCGGATGGCTGACCGGGAGTGTCACGGGCGAACTCACCCCGAGATCGAGCCACGGCCCGGTGGGGGACACCGCCCCCTGGAGTCGGAATCCATCCCCCTGCCAGACAAAGACCACGCCATCACTGGTGCGTGTCGGGGAGATGGGTATCGGTGTGCACGCGGGTGTGGTTTGCAACCCGCTGACTCCCCAATCCCCACCCTCGCTCGCCAGAAACTCGAAGGCGGTGTAGGCATCGGGAAGGGGTGAACCGGGCGGGAGTTCCGCTATGATGCGGCACTCATCCCCATCCACAGATTGTGGCGGAAGCCCCCCGCCACCTGCCAGAATGATGGTTCCCAGCTTGATCCTGATCCTGCGGCAGGGTGTGGGACCACTGATCTTGCCCAGGGCCTCGGGCCATGTGGGCAGGGTGAGGAGCGTGCGCCCCAGTTCGGCAGGCACGCCCGCCCGGGTCGCCAGGAGAGCCCCATCCCGCAGAATCTGGACCCTGACGGTCGGGGATCCCAGATTTGCCAGATCCGCCGAGCAGTCGATTCCTGAGTCCCCGACCTTCAGGAGCAGCGCATCCAGAAACGGCGGGGCGGGCCGGTTCGTGGTCCGGAGCGGTCCAATGGTCCGGGTCAGCAACTCCTCTCCCGGGATCGCATTGGTCTCAAACCGGGTGAGCCGCAGGTTGAAGGAATCCGCATTCCCCAATTCGACATGAACACCCCCGCCCGAGCCGGTGGAGACAAACTCCACACTGTCGTCGTCATAAGCTTTCATCAACGTGACGTGTCCATCCCCCCACCGCTTCCCCTTTGCGGTGATCGAGGGTTCCTGAATCGGCACCTGCTGAACCCCGCTGGCGTAGAGGTTGAGATCCGTCACCGGCGGTTGCGGTGGTGCCACCGGGGGCACGAGGGTGATGCGCGAAGTCTGCTTCGGCTTCTTAACCGGCCGGTCCGGCCCGTAGATCAACCCATCCCAACCTTTGCGCTGGGAGGCGGGCACAACCGGACCGGGGAACTCCACGCTCACCGCGCCCGTTCTAAAATCCAGCTCGACCGTGACATGGCAATTGGTCACCCCCGGCTGGAACGTGATGTCAAACGCGCCAGCACCCTTGATTTCGGCAAGCGTGAAGGTGATGGGATCCAGCAAATCCCCGTTCGTGCTGACAGCGTACCCACGCATCAGCGCAGCCGGATCTTCGTCGTAGAACTTCATCGTTTTCACGCAATATCCCTTGCGTCCCTTGTTCCGGAAGCTCACCACGGCGAGCGGGTTGGGATGTGCCGGATCAGGCGGCAGGAAAATGTCGAACCCGGCACCCACAGGAGCGGTAAAGTCGAGTTCCGTCGTGAAGGTGATCGCCTGCGCCATTCCGGGATGGAGCACCACGCCACTGTTTTCAACCCCGGGAGCAGGAACGATCCCCATCGTGGCCAGTGGCCCGCCAGGCAGGTCGGTGACCGGGCTGAAGACGACTGATGCCCCACCCAGCGGCTCGAATGGAATGCCAATGCCCACATGCCAGCAGAACCAGCGCCACGGGGCGGGCCGGACAGTCACCGGGAAGAAACAGGTCGCAACCCCGCCGCAACTGTTTGTGGCGGTGCAGGTCACCCAGGTCACCCCCAGCGGAAACGGACTGCCTGAAGGCGGACTGTAGGTGATGGTGCCGGTATGGTTGCTGGCAACAGCGCTGAAATTCGCCACAGCACTGGTCGTGCAGGTCAGCAGCACAAGGGCGGGAGGGCATGTGATGGTCGGAACGCCTCCCGTGGGAACTGTGGTGAGGATCACGTCACAATCCCGGCAATTCCCCGCAGCATCACACATGTGAACGATGGCCGTGGTTTGCGGGCCAAACAGCGGCGTGCCTGCGGGCGGGAATTGGGTGATGGTGATCTGCCCCGGACCGGAACAGTTGTCCACAACCACCACATTGGTGGTGAGATCCGGCATGATCGGCGGGCAGCCTGAAACGGTCACATGCAAGGGCGGGCACCGGATCACAAGTGGTGGTGTGAAATCCGGCTGAACCACCACCAGAAAGCTGCAGGCGGCGGTGTTGCCGAGTGAATCCGTGGCGATCGTCGTCACGATGTTGGTCCCCATGGGGAAAAAGCTGCCACTGGGCGGGAAGCTGACCAGATTGGTGATCTGTCCACAATGACTGAAGGCGGTGGATGCCGGATATTGGACGCTCTGCCCATACGGCGCGGGACCGTTGGTGCAGATTTCAACCAGCATGTTGGTGGGACATGCCACATCCACACAACCTGCGCAGCAGGCGGCCCTGC
Organism: uncultured Verrucomicrobia subdivision 3 bacterium; assembly: GCA_903913865.1. Lineage (GTDB taxonomy): Bacteria > Verrucomicrobiota > Verrucomicrobiia > Limisphaerales > UBA8199 > UBA693. Next base: position 11,704 of record CAIWMU010000131.1, read on the forward strand.
CCGCGAATTCAACCCGCAACCCGGTGGGACCGGTCGGCAACCCCGCCGAACCGATCGGGTTGGTGACGCAAAAGACCAGCGTGTTCCAGCCCGATACAAATCCACTGGCCAGGTTCAGGGGATACCAGTTCGCCTCCAGACCCGATCCCGCAATGGATATCCCGGTGGATGCCCCGTTCAGCAGAACCTCCGCCCCCTCCCCGGCCACCGTCCACTGCCCGCGGATCCTGCCACTGTTGGTGCAGGGTAGATAGAAGGTGTTCGTGTAGCGATAGACACCCGCCGGGGATTGAAACAGCGGATCCGGCCCTACCCACTGGGACTGGGGCCCATTGGGAATCCACCCCGTGGGTGCGGTCGTGACGTAGGGACTTGGGGTCGTGAATTCCGGCAGACCCGTGGAAAACTGGGGATCCAGCGATCCCACAGGCAGGAGGCCCGAGGGGCCGCGCCCACTTGAAACGCTCACAGTATTCTGGATGTTCGTGCAGGTGACACAATTGGTGCAGTAGAGAGGGGGAATGACCAGACCGGTCTGATACAAAATGGCGGCAGGGAAGGTCCATACCTGCCCGGGACAGGCCGGGGTTGTCACCGTGATCAATGTGTTGACCGGATAGAGCCCGCAGGCGAAGGGAATCTGCACCACATAGCTGCCATTCGGCAGGGTTATGGCGTAATTCGATTCGTAGAGTCCGGTGCCCGCGAGCACCACGCCGATCGACGCCCCCCCGATGGGCTGCACGACTCCGCCCGAAACACACCACAAACTGCCGGAAACCGCCGCATGAGGAAGATGGACCGGAGTCCAGGGCGTCACAATCACCCCGCCACCGATACCAACAGCCCGTGCCAGGCTCGTCGCATCACCCACGCGCACCTCCAGGTCGAAAGAAATCCCGGTCGCAACCCCGGGCTCGATATCCCCAAGGGGAACAGCGACGATCACCCCGGGATGTGTGAGTGGAAGAATGCTGTAGGAAGGGCCGTTGTCCGGCTGACTGGGGTCCGAGGCGGAATGCCCCACAGCGACAAACGCCCCCTGCTGTGACCCATCGGCAGTGGAGTCGAATCCGACAGTCTGAAACGGTCCGCCAAGATCAAAATGCACGGGAGTGCCAAATTGATGGGAATCCAGGGATGGAGTGCTCCTGGAGTTGGGGATGACGATGCAATCGGGTGCTCCATCCGAACCGGCGATCAGGTCGGGGCGACCATCGCAATCGATATCCAGGATGTGAACCGAATTCACCGGGTGCGTGGTATCGCAGGCCACTGTTCCCGCCGGACTAAATGAACCCTTGAGTCCGCCGCGAAGCAGGGTCAGGGTGGAATCTGGTCCGTTGGCGATCACGAGATCCTCAAGACCATCCCCGTCAAGATCCTCCACACTGATCGCACGCGGGGTTGGGCCGGAGGGATATTCACCTGCCGGAATAAACAGTCGGGAAAGGTCCGAGTTCTGCCCTGTGGGGAGAAAGACCGCCACAGTGCCACCCTTCTGTTCGCTTGTGATATAAAGTCGGCCCAAGCTGGCCAGAGTGGGCGATTCCCGGCCCGGGCGTTTCTTCTCCTTCCCCAGCGCCGTCGGCTGCGGTGGTGTGGGGAGGGTGCCCACTTCCTTAAATCCTGCAAACCCGAGCTTCGTCGTGTTATGAAGGAAATGAAGAGTGGATGTTGAGGGCTCGAGGACGACCAGATCATCGATTTCATCCCCGTCAAAGTCCATCACCACCAGCGCCTCCGCCCCCTTCAAAGATCCGTAGGCCGGTCCCTCCACAAATTCCAGCCCCCCGGCATCGCTCCGCTTTTGAAGAAACACGGTAACCCCTCCCCCAACGGCATCCGCGCAGGCAAAGTCAGGAAGACCATCCCCGTCGAAATCGCCCACAGCCACAGCGCGAGCCCCCCTTGGAACCGGGAGATTTGTCGGAACCGCCAACAGGTTGGTCCCGGTCGTCCGTTGAAAGGTGACAAACGGAATCGTGCCGCCGTGCGCCACAAGCAGATCAGGGGAACCATCCAGATCCATGTCCCGAATGGCGATCGCCGACGCGGGTGGATTTGTTCCTGCCAGATGGGGACCGAATGTCACCCCCTGGGAAATGGGCGTGACAAACAACAATGGCGGCGGTGGTTCCGGGTATGTGGGTCCCGGGGATCCTATGGGCCACTTGTTTGTCCCCCGGAATGAAACCCCGGCGGAGAGTTGATTGGTGACCCAGACGTTCGTGACCACACCCGGTCCGGAATTCCAGACGGTGTGTGTCAAAACGACCTGGCCGACAGGCGCACTGGCGGTCAGTTCGGAGCGCAATTCCAGTGTGCCGGCGGGGTCGGTTTGTGCCTGAACCCACCCGGCGGCAGTCATTATGAGGGTGGACAGGATGGCTTTTAGGGATCTTATTTTCATGCGGTTTCAGTCATGCGGTGGGGAATGTTGAGGGCAAGGCACGGCAATCCGGCTTCAGGACCACCCGAAAGGGTGTGACAGTTAGACTGCCACCAATTCCAGTGAAGAAAGCTTCAAGCTTCCTACGAATCATACCTGCCTCCTCTGCCTGGGGCTGCTCCTCCGGAATGTGACCGGCTGTCATCCGACAGCAGACACACGGTAGTGAACGCCCTCATTCAAGCTTTAAATGGTAATTATTATTTTGTCAAATTTCATCCAACCAACCGGATGGGATGCGTGCCCCCCACCCTGCCATGCCTCCCACCTCCCATGACCCTCCCCACGGTTTCAAGATGCGCGAAAGGGGGAGCCTCGCGCGCCGGGTTCAACTGGACCGGAAACCGGGGTGGGTCCGATCCCAAAACAGAGTTTTTCCGGGGGCTGCACTTTGACAAACCGGACCCGCTGACCTATGAGTTACTGATAAACGGAGACAGTTTTTCTAAACGACATGCGGATTGACGAGATAAAGGAACGAGGAAAGGCCTTCACTCTGGTGGAGTTGCTGGTGGTGATCGCCATCGTCGCGATCCTCGCTGGACTTCTGCTGCCCGCGTTGAGCGGAGCGAAGTCCAAATCCCAGGCCATTGCCTGTCAGGGAAATCTCCGGCAGCTCGGTCTGGCATCGATCCTTTATGCCGGGGACTTCAGCGACCGGATGCCCTACAATCTGGGAAGCTCGGAAATCAAGACCACCGTGGCGAAGGGCCAATACATGAACTGGTCCAGCCCAATCATGAATTGGGAGTTGGATGACGACAACACCAACAGTGTGACCCTTACGGAGGGGGGATTGGGGAGTTATGTGGCACGGCAATCTGCCCTATACCGCTGCCCGGGAGACAATGTGCTGAGCGAGTTGCAGGCCGGGGCCGGATGGTCCAGGCGGACGAGGAGCGTCTCCATGAACATGATGATCGGGGATGCGGGGGAATACACCCGCTCGGGGGCGAACCTGAACAATCCCCGCTACCTGCAGTTCTTCAAGGCCGCACAAATACCCCAGCCTTCCGAGATTTTCGTCTTCATCGAGGAGCACCCCGACAGCATCAACGACGGCTACTTCCTGAACAAACCGGAAACCTTCAGATGGCTGGATCTTCCAGCTTCCTGGCACCAGGGAGCCGCCAATTTGACCTTTGCCGATGGCCATGCTGAGAAGCACGTTTGGCGTTGCGCATCCACAAGGGTACCGGCCCGCGCCTACGCTGCGAACCTCCCCTTCACCATTCCCGCCTCGGAATATCAGGATTTTTCCTGGCTCACATCCCGCATGAGCTACGGAACCCCCACGACCGGCGGTAGTGGTGGAAAATACTGACCTCGGACTCTCAGAGATATTTCTCGGTGAACCCGGGCTCGTTTGGTCCTGCGAGCGTGTAAATTTTATCCCCGCTGGTCCAGCTGATCGAAACAAGCTCATCAAAACGGGAAACGCTGTGCTCCATGGGAGGCGGATTCTTGAATGAGGCTCGGTCTGTCACAAACAGAAAGAGCATCTGGTTGTCCCCGCGGTCGAAGCAAACCATCGAAACCTTGTGCCCCTGCCATTTTAGCACTGCCCCGCCTGTGAGCTGCCGCGACTTCAGGCCCGGGGTCAGCTGATAATCGGCCGGAGCGCCCCCCGCAGCCAGGTGGCCGCGCAGTTTCTCCATGTCGGGGGTCCGCAAATCCATGTGGTATTCCCGAACCGTGCTGGCAACCATTCTGGATTGGTAGTTTTCAAAGCGGTCAATGGGAGGGGATCTCAGGGCAACACTGGTCGCCACGGCGATCATCGCCACCGCAGCCGCAGCCGCCATCCATCGCGGAGCTGGCCGTTGCCAGAGCGGCAACGGCACAACTTTGCGCGAGGCCAGAATGCGATCCCTCAATCCTGCTGGTGGTTGAACTTTTCTCAGGCCGCCCCGCATCGCTTTCTGAAATTCGCAGTGCTTCCGGAACCAGGCCTCGAGCTCGGGATCCTGGCGGACCACGCCCAAGGCGGTGGCGATCTCCGGATCATGGTCATCCCGGGAGTCGGGACGGTAAAGCATCAGAACCTTTTTTGCATCCGCACTGTTCATGAAAGCCTCCCTTCCATTTTTCCCGATTTCGCTGCAAGCGACTTCAACTGGCCAAGTCCCCGGGCCAGACGGGACTTCACCGTTCCCAGGGGGATTTCCAGTACAGCCGAAATCTCCGGGTAGGAATAATCCTCCAGATAGAACAGGGCAAGTGCTGCACGGTATTGCGGATCAACCATTTCCAGCAACGCCAGGGCCATCTCACCGTCCACCGTGAAGCTCTCCTCCGGTTCCACGACCGGCAGCTCGGCATCCACCTCCCCGATCTCAACGCTTTGAAAGCGTGTCCCCCTCCGCTGCCCCGCAAGAAACGTCCGGTGCAGGGTGGTGAAGAGCCAGGATTTGACTTTCGTCTCCTCCCGCAGCTGATGCCCCTTGTCGGCCCAGGTGAGGAATGTCTCCTGCACCAGGTCCGAGGCATCGTGTTCAGTCCGGCACAAACTCATGGCAAATCGGAATAGCGGAACGTAAAACCGGTCAACGACAACGTCGAAGTCCAGCCCGCTCCCCACTGATTCCTGTTCGTATGAGTCTTGAAGCGCCACAAATGTTCCCAACAATTTCACGCAAAGATTAAAACCGTTCCACCGGAGTGGCAAGCGCCGCATCGCCCCGCACCCCGGTCTTCCTCAACAGGAGACCGTGTCTTTTTTTCACAGGGATCAAAATTTATGGGAACCATCATGCACTCTCATCCCTCACACCCGTATGAAACGTAACGAAATCGATTGCGGCTGCCCGGAAGGATCCGGCGGCCAAACACCAACCCGGAAGGTCAAAAGCCCGGGCGGGAGGATCGGGATCGTGAAAACCATGAACAGAATGACAAGCAACTACCTTATGAACAAAATACTAAAAACCATGGCCGCCCCCATGGCATTGGCAGCCATGCTCGCCAGCCCGGGTGCGCAGGCCGAAACATTGACGATCCCCCCCGTCGCGGACACCTATATCAACAGTGGCGCACCGGGAAGCAGCGCCGGAGGTCTGACATTTTTTGATGCGGGCCGCGATGGAGTCCTCGGTGTGCGCCGTGCGTTGGTCAGGTTCGACCTGGGCGCCCTGCCCTCCGGATCTGTCGTCACCTCCGCAGTGGTGGAGATGAGAACCGTGAAGATCCCTGCATTCGGAGCAGTGGATTCTTCATTCGACCTGGTCAGGCTGATAGCAGGCTGGGGCGAGGGAACAAATACCGCCTCGAACAACGGTGGGATTGCCACAACCGGGGAGGCCACATGGATCTCCCGGCTGCAGGGGGTTGCCGACTGGGCCAGCCCTGGCGCGCTCACCGACTCCGTGGGCAGCCCGAGCGCCACGGCCGCGGTGAACTCGATCGGCGGGACACTCTATACCTGGGACGGCCCTGGCGTTCTGGCGGATGTCCAGTTCTGGCAGACAAACAGCAGCCAGAACTTCGGATGGGTCCTGCGGTCACAAAACGAGGTGGACGACCGGACGGTGCGCGGGTTTGGATCGCGCGAAAGCGCCACAAAACCTGCCCTGGTCATCGGCTACACCCTGCCGCCCACATCCAACACGCCACCAACCGTGGCCATCAGTTCACCCACAAACGGGGCATCCTTCACGACCCCGGCCAGTGTGAACATTGTGGCCGATGCGGCCGACATCGACGGAACCGTCACGAACGTGACGCTGTTTGATGGGGCCACCCGGCTGGCAAGCCTGACAGTGCCGCCCTATGCAGCGACCGTGGCGCTTTTCCCCGGGAGCCACACGCTCACAGCCACTGCCACGGATGACAAAGGGTCCACAACCACTTCCGCAGCGGTCTCCATCTCAGTCGGAAGTGTGGTCATCAACAACCCGATCGCCGCCAGAATTCCCAAGGGGGACATCACCGTCGAACTGGAGACGATCGCCGATGGCATGGCCTCCCCCCTGGGCTTGTCAGTTCCAAACGACAACAGCGGGCGCCTGTTCGTTTACGATCAGGACGGGCGCATTCACGTTGTGATTGGCAAAACCCGGCTGGCAACACCGCTGCTCGATATCCGCTCCCGGCTTGTGCTCCTGGGCGCCTATGACGAGCGGGGTCTGCTTGGCATGGCAACCCATCCCAACTTCGCGCAGAACCAACTGCTCTACACCTACACATCCGAGCCCGTCTCCGGCACAGCCGACTTCCAGAACGGCGTCACGAACAATCACCAGTCCGTCATCACGGAATGGAAAATCAGCGCCGCAAACTCCAACCTGGTCGATGTGGCATCCCGTCGTGAAGTGGTCCGTATCGATGAACCCCAGTCCAACCACAACGGTGGAACAATGCGCTTCGGGCCGGATGGATTTCTTTACGTCACCCTCGGGGATGGCGGACAGGCGAACGATGTTGGAACCGGCCACATCCCCGGCGGCAACGCCCAGGATCTCAACCAGATCTGGGGCAAGGTGATCCGGCTCGATGTAAACGGGAACAATGCCGCGAATGGCAAATACGGAATTCCAGCCGGGAACCCCTTCGTGGGCACGAACGCCCTGCCGGAGGTCTATGCCTACGGCCTGCGTAATCCGTTCGCGTTCAGTTTCGACCGTCAGTCCGGCCAGTTGCTTCTTGCCGATGTGGGGCAGAACAAGGTCGAGGAAGTCGATATCATCACCCCGGGTGGCAATTACGGCTGGAACCTGCGGGAAGGTGCTTTCTGGTTCGATTCCACCTCAGGCTCGGAAGTGACCGCCCCGGTGCGCCCTGCCCCCGAGGGGATGATCGATCCGATCGCCCAGTATGACCATGATGACGGAACTGCGGTGATCGGCGGTTATGTTTACCGTGGTTCATCCCTCCCCTCCCTAGCCGGGCGCTATCTGTTCGGGGATTGGGGCACCTTCGCGACGCCCAGCGGCCGCCTCTTCTATCTCGACGCCACCAACGGGATCAATGAACTCCGGATCGGGGCGGATGACCGGCTGCTCGGCCTATGGCTCAAGGGTTTTGGCGAAGGCCCGGATGGAGAAATTTACGTGTTCGGCAGCCGCTGGCTGGGACCGAGCGGAGACACGGGCCGAATGATCAAGCTGACCCCCGCAGGCTCAGCCCTGAGCGTCACCGGAATTGTCCCGTCCAATGGAACCAACATTTCCGCCACGTGGTCGGGAGGGCTTGGACCGTTCGCCGTCCAGCGCAAGGTTGAACTGGCCGATGCGACCTGGATCAACAGTGCCATCACAAACCAGCGCTCGGTGACCCTTCCCAAGGATGGACCTGTCGGGTTCATCCGGGTTGAGGATGCGGGACGGCTGCCCTCGATTCCGTTGACAGCCTATGCCAGCGGTGGGGCGGAGCATCCCGTGAACAGCTCAACGGCAACGGCTCTGGCCATCTTCCACCTCAACGGCAACACGCTGACCTTCAACATCAATTACAAGGGACTCTCCAGTCCCGCTTCGGCGGCCCACATCCATGCGGCAGCCACCGCCTCGGGTAACAGCGGTGTGGCGATTGATCTTGCCCCCTACAACGGCGGCGCATGGGGAGCCTCTGGCACGGTGTCGGGAGTGATCCTGCTCACCGATTCGCAGAAGGCTCAGATCCTTGCAGGACTGGCTTATGTGAACTTCCACACCACCGCCTTCCCTTCCGGTGAAATTCGTGGCCAGATCTGCCCGGTGAACCTGCAGGCCGAACTGAGCGGCGCCAGGGAACCCAGCCGCGTTGCCACTGCGGCCCGTGCCACGGCAAACCTGAGCCTCGTTGGAAATCAGCTCACGTTCAACCTGACCTACTCCGGGCTCAGCGGCCCCGCCACGGCGGCCCACATCCACGGACCGGCAGGCCCAACCCAGAACGGTTCAGTGCTCATTGACCTGACCCCGTTCAACGGCGGATCCTTCGGCACCCGTGGGAGCCTCTCCGGCACCACCACACTGACCCCGGCCCAACTTTTGGCCGTGGTCGATGGTCTCACCTATATCAACTTCCACACGGCCGCCTACCCCGGCGGGGAAATCCGCGGCCAGATCCTGCCACATGCCTCCGCCGTGCCGGCCACAGTGGTGCTGAGCGGGCTTGCTGAAAAGCCAACTGCTCTGACAAATACTGCCTCGGGTGATGGCACCTTCAGTCTGGACGGGTCGCGGCTGACCTTCAACGTCCGCTACAGCGGCCTCTCCAGCCCCGCCTCCGCCGCCCACATCCACGGTCCCGCAGCAAGCGGAGCCAATGCCGGGGTCATGATCGACATGGCCCCCTACAACGGAGGGGCGTTCGGCCAGTCCGGAACGCTCTCCGGCACCATCAACCTGACCACCGCCCAGCGGGATGCCATCTTGAATGGCTCCACCTACCTGAACTTCCACACCGCCGCCAGCCCGGCCGGTGAGATGCGCGGGCAGATCGCCCCGGTGGCCATGAGCGCCACAATCAGCGGCAACAACGAACGGCCCAACCCGGTCGCCACCACCGGCACCGCCTCCGGCACGTTCGCTCTGGTGCGGGATCAACTCACCCTTGCCATCACCTACAAGGGACTCTCCGGTGCAGCCACTGCATCCCACATCCACGGGCCCGCAGGGCTCACCGGCTCAGCAGGTGTGCTGGTGGGTCTGGATGCCTACAACGGCGGGGCTTATGGCAGTTCCGGAGGACTCTCCGGAACCACCCCTCTGACCGTCAGCCAGCTCCTTGGCATCATTGATGGTCTTACTTATGTGAACTTCCATACGACAGCCAACGGGGGTGGGGAAATCCGCGGCCATATATTCAGGTAGAATAGTTAACCTGACTTTCGGAAGTGGAGCACTTTTTTTGGGGATACCCCTCGATTCATTGGGTTTTTGAGGGGTGGCAGGTGAAAAGTCTTCACTACAAAACTCCTTTTGGGACGTCCAATTTCTGCGGTGTAATCAGCCTGGGAG
>CAIWMU010000132.1 GCA_903913865.1 uncultured Verrucomicrobia subdivision 3 bacterium
AATCCCCCAAAACCCCATGCCACCCGTTCGATCCTTCGGCACAACCCTTTCAGGGTTGTTGATATGTTGGGCATGGACCCAGGGTAGCTCCTCGGCGGCGCAACCCTGGGCTTTGGGACAGAATCCCTTCAGGATTCCCGGAGGGGGAATGCCCGCGCACACAACCCCCTGAGATTCCCGAACAGGGAAGGCGGTTGGGTCACCGTGTCACGACGGGATGACGATTGTTGCAAAGGACTTGAACCGATTTACCCACAGGAATCCACGATGGGAATTTATGGCCTCCCCCACCGCAGAACGTATACTTCGAGGGCATGCACCGAAGGGAATCTATCGCGCAGAGAGGCTGAGACGCAGAGGTTCCAAATGTCTTTTCTCCGCACCTCAGCCCCTCTGCGTGAGATATTTTCCAGTCCTCGCGGGATGCAGTCCCGTTCGGTGTTTTTTGCCCATGCGGCTTGGGATAGGCCCGGTAGAAGTCCGGCCTGCCATGGGGACACACCGTTGGCGCCGGGGAATGTCGGTGCTCTTGGAGCCGGTGTAAATCATCCCTCCAACGGCCCGCAGGGCCTGCTCAGGCGCATTCGGTGAGGGCCTTCAGGCAATACCATTTCACAGCGTCTGACATGGGGGGCTGGAGTTGCTCAAGATCAGCCGGGGTGCACCAGCGGATGTCGTGGTGCTCCTCGGTAGCCAGAGTGAGGGTTCCCGTCCTGGGTCGGGCCCAGTAAATCATGCCGATGTGCTCGTGCGTGGCTGAGATGCGGTGGATGTCGAGAAATCTCGGGGCGATGAGGGCGCGGGTTCCCGGGCCGGTGGTTGGGGGCCGCTCCCCGATCAGTTCCACATCCAGACCGCTTTCCTCGCGGGCCTCGCGGATGGCCGCCATTTCGGGATCCTCATCCAGTTCGATGTGTCCACCCAGGGGCAGCCATTTTTCAAGCTTCCGATGGTGGATCACCAGAACGCGGCCCTCGTGGACGACGAAGATGGCGACCGTGAAGTCGATTTTCTCGTGGATGTGGGCCATGGTGGGTCAGCCGGGGTCAATAGTCGTAAAGCCCGCCGTCGTGGCTGTAGCCGCCACCGCCACCGGGTCCGCCACCCTCCTCGCCGCCCATGAGGTCGCCGAGCACATCCCCCATGTCGGCTTCGATCTTCTCCGGGTCCTCCCCTGCCTCAAGGCGTTTGATGGCGACATCCAGTTCCTTGGGCATGGTGCCGGGGGGCATGATGTCCTTCATCTTGCGCATCATGTGGGCCATGTGGCGCGGGTTGTTCTCATCCATGTGCTCCATGTCCCGCTCCATCTCCATCATGGCACGTTCCACGCGTGGATCGTTGAAATCGGGGGTGGGCTCAGCGGGATCGCCCCCCTCCGGGGCGGCGGCGGGTTCGGCGAGGCCCTTGGACATGGCAAAGCGGGACATCTGCTTTGCCATTTTCCTGTTGCCGCACTTGGGGCAGGAGGGGTTGCGGTCCGGGTTGAGGCGTTTGGAGAGGAAGTTAAAAATGACCCTGCATTTCGGGCATGCGTATTCGTAGATTGGCATATACTTGTTAAGTTTTATCAATCCCCCGGTTCATTGGCCGGATCGACTCTATTTCTCTATCTCGAGTGCGGGATAGGAGCCGAGCACTTTGACGTAGCTGCACAGTTCGCCGAGCATTTTGAGGGCGCGGCCCAGTTTGGGGTCCTCCTGGTGGCCGTCGCAATCCACAAAGAAGAAGTATTCCCACGCCTTGCGCTTGCTGGGCCGGGATTCGATCTTGGTCATGTTGATGCGGTGCCTGCGGAAGGGGGTCAGCGCGGCGTAAAGGGATCCGGCCTTGTGGGCGATGCTGAACATGACGCTCGTGCGGTCGCTGCCGGTGGGCGGCGGGCACTGGCGCCCCAGGACGAGGAACCGGGTGGCGTTGCTGGCGTTGTCCTGAATGTCGTAATCCAGGATCGGCACGGAATACTTCTCAGCCGCGAGGGCCGGGGCGATGGCCGCGGAGGCCTTCTCCTTTGAGGCAAATTCAGCCGAGCGTGAGTTGGAGGAGGTCTCGATGATTTCGACGGAGGGAAAATTGGAGCGGATCCAGTCCCGGCACTGGCCCCTGGATTGGGGATGGGAATAAAGCTTCTGGATCTCCGATTTGCGGAAGCGGCTGACGAGGCAGTGCTGGATCGGCAGGACGATCTGGGCGACGATCTTCAGCTCGCTGTCCACGAACATGTCGAGCGTATGGGTGACAACCCCCTCGGTGGAGTTTTCCACCGGGACCACCCCGTAATCGGCGCGGCGTTTGCTGACCTCGGTGAAGACATCGGCAATCGTGTTCTGCGAGGCGTAGTTCAGGCTGGCGCCGAAACGGCGGATGGCGGCCTGATGGGTGAAGGTGGCCTCAGGCCCGAGGTAAGCGATGGTGAGCGACTTCTCCAGGGATAGGGCGCTGGACATGATCTCACGGTAGATGGCCCGCAGGGAATCGTTGGTGATCGGCCCCTCGTTCAACTTGCAAAGGCGCTGCAGCACAGCCCGCTCCCGATGGGGGGCGTAGATTTCATCGCCCGCCTTGAGCTTGATCTCGCCGATGGCGAGGACGTGCTTGGTGCGCTCATTGAGGAGGCGCACAAGCTGGGCGTCGTATTTGTCGATTGCCTTGCGGTGTTCCGGTATGTTCATGGGGTGGGGGCCTGCGCTTCAGGCGTTTGCCCGGGGGCGGCGGCATCAGGCGGGGCATCTCCGCCCGCAAAGGTGAGTTGTTCGGGGGGCAGGGTGGCCAGACCGGGATCGGCTGTGACCAGGGCCTCCGGCTTTTGAACCACAATGCGCCGGAGCTCATCGGCAGCGGGCAGGCTGGCCAGACCGGGCAAGCCGAAGTATTCCAGGAAAACGGCGGTCGTGCCGTAGGTCATCGGGCGGCCAACCACCTCGGCGCGGCCCAGTTGTTCAACCAATCCCCGTTCCAGCAGGGTCTGCATCACCCCATCCACCGCCACCCCGCGCACCTGCTCCACCTCGGCACGGGTGATCGGCTGGCGGTAGGCGATGATGGCAAGGGTCTCCAGGGCAGGCTGGGAAAGTTTGGGCGGGCGGGCCTTGTGGCCGACCAGCGCCTTGAGCCACGGGGCGTATTCCGGCTGGGTGACGAATTGCCACGCTCCCGCCACACAAACGAGGCGGAAGGTCCGGGCAGCTGCCTCATGCTCCGCAGCGAGTTCGGTCAGGGCCGCTTCGAGCTGGTCCTCCTTCACCTTCCGCAGTCCGCGCACGGTCTCATCCCCTTCGGCATGCTCCGGGGCGGCGGCGAACACATCACGCATCTCCTTCAGGCTCATTGGCTTTTGAGCTGAGAACAGGATCGCTTCCAATATGACTTTCAGTTCCATGTCAGGAGTTTTGGGGGGGCTCCGGCTCGGGTTCGGGGCCGGGTGCGGGCGGTGTCGTGGGAGGATCGGATGGCCCGGCCTCGGGGAGGGTGGGCACGGCGCGGCAGATCTCGATCTCCTCGAAGGGCTCAGGCTGTATGACCATCAACTGCTTGAGGCGGATCAATTCCAGCAGGGCCAGGAAGGTCACCACCACCTCGGATCGGGTGGTGACACCGGAAAACAGATCGGAAAACTTGAGCTTGGGCAGTTCGGAGATCCTTTTCAGCAGAATCTCGATCTTCTCGCTCACGGACCATTTGTCCTCAAAAATCTCACGGGGATCATCCCGCCGGGAAAAGCGCTTCAATATGGCGCTGACGGCATTGACGAGATCGAAGATCGACAATTCAGGCCGGGCCGGGGCTTCCGGTGTGAAATCAATCCGGCCGGGACGCCTCGGGAACACATCCTCCTGCCGGGATTCGAGCACGCTCAACTGGGCGGCGGCATCCTTGAACTTCTTGTATTCCACCAGCTGCCGGATCAATTCCCAGCGGGGATCCTCCCCTTCCTCCTCCTCACCCGGCTGCACCTGCTGCTCGACGGGCAGCAGCTCGCGGCTTTTGATGTACATGAGCGTGGCGGCCATGACGAGGAACTCCCCGGCCACATCCAGATCCAGCATCCGCATGGTGTCGATATACTCGATGAACTGAGTCGCCATGCGCGTCAGGTTCACCTGGTAAATATCGACCTCCTCCTTCTTGATCAGATAAAGGAGCAAATCGAGCGGCCCTTCAAAGACCTCAAATTTGACTTTGTATTCAGACATCGCGCCCGGTCTCTACACTATTACCGGAGTGGGGAAGGATAAAACAACCCCCTCCCCCTTGGCAACGTGCGAAAAAGGGGTCAGTCCTCACTATTGACAGTGAACCTCTAGCGCTCCTTTGCCCCCTCCCCGATCGGGAACAGCCGGTGGGTCGGGGATCTCAGCTTGGGGAATGAATCGCAAACATTGCAGCAGTTCTCATTTTGGATGGTCATACCAAGGCCTTGGAGGGGGATTGCGGGTGCAGGATGCGGGAGAAGGTGGGAATGGAAGGCTGGTTTGAGGGGTTTGGCCCGATTTGGGCAAAGCGCAGCCCCCACGACCCTAAG
>CAIWMU010000133.1 GCA_903913865.1 uncultured Verrucomicrobia subdivision 3 bacterium
ACAACCGATACTTTCCAACCCTCGAGGCTGTGATTGAGGCGGTGGAAGGAACATTCGCCAGGTGGACCACACCCAACACAACACTCAAACGCCTATGTGCCGTCAGCTAACATGCGCAAAGACTTATGGCGTTATGTTTAGATGCGGAAAGGTAATGGACACCGGCAAAGGCGATGAGTCCAAGCAACAGAACACCCCCAACGATTACAGAAAATCGCCTACGCGTAGAAGCCCGCACAACCCGTTCGCTCTCAACCTGCTTGGTGTGCTGCTGCTTCCGCCTCGGAACAGGTTTCACACTGGGAGCAAGGATAGATTTTCCTCAAATAACCTCAAGGACAAAAGCGACAAAATAATCCGGCTATTTGGGTGGGCACTCCCGGCGTTCCTTCTTTCCAAGCGCCCGCATGGTCTGATTGCCTTTGCCCACGATGCGGCCGGTTCTGTCTCTGGTGACGTTTTCGGTTTCGTGGTAAACCGCCTCGATTTTGCCGGTGCCATCTCTCAAGACGTTTCGGTCAACGCGGGCGATTACACGTCCCTCCCGATTTCGGATATAGCCATCGCTCATAAGATTTCAGGCGGTTTGGGTTTTCACAATGCTCCGCACCGTGGGACGGATAGGCGGTTTCATGGGATGTATTCGGTTGTTTGCTGTTGCCGACCTGCCTTCGTGGTTTTCCATTTTCCCCCCGCGAGGATGGTGATCCGGACTATTGGCCCCCAATCCGGGGGTTAAAGCGCTATTTTTCGATAACCAGTTCATCACGCACCTTGCCATCGATGTCGTGTGCGCGATAGGTCAGGCGGTTTCCGTTGATCTGGATGTCCAGAACTTGAAAAGTGGCCGTGTTGCTCATGCCAAATTCCGTGTAATCGTGCGGATCCTGACGGTAGGACTTCGTGCCAGAAACAGAGAGGATGTAAACGGTGCCATCCTTCGTGGAGGACACCCGCTGGTTCCCTTTCATGGGATAGGTTCGCAGATAGGCGTGGTCGTGACCTTGCAGGGCCATGTCCAGATGATACTTGTCAAAAATGGGTCCCCAGCAGTTGCGCACCTCCGGATTATCCCGGTTTCCCCCCGAGGAATAGAGAGGATGATGGAATACGGCAAACTTCCACACAGCCTTTGTTTTTGAAAGCTGTTGTTCAAGCCACGGGGCCTGCTTCGCAGGGTCCAGATTCGAGTCCAGAATCACAAAAAGTGCGTTGCCATATTCAAAGGAATAGGCCCGCTCTTTGGGAACGGTCGAAGGCCCGTTGCGGGCGAGGGTGAACTGCTCCAGATAAAGCCGTGGCTGGGAACCCTGGCACTCATGGTTGCCAATCGCGGGTGCCAGAGGGCGGTGATCGAACACTCCCTCGGCATTGTGGAAAAAGCTGTCCCAATCGTGGCGCTCGGCCCCCCGGTTCACGAGGTCTCCGGCCATCAAATAAAATGCGGCATCTGGTCTGGATCGGTAGGCGTTGTGAACGAGGGTTCCCCAGCGGTCCAACCCGTTTTGAGCGTCTCCCATATAGATAAACGAGAAGGGTTGGGTGCGGGCAGGGGCGGTCGTGAATTCCGCCTCCGCTGTCCAGCCATCAGCCCTCCCATCGCCGACCGAATAGAGGTAGCTCGTTCCGGGGGACAGTCCGTGAAGCACGCAAGAGTGGCGGTGCACGATAGTATCGTTGAGAAGTTTGCTGGTTTCCAGCCTGGTCGTTTTTGCTGTGGCCGTGCGGAATTTGCCATTCAGGTTACCCTCGGTCTTTTTCTTGTAACGAACGTAGCCGTGTTTAATCTCCTTGCTCGTCCGCCATTGGATGGTCTGGGTCGTGCGTGGATCCTCGCTCCAGGTCAGGACCATCTGGTCCGGCTTTTCGTTGGAAACGTATTGTGTCCAGCGGAAGACGTTAACCATCGCGGCATCCTCCTCGCGGTCAGTATCGGCGCGAATCAGGGTCTGACCTTTCAACTCTTCGGGAACCGCTTTCAAGGTGGCCAGTTCGTCAACATAAGGCTCCACTCCCGATGTGAAGGTGGCTGTCCGCAGTTGCCCGGGATAAAGGTCGGAGACTTTGATTTTTTCACCGGGAGTTTGTGGGGCTAAAAGAACAAAGTAATGGTTTCCACCGCCCGAGAGCGAGTGAACCCCCAGACCCACCCAGACGGAATCGAAGTTCTTCTGCCAGACATCGTAAACAAGTTTGCCCTCCGTCACGGTCAGGGATGTCTGGGTGAAGCCCTGCTGGCGAAGCCAAAACGGTTCATCCCCCAGCCGGGTATCACGCACAACAGACACTTTCACCGGTTTGTCCACCCGGAACGATATGTGCTCGGTGGCCAGAATCTGCCGCTCCCCTGGCGTAAGAAACTGTTCAGCCTTGAGCGGGGTGAGCTGGCTCAATTCGTTGGTGGACATCTGTTTCTTCATGCGGTCGATGACTCCAGCGACGGTGTCATGGATGGAAGGATGGTCACCCACATGGGCCTGAAGCGGAGTCGCAACGGCAGCGAGCAGGATGGTGGCAAGGAGGCCTGCACGAGTCAGAATTTTCATCAGGAAATGAGTGTTTTTGTGTTCACGGTTGGGTGTCCGGCACAGCATGCAAGTGAAGAACACCGTTGATGGCAACACTCTGCCGCTGAACCGGGGCTGAGTAAAGCCAACACTGAATCTGGCGGGTTCCGTCGACCCGGATGAGCAAGTTCCATGAATCCCGAGCAGGCATCGCTTCGACTCCAGAGGATCCCTGGCGTGGATTGGATTTTTGCCCCTCGGGATCAGTTTGCAGGAGTGGCTGGATCAGGAATTGCAATTCTGTCCCGGTTTGACTGAGTTTTGCAGTTGCTGCCGGGGAATTTCTGTTGAAGAATATGCCGACGCAAAACTTAAAAAGTAACCAAAACAATGAATAAAATTATCGTTGGTGCCCTGTTGTCATTGGGTTTTCTCGCTTTGCCGGGAGTCGCCCAGGAGAAATTGTCACGTGAAGATGCCCTGAAATTCGCCCTCGTGGCGTGCGGGAATCTCAAGGAAATGATCAACACCCCGATCCCCACAGATCCGGATGTGAAACGCCCCGTGGTTTTAAAGGATGGGGAATACGGTGGCATGTTGCTGCCCGAAGGCAAGTTGAGCGCTGAGACGTTTGCCGGCTTGGACAAGACGCCCAAGGCCGTTGGCCAGATCTGGATGAGCAAGCTGACGTTCCTGAAGGGGGACAATGCCGTTTCCGGCTCAAAGTTGCGCACTGTGCGGGTGAATGTTGAGGGCGGGGAACATCCCGTGACCTGCAGCGCGCTTGCTGCCCGGAAAAACGCTGAAGGTGGATTGGAATTGGTGGTTTACGGGAAGAGCGCTGAACCCCTGCTTTCAGTGCCCCTCAAGTCGGTTTCAAACGGCGGGGCCGAAACCGTTGACATGTCCGGCGAGCGGAATGACAACGGGGCAACACTCAAGCTGGTTTTCCTCGGTAAATACGAGGCGACCCTCTCGGTGACTGATCCTGACCTTTATTGAGATCTTGATCTCGCCCCAGGCAGTGACCCGCTTCCATCGGCTCCTGACCTGGGTTTATCAATCTGGCAGAGGATGGATCGAATTATCTGGCGGGCAAAGTTTGCCCGCCATTTTTTCACCGGAGAAGGGACCTCCGGGGCTCAACCAAACTTGCGGGTGAGTCGATCCTGATCAAAGGCCCTCCGCTGAACCCCGTTCATGTTCTCGAAGTCAGGAGCCCCGTTCGACAGGGTTGGCCACTTGGCGGTGGAGGAAACAGGTGTCTGGGTTGCCACCTTGGTTTCCGGCTTGGCCAATGGATTGTTCTGAATGGTCGCAGTTGAGCGGCTGCTGCCAGATGTCCCATAGCTCATGGCCTGATCTGTCAGTTCCAAATCCTTCTCCAATGGCAGGCGGGGCTTGATTTTTGCCGATTGCAGAACCCCGTGATAGGCGCGAACAGCCTCCTCGGGGCTGATGCGGCCGTCGGTTATCAACCGAAGCATCTCGATGAAGGCGAGTTGATGCTCCGCGTTGTTGATTTTCCGCCCGTAAAGGGCCACCCGGGCACCGTATTTCTGGGCATCGTGGATCAGTTTGAAGGCATCGTATGTGGTGCCAGCGCTGCCTCCTAGAACGCCAACGATGACGTTCGGATCGTACTGGGCCAACTCCTCCATGGCACGAGGTCCATGATAGACGATCTTTAGAAAGAGAGGTCGACCAGACTCGGGAACACCAGCCAGAGTGCGGATGATGTTATCGTTGATGAATTCACCGAGCTTCTCAGCGGGAATGCCGCTGTTGACGTTCGGATCGAACACCTCCAGGAAATGTCTGAAGTTCTTCTGCTCAGCCTCCTGGCGGAAAGCCTTGTAGGCAAGAAGCGTCTCACGATCCTGCTGGAGCTCATTCACGAAGGTGACGGAATAGAGTCCGAGGTTCGCCCCTGGAAATTCACCCTGGGACCGGTCGCATTCGGCTTTGCCGCATTGGATTTGATCGATGGATGCCGAGCGGAAGGTCTGCGCCGGTTCTCGGGTGTAACACCCGTGCCGGACAGCCCAGACATCGGTGGTGTCGTTCGCACGGGCGGCAGGCGTGACGTGGGAATTTTTGAACAGTCCTTCCTTGATCGTGACTTGATCGTTCACGTAGGCGGACATCAGCATGATGTCAACGATGCCCTGATGGACCACCTCGCGAATGATGTCCAGAAATTCAGGCAGGTTCCGGTAGCCGAACTCGTCGCGGGACCAGATTTCCGGTGAGAACCTTGCAGGGCGCTCCCCACGGGATGAAAGAAAGGTGCGCGGTCCCGGCGAACGAACGCCGAAGGCCATGTCCGCATCCTTGGCATCCGCGATGACGAAGGATCTGGAGGTCGGGTTGGCCCGGACTTCCGCGAGCTTCAGTTCCAGCGATTTGACCGCGGACGGGTCGGTTTTCATGGCCGAATGCCCTTGAGGATCTGTTCCGTGATCGCCTGCACCAGGGACTCCGCCTGTGGATCCAAGGCGGACGCTGTGGACTCACTATTAGCCTGAGGTGCGGCACAGGTAACGCCCGGGCGCCACTCGCTGTTGTCGCAGAGTTCGCATTCCTTGAGGCCGTAGCGGGGGTCGGGAATTCCGAGGTTCTGCTTCATCTTGAGAAGATCCTGCAGCTGTCCCGGGGTCATGGTCTGGACCGGCTTGCCGAGCTGGGATGCGACGAGCACCGTGCGGCAGTAAGCCTCCAGGATTTCCATTTTGAAATAGGCATCCTCGACATCGTTATGGCTCCAGGACACAACGCCATGGTTGGCCATCAGGATGGTGTTGTGCTTGTCAACGAGGTCGGCGACAAGTTTTCCCATCTCCGGAGTTCCGGGAGTGCGGTAGGGAGCAGTGGCCACCGAGGCGAACACTTCATACTCAGGGATCATGCAGGTGGGTGGCTCAACCCCGGCGACCGCAAAGCCGGTGCTGTAGGGGGGGTGGCAATGGACGGTGGCCTTCGCTCGCGGCTGCCGCTTCATGATCTGCAAATGCATGAGAATCTCGCTGGTGCGCTTCTTGACACCTGCGAGCTGGTTGCCCTCAAGGTCAACGAGGCACATGTCCTCAGGCTTCATGAATCCCTTGGATACAAGCGTGGGAGTGCAAAGAGCGATGTCATCCCCGACCCGGATGGCGATGTTGCCGCCGTTTCCATCGACGTAGGCCCGCTGCCACAGGCGGCGACCGATTTCGCAAATCTGTTCCTTTAACCGCTGGATGAGGGGTGAGTTGAAGAATGCCTCGATCTCAGCCTTTGAGCTTCTTGAGGTAATCGGCCCGGTGGGGGCAGGGGAGGGGGCGGATGAATGGCGGGCGGCTGCGGTTCCCTGTCCGGGCGTAGGATCCCGGAGGTCGCGCAAAAAGTCCCGGGCCGACGGTGTGAGCAGGGCATCGGCAGTGAGGGCCCGCACGTCCTGGCCCGTTCTGGCCATTTCTTCCACGTCTCTTAAGCTAAGCACAGATTTCATTGTTCAAATGGATGGTAAAAAATTTCGTCAACCAACGCCGCGTTCACGGCGTCTATGGGGATCGGGGGATCAAACGGCTGGGCCGCTTCGCGACCTTCTGAAAATCCGACCACATGCCCGACGCCGGCACCCAGATCATCATAAATCACGAGACTCGGCTCCTTCGTCACTGTGGGGGTGGGCGTATTACCCACAGCGTATTCGGCACGGGTGAACGGCGAGACAATCAGCCAGCGCCCACCGGTCAGGGAGGGCACTGCCATGCTCAGGGTCACCCGGCCAATCACAGTTCCAAGTCTCATCAAAGCTTCCTATTTTGTCGCACCGGACTCTTCATCAACAATTCCGATGACAAGCCACCTGACCGGGCTTCGGTCATCCCCAACCGCCTTCCGGGCGGCCAGGCCGTCGGACGAGATCACCACCCGCTGGTGGATGCCCGCTCCGTGACTGTCGATCGCGATCTGGGGCACCCCCTCGGGAGTGCCATCCCAGCCGATGGGTTGACAGATCACCAGCCGCCAACCGTTGAAGCTGGGATGCTTCCGGGTGGCGATCAGGCTGCCTTCCACACGGGCCAGATACATTTTTAGTAAATTCTAAGATTGTCCACCATGACGCACCGGCGCACCCGCGTGAACGTTCGGGGATTCGTGATCCCTTCGCCCGTCGGGGTGGCAATGGAGAAGCTCAGGTAGCCCTCTCCGCCAAGGCCGAGTCCTGCCATGCACGGTCCGTTTTTCACAAAGAGAGTGGTGTCCAGCGCCCGGGCCATGGCCGTCATGTGTTCGACGTCATGGGAGTGAATGATTGAGGTGTGCTTGTAGTCGTGCTCGGCAACGATGGAGGCCTGAATGCCTTCCTCGACCGACTTGACGCGGACGATCGGGATGAAGGGCATCATCTGCTCCTCCTTGACGAAGAGGTGGTCCCTGTCCGTTTCTGCAAAGAGCAGTTGTGTTCCTGCAGGAATGTTCGCGCCGGCCGCCTGCGCCAGAACAGCGGCATCCTTGCCGATGAACGCCTTGTTGAGGACGGGTTCGGGACAACCGGCCCCGTGGCCCTCCTTGAAGGTGAAGACCGCCTTTGTCAGGCGCTCCAGTTGGGCGGAGTTGAGGCGGTAGGCCCCGTTTTTCTCCATCTGGGCCATCAACTCATCCGCAACGGTATCGAGCACAAAAACCTCTTTTTCGCCGATGCAAAGCAGGTTGTTGTCGTAAGCCGCGCCTTGAATGATCGCCTTGGCGGCCCGCTTCATGCAGGCGGTGTCGTCCACGAGAACGGGAGGGTTGCCGGGACCTGCGCAGATGGCACGCTTTCCGGTGAGCATGGCCGCCTTGACGACAGCCGGCCCGCCGGTGACGCACAGGAGGCGGACGGATTCGTGGCTGCAGATCGCCTTGAAGGAATCCAGTGTGGGCTGCTCAACGATCGTCACCAGATTGGTGATGCCGGTTTCCCGCTCGATGGCCCGGTTGTAGGCGCCCACAGCAAGCGCCGCGCACTTTGAGGCACTGGGATGGGGGTTGAAAACAACCGCATTTCCCGCTGCGACGATATTGACAATGTTTCCGCTCAGGGTCGGAATCGAGTGGGTTGAGGGGGTGATGGCACCCACCACACCGAATGGTGTGTATTCCTCAAGGGTGATGCCGTGATCCCCGCTGCGCCCGTAGGGGGTCAGCCATTCGACGCCGGGCACCAGCTTGATGATCTTCAGCTTCTCGATCTTGTGGTCGAGCCTGCCGATCTTCGTCTCTTCCAGTTCGATTCGGCCCCATTCCTCCGCATTGGCCTCCGCCATGCTCTTGACGATATCGACCACTTTGGAACGGGCGGCAACGCCTCCCTTCTTCAGTTGGCGGAATCCGTCATGCGCGGCGGTGCAAGCGGCATTGGCATCCTGAAAGACGCCATACTGCCCGCCGCCCGTGGGACGGTTGCAGCCACAGGAAGCCGGAGTTGGGACCGGGGTTGGGGCAGACGCTTTGGGTGCCGGGGCCTGACCCAAGCGGGCCAGAACCTCCGCGACCACATCGCGGATCAGAGTTTCATTGACTGAGCTCATGGGGATTCAGCTGACTACGTTCTTGCGTTGTAAATTTCCTTGCCGAGGACATCCACGGTATCGACGATCCCGATGATGACGGCATCGACGGGGGCTTCCTTGAGGTTGGGTGCGAGGCGGGCCGAGCTTCCCTGGCAGAAGAGCACAAGTTCCCCAATGCCTGCGCCAACGCTGTCCACAGCGATGATCGTATTGGCTCCGGGCCGGAATTTTCCGGGATCCTTGTCATCCACCAGCTGGGGCCTCAGGAGCAGGAGTTTGCGCCCGCTCATGGAGGGGTCCTTCTTGGTGGCTACTACTGATCCTTCGACTCTGGCCAGGAACATGGAATGCCTTTTGGTGGATTGTTGGCCGTCACCCTTGGTGGTGCGCCCATACCCGTCGGTCCATCCAGGTTACTTGGCTGCGGGTTTTCTGGGGAGGATGCACTCCACATCTGCGTGGGGGCGTGCGATCACGTGAACGCTGACAACCTCACCCTTGATGGCTTTCACAGCCTGGGCACCGGCATCTGTGGCGGCTTTGACTGCGGCCACATCACCGACCACAACGGCCGTCACCAGGGCGTTTCCCACTGCCGTCATCGGTCCGGCCAATTCCACGTTGGCAGCCTTGAGCATCGCATCAGCAGCCTCGACGAGGGCGACAAGACCGCGGGTTTCGATCATTCCAATTGCTTGTTGAGCCATAATTCAGTTCGTTTGTATGATTGATTGCCTGTAAATTGAATCTTCCAGGGGGATCACCCCCCGGACTTTTCCAAAAATCGTTTCACTTCCCGGGCCACAACGAGTTCCTCGTTGGCCGGTATCACCATCACCCTGACCCGTGAGTCGGGACTGCTGATGACTGCTTCCGTCGCCTTCACCGAGCGGTTCTTTTCAACGTCCAGTTTGAGGCCCAGCCCGGAGAGGTTGCGGCATACAGCCTCGCGCACCGTCGAATTGTTCTCCCCGATCCCCGCAGTGAATACCAGTGCATCGGCTCCGTCCATCTCGAGCAGGAAAGACCCGATCCAGTGGCGGGACTGCTGAACGAGAACGTCCAGTGCGAGCCGTGCACGGGGATTTCCCTGATTGGCCTGGGACTCGATGTCCCGGGTATCGGAGTAGCCACCTGAGAGGGCCTTGAGACCGGACTCCTTGCAGAGAATCTTTTCCGCTTCCTGCAACGTTATACCCAAAGCCCGTGTGATGAAGGGCAGGGCGAAGGAATCGAGGTCCCCCACACGGTTGTTCTGGGGAAGCCCGGATTGGGGGCTCAGCCCCATGCTGGTGCCTATCGCCACCCCGTTCAAAATCCCGGTGATGGAGGAGCTGCCACCGAGGTGGCAGGAGATCACGCGCAATCCGGGATCTGTGACCGGGGTGCTTCCACCATTGACGTAGAGCTGGCGTGCCCGCTCGGCAACATCCTCCCGACCGAGCAGCGTGGCGGACCGCTCCGCGATGAACTTATGACTGGCACCGTGGAAGCCCCAGCGCCTGACCCCGGCTTCAAACCAGGCCTCCGGCACCGCATAACGCTGTGCAGCGGGGGATATCCACTGGTAAAAGGCTGTCTCAAACAGGCCGACCAGCGGAACGCCGGGCATCTGACCGGCAAACAGCCGGATGCCAGTGATGTAGGGTGGGTTGTGGGCCGGGGCGATATCCGAAAAGGCCTCCATGGCCTTGGTGACCGATTCATCCAGCCGCACACAGCCGTTGCAGCCCTTCGCCATGATGGTCTTGAAGCCCACCGCAGCCAGATCGCTGCCGCTCTGAATCACCCCTGCCGCGGTCAGCTGCGCGAGGCAATCGTTGATCGCCTGGGGATAATCTGCCACACGCTCAAAACCGCCCTTGTGGAGCATCTGCTCCGCACCGTTCGAGAAATCGAACAGCCTCCACTTCAAAGAGGTGGATCCAAGGTTGGCTATGAGCACTTTCATCGTGTGTGGCCCGTTGTCCGTGATTCGTTTCCCGGGGGCTTACTGCAGCCACTTACCGAGCACGCAGAGGCCTTCATGCGGGCGGGGAATCACCTGCACGCTGACCACCTGGCCGACCTGCGATGCGGCGGCCGCGCCGGCGTCCGTGGCAGCCTTGACCGCGGCGACATCGCCCCGGAAAAAGCCGGTCACATACCCGCTGCCAATCTTTTCCCAGCCGACGAGGGTCACGTTGGCGGATTTAAGGGCTGCGTCGCACGCTTCCAAAAGCGCACAAAGTCCCTTGCACTCGATCATTCCAATTGCTTGTTGATGGGCCATAAAATATCTCCGGTAAATGTTCTGGTTTGCGATGGATTACTTGGGCTTGGTGGCGGCTTCTCCGAGGAACGACTTGAGCAGATCCTCATGGGGGCGGGCCAGAATGTGGGAACTGACGAGTTCCCCGACCTTGGAGGCTGCGCGGGCTCCGGCATCCACGGCCGCCTTCACACTGCCCACATCCCCCTTGCAGAGAACGGTCACGAGTCCGCCGCCGATTTCGATCCTCTTGACGAGGGTCACGTTTGCCGCCTTCACCATGGCATCGCTGGCTTCCACGCTGCCAACGTAACCCTTGGTTTCTATCATTCCTAGTGCTTCACTCATAATTTATTGGTTTGTATAGTGTTTGATTCGTTCGGGGCCGCAGGTCTGACCCTGCCCCGGTCAGGTCCTCAAATTCATTTCAACAATTCGCACGGTGTGTTGGGTTGCAGGTTGCAGGCGTTTCCTTCATCCGTGTCGATATGCACCTCAAGCTTGAAGCTGGGGTCCACCCGGACCAGCATGCGCTCAAGGGAGATTCCGCAGGGACCGCCAATCTTCAGCTTCATCATGTCCCCGGCTTTCACGCCGTAGAAGTTTGCATCCTCCGGTGACATGTGGGCGTGCCGCAGGGCGCGGATCACTCCGTCGGGCATCTCAAAAAAACCGGCCGGACCCATCAGCATGCAACCCAGTGTGCCTTTGATATCGCCGGAGCTGCGCAAGGGCAGATCGAACCCGAGGGAAATACCATCTGTGTAGGAAAGTTCGACCTGGTTCAAAGTCCGGCAGGGGCCGAGAATTCGCAGATTGGAAATGATGCGGCTGCGGGGGCCGATGAGCGTGACCGTCTCCTTCGCGGCAAACTGGCCCTCCTGATAGAGCCACTTGTGAACGGTTAATTTGTGGCCACGACCGAATAGAGCTTCAACCGCTTCCTGGGTCAGGTGGCAGTGCCGGGCACTCACGTTGACCACAAGGGGGTTGGCACCCGCCCCGGAGCGGGGAAGTGGGCGCCCGAGCCGTTGATAAACAGCTTGTCGCACCAAATGTTCAATAACCGCCCGATGCGGCGCTGGAGTTGGGCCTGCCATAACAGGGATTAGTTTTGCCAGAAGTTGGAACTTTGTCAAAATAAATATTGCAGAATCTTCCAAAATCTTCCACGATTAGCTCCACCATGCAGCCAGAAGAGCGCCAGCACCGGATCGCGGAATATCTGCAACAGGTGGAATTCGCCTCTCTGGATGAGATCTCGAGAAAGGTCGGTGCCTCCGTCTCCACCGTTCGCCGCGATATCTCGTTCCTCGAATCCTCCGGCAATTTCCAAAGGACCCATGGCGGTGCGCGCGTGGTGGTCCCAAGGTCGGATGAGTTCTCTTTCGCCGCCCGGGATACCCATCAATTGCCGGAAAAGGTCGCGATCGGTCGTGCCGCTGCTGCGCTGGTCCAGCCTAATACCAGTGTTATTCTCGATGCGGGCACCACCGTTTACCACGTGGCCCGGTTTCTGGAGCCAAATCGGCCCCAGATCGTCACCAACTCACTCCCCGTCGCCAATCTCTTCGCCTCGGCCAATCGTCTGGAGGTGATCGTCTCAGGCGGGGTGATTTACCCTCGCCTGGGGGTTCTGGTGGGGCCTTTGGCAGTGGAGGCCTTCTCGAAGATGCATGCTGATGTCGCCATCATGAGCGCCGGAGGGGTGACGGAGGCGGGATTCACCAATTCCCATGGGCTCCTGATCGATATCCAAAGGGCCATGATCCATGCCGCATCCAAGGTGGTGTTTTGCCTCGACTACTCGAAATTCGGCCGGTTGTCCGTTTTGCCGCTGTGCTCTCTGGAGGCGATTGATGTGATTGTGACCGATTCCAAGGCGCCCGCTCCGCTGGTTGACAAGCTTCGCGGATTAGGAGTGGAGGTGATCGTGGCCCCGGTCGAGGGGGAGGTTATCAATTAAGAATTTGGAATGAAGAATTGGGGACGGGGATGGGTGGTTGAATTTGGTGTTGCTGGTTTTGATTCGGTTTTATCTGTTTTGAGGTATGAATATGTTGTTGTTTGCTCAATTGTATCGGGGTGTTCGGAGTGCGGGGGGGCGGGGCTTTTTGCGTGGGTTGTTCATGCTCGCCGTTGGGTCGGCTCTGTGCCTCGGTGGCCCGGGGGTGGTCACGGTAGGGGTGGCGGCAGGGCTGAGTGCTTCGAATTTGAGGTGCGAATACCTGGTGGATCCACTGGTGATTGACGAGGCGGCCCCCCGGCTGGAGTGGAAGTTGTCATCCAGCGAGCCGGACGAGGTTCAATCAGGGTTTCAAATTCAGGTGGCTTCCGATGCCAAACTCCTTCAGGCCAATGCACCGGATTTGTGGGACACGGGCAAGGTGGATAGCAAGGTCTCCTCCCAGGTGGTTTATCTGGGGAAGACTTTGAAATCCCGGCAGCGGTGCGTCTGGCGCGTGCGGGTTTGGGATGGGGGAGGCAAGTCATCGGGCTGGAGCCGGCCC
This sequence comes from uncultured Verrucomicrobia subdivision 3 bacterium, assembly GCA_903913865.1. Taxonomy (GTDB): domain Bacteria; phylum Verrucomicrobiota; class Verrucomicrobiia; order Limisphaerales; family UBA8199; genus UBA693. The sequence continues at coordinate 12,809 of CAIWMU010000133.1, forward strand.
GCCTTCTGGCGAATGGGCCTGCTGGCGGATGGGGATTGGAAGGGCGAATACATCAGTCACAGGGACTCCTCCCCAGTGCACAAGGATTCCAAAAAACTGTTCCTGCCGCCTGCGCAGCAGTATCGGAAGGAGTTCCAGGCTGCCAAGGGTGTTCGTTCGGCCACGATCTATTCAACCGCGCTCGGGATTCTTGAACTGCATGTGAATGGCAAAAGGGTGGGGGATGACATGTTCGCCCCGGGTTGGACCGATTACCGTCAGAGAGCCTATTACCGGGCACATGATGTGACCGGTTTGGTGCGGGCGGGGGGGAATGCCATGGGTGCCTGGGTGGCGGATGGCTGGTATTCCGGGTATCTCGGTTTCGGGTTGCTGACGGGCATGGGGACGGAGAGGATCGGCCGCTATACCTACGGGAAAACCCCGGCGTTCATGGCCCAGCTGGAGATCGAATACGAGGATGGGCGGCGGGAGGTGGTTGCCACAGATGCCTCGTGGAAAACCTCAGGGGAGGGGCCGATCCGGGAGGCTGATTTCCTGATGGGCGAGTATTATGATGCCCGGCGGGAGACTCCGGGCTGGACGTTGCCGGGCTTTGCCGATGCGGCCTGGGAGGCTGCGATTCCCGCCGGTGCCAACGGGAGTGTGAAGGCGTTGTTTTATGAGGGCGTCAATCCGGCGACGGGGGGAGATGCGAAGATCCTGGGGCACGAGGTGGATCTGGGCTTCCAGAGGCCGCCCAAGCTGGAGGCATTTCCCGGGGTGCCGGTGCGGGTGATCGAGGAGATCCCGACCCGGGAGATCACTTCACCCACGAATGGGGTGTATATCTTCAACCTGGGGCAGAATTTTGCTGGAGTGGCCCGCTTGAAGGTGAAGGGGCCTGCCGGAACGGTGATCCGGATCCGCCACGGGGAGATGCTGCATCCGGACGGGCGGTTGATGACGGAGAATCTCCGCAAGGCCAGGGCGATCGACCATTACGTTTTGCGCGGGGATCCCAAGGGGGAGACTTTCGTGCCGCGTTTCACCTTCCACGGGTTTCAATTCGTCGAGCTGAGCGGCTTCCCGGGCAAGCCGGACAAGGATGCGATCACCGGTCTGGTGCTGCATTCAGACACGCCGATGGCCAGTGATTTCACCTGTTCGGATCCCATGGTGAACCGGCTCTTCAAGAATATCGTTTGGACCCAGAGGGCGAACTTTCTCGATTTGCCCACCGATTGCCCCCAACGGGATGAGCGATTCGGATGGACCGGGGATGCCCAGATTTATGTGCGGGCCGCCACCTACAACGCGGATGTGGCCTCTTTTTACTCGAAGTGGCTGCGGGAGCTGATGGAGTCCCAGAGGCCCAGTGGAACCTTTCCGGGCTTTGCCCCGCATCCATTCCAGCATGGTTGGGATTTTGGCACCGCCTGGTGCGATGCGGGGGTGATCTGCCCCTACGCGATCTACCAGGCGTATGGGGACACGCGGATCATCGAGAGATGCTGGGCATCGATGGCGAAGTTCATCGAGTGGCGCAAGGCCACCAGCAAAGACTTTACCGGGGTGGTGCATGGGAATAACTGGGGGGACTGGCTGGCCATGGGGGAGACGACCCCGCTGGATTACATAGATACAGCCTATTTTGCCTATTCGACCACTTTGATGGCCGAGATGGGCGCGGCGATCGGGAAGAACCGGGAGGCGGCGGAATACCGGGCTCTGGCTGCCCGGGTGAAGGAGGCTTTCAACCGGAAATATGTGCGGCAGGACGGTTCGCTGGCGGTGGATACACAGACGGCCTACGCTCTGGCTTTGTGGATGGATCTGCTGCCGGCTGATCTGCGTGTGCCTGCGGGAAAGAAACTGGCCGGGAAAATCCGCAGCAAGGCGGACGCGAAAAACTCGGGGATCACGACCGGCTTCCTGGGGACGAGGCCTCTGCTGCCTGTGTTGTCGGCCACCGGGGACCACGATCTGGCTGTGAGCCTGCTGCAGAGCCGGAAGTTTCCGAGCTGGGGGTTTGAGGTGGAGAACGGGGCCACCACGATCTGGGAGCGCTGGAACAGTTACACACGGGAGGGGGGCTTCGGGGGTGAGCAGAATGCCTCGATGAACTCTTTTGCCCATTATTCATTCGGAGCGGTCTGCGAATGGATGTTCGGGAACCTGGCGGGGTTGCGCCCGCTGGAGGCGGGTTGGCAGCGGTTTGCGATCCAGCCGCAGCCCCCTTCAACCGGGATGCGCCTGGAAGGTCCGGCAAAGCCGCTGGATTGGGTGCGGGCCAGGTATGAGTCGCCCCGGGGGCGGATCGAGAGTGAATGGCGGCAGTCCGAGGGGGGCTTCGAATTGCGGGTGGTTGTGCCTGTGAACACAACAGCGGTGGTGTCCGTGCCGGCAACGGGCGCGGATCAAGTGACGGTGGATGGAAAGCCTCTCTTGAAGTCCAAACGGGTGCGGTTCCTGGGGGTGGAGAATGGCTTTGTGCTGATGGAGGCGCATGGGGGTGGGCATGTGTTCAGGAGCCGCCGATGAGCGTGTGCGGGGAGCCTTTGCCGGAGGTGATCGGCTGTGCCGGGGGGAGTCGCCATGTCTGACGCTGAGTGGCAGATCCTCAACTACATGAGGGGCGATCGCGAGCGGTCATTCAGCCGCAAGGAGATCGCCCGCAAGGCGGCCCGGCGCGAGGTGTTCACGGAAAACCAGCACTGGGCAGATGCCCCCCTTGCCGCACTGGTGGCCACGGGGGTGATCGAGCGGGACTTGGACGGGATGTACAGGCTGCTGGTGGAGGAGGGTTGAGGCGGCGGGGAAGTTGAGTCTGGAAAAGCAGGAAGATGCCGGCTTCGACCCGCAGCGGGGAAGTTGCCGGTGCCCGACGTCCCCCCCCTTCCTTGCCACCGGGTATCACAGACTTGGGTGTCGTGGAACTTTCAGACAGGCCTCCAACGTGGCTTGGACCGGGTGACGGCGAGGGGTGCTTCCTCACCCCGACAGTGCTCAACGACGGTCACCTTCAAATCGTTTTCACATCCGAGCCGAAGACCGCTGACGGGTTCACAACACAGACAGAAAGAACGGCTATCGTGCTGCCCGGCAGGCAGATGTTCAGTGAGATTGATTGCGTGGCAGTCGCTTTGACGCCCACTTTAAAAACCAAATGAAGCGGGCTACCCCTGTGGCAGCGAACCCGGCATCGCAGGGCGGTTGCGATCAGCGTCGCGTGCGTTGGATCACCGGGTTTTGTGTGGTGGTCGGGGCGCGCGGAAGCAGCGACGACGATCATGAAGGGCGGAGTTTTCACCCCGCAGGGAAAGGAATTTCCGAACGGGGAGGGGGCTAGGTTGGGGAGTGTTCAAAGTTCCACCCTGATCCACACGATAATCGAAATCAGGCTCGCGCATCCTCGAATGGTTTGGAATCGCCACGGCTACTCGGCTCCACCGCTCAAATACTGGCGCATTCACCCCAGGTTCAGCCCAAAAGCCGCGATTTGCAGGCATCAGCATGCACACGGCTTGTGGGGCTTGAGCGTGCGTTACTATTTTGTGTGCGGCGCAGAAGCAATTGAGAACACACAAAATCGGCATGCACAGGCAAACGCTTGACAAAAAGTTGTGTCTGTGGTAAAGTATGAATGCACAGGACAAAACAGCAATGCGTGCATTACTACGCTTTGCAGATTGGGTTCCGGGATGTCGTGTCTGGGGCGATTTGTGTTCCTTGGTTTGCAACTGCGCCCATTTCGCGCATCCAGCCGCCGCTTTCTTCCGTCTGTCCCGTTCACTGAACAACACAAAAATCATATGATGAAAATAACAAGCCAACTCGACTATGAGGTCATACTTGCAAACCGGGCCCGCCCGGTTTATTTCGCGCTCCAGTTCGCCGCCCCGCATCTGGAGCAGGCCAGACCGCAACCGGCGGCATTTTGCATCGTCCTGGACCGCAGCGGATCCATGCAGGGTCCGCCGCTGGCCAAGGCGAAACAGGCAGCTCAACTGGCGGTGAGGAACCTTCGGCCCGGGGACCAGTTCAGCCTGGTGGTTTTTGACAATGAAGCCCAGATACAGGTCCCCCTCCAGTCGGTTGCGGACAAGGAGAAGATCATAAACCTGATTGAGGGGATCCACACAGGAGGATCCACGAACCTGACAGGCGGATGGATGCTGGGCAGGGATGAGTTGGCCCGATCAGTGGGCGGGGCGACCCGAAGGTTGTTGATGCTGAGTGATGGGCAGCTGAACCATGGGGTTGTGGAACCCCTCGCGGTGCGCCAGATCGTGGCTGCAGGGTTGGAGACCCAAAGCATTCGCACTTCCTGCCTGGGATTCGGGGAGAGCTACAACGAGGACCTGATGACCAGTCTGGCGCAGGTTACCAACGGCCAGTTCTATGATGCAGACTCGCCGGAGAAGTTCCCCGGGATATTTGAGTCCGAACTCGAGGGGTTGCAGAAGATCGTGGTCCAAAATCTGCGGGTCCGTCTGAGAAAACTGGATTTCTGTGAATCCATGAAGCCGTTGGGCAACTATACATCGGTGGAGCGTCCCGGGGGTTGGGTCGAATATGCCGTGGGTGATCTGGTGTGCGATGAGACACGGGTGGCGTGCTTCAGTCTCGATGTCCTTCCACTGCCGTGGTTGGATGGGCAGCCGGTCGCGAGTCTTGAGGGTGAGCGCCTGCTGGAGTTGGAGGTGCTGTTTGACGAGATTGGTGAGAAGGAGGTGGCATCGCGTTCCTTCACACAAGTGGTCCGCATCCAGGCAACACAGGATCCAGCCGAGGTGCGACAGACGGTGGAGGTGATACCCTGGGTTGCCATGCAACGGGCGGGGAAGGTCCTTGATGAAGTCACCCGTTTCATGGATATGGGGGAGCACGGGCAGGCTGTGGCCCTGCTCCGGCAGACGATGGATGCACTGGGGGAGTATGGTCCGAACGCTCCTGTGGGCGAGGCCTTGAAACTGCTTCAGGGTTTAATGAACCGTATCGAACAGGGGGACTGGTCGATCCGGGAACGCAAACACAGCAAATACATGAGCCACAGCCTGCGAAAGATGAGCTCGTCAGAACGTTGGAGCAGTAGTGAGCCCTCCCCGAGTTTCAAGCATGGGCCCAAGCACCCCCCCTCCCAGCAACCCCCGCCTGCTGGCGGGTCCATCACATAGGGTTGATCACCGGTTTTGGCTGGAGGCCTTGTCAGACGTGATGCGGGACGGTTCAGGCCGTGCTGGAGCAGTGGCGCGCACCACCGTGGGGATCTCCCCCGGTGGATGCTTTGCCCCCCCGGTCCGGCAGGTCGGGTGGGGATGTGCTGCTGCGGACGCTACCTCCCCGGCATGTTTTGTTGCAGAACGGGGGGCAGGGTGGATCTGGGGATGATCAGTTGGGTGCCGGGCGGGATGCGGCTGAGATCCATGTTCGGGTTGGCGGCTCGGAGTGCGCTCATGGGCACGCCGTAAAGCATGGAGAGGACCACAGCCGTATCCCCCGGCTGGCTCATGTGGGTGCGGCGCGGGGGAGTCTGGGGCACGGGAGGTGGTTCCGGCGGAAGTTCCTGCCCGGTGACCTGTGCATTGGCTTTGGTCTGGGTGAGGTCGATCGTCTTCAGTTCGATCTCCTTCTGGCTGGCGGTGAGCGTCTTGTCCGCCTTGATCCGCTCCTGTTCAGCCTGGGTTGCGAGGTTTATCTCGTAGAGTGTGCGCACAGACTCTGGTGAACCCGCTGCGAGGGCCCGGGAATAAGCATCGCGATACAGGGGATCCTCCAGGGACTTGTAAAGTTCATACTTTTTGGCACCCAGGGCGATGCGAACCGCATTTTCCGCCTGGTCGGCAAGGGCACGGCGCGCCGCCTGGCTGTTGGGGTCCGAACCGGTGGTGGAGAGGATTTGCTGGGCGATTGTGTCCGTGGCCCGGAAAACCGACCGGAATTCCTCCGGCGAAAGTTCCAGATACTTGAGTTCGGCGAGATGTGACCGGATCTGGTCCGCCTGCTGGGAGTAGCGGAGCAAAAATTCCTCCAGCTGGGGAGGGGAAAGCAGTCTGGCGATCTCATCCCGGGTCTGCTGCCGGAACCGGGCCACCTCTGCGGGATCTGCATCCCTTCCCTGGGCCCGGCGGGAATCCAGATAGGCCTGGAGTTTGTCCTGAAACTGAGCGTTGATCACCTGGATGGTTTGCTTGACGTCCGGGGACAACGAGCCAAGCAGAGGACCGTCCAAAACCAAGGCGGGCCTTGAGGGGCGGGGCAGGTTGACCAGATCCCCGACCTCCCAATTCAATCCCAGGAGGCTGGTCAGCAGGTTTCGACGTTCCGTCTCCAGTTCCCGGATCTTCAGGAGGGCCACCTGCAGCAGGTTCGTATCCGGCACAGACCGCCACCATTGTTGCTCCGGGGAGGTCAATTCCGCGCTCCGCCGCCTGGCGAACAGGGTGTTCACATCGGCGATGATGATGTCGCGGATGGTTTGTTCCGGGCAACCAATGTCACGCAGGTTGGCGATGTAGGTGGGGTAATCGGGGGATTCCACCTCGCTCCAGGTGAACAACTGCTTGCGGAGCAGGATATTCGTTCGTTCCGTGGGCCCGGGGGATGGGGCAGGGGATGTCAAGGTGGCATGGCGGTACCTGCTCCCGGACCCGGCATCTTTTAAGAGGGCCACAGCCAACAGGAGATTGACGACGAACAATACCCCGGCAATCACGCGCCAACGCATATGGCTGTTTACTCCTAAATCACCCCAACAGCAAATGTAAAAGCAGGTCCGGCAGAATTCGACCACCCTTTTCGTGTTAAACAGCAATATGCCCTGCACCCCGGCTGAAACATTCCACCGCTGGCGGTTGAATTTGAGTCCGCTCAGTTCCGGGTGCCGTCCAGGCAAATCTGACTGGGCTTCCCCTGACACAGGCCTTTCTGGCGGGGGTGGACTATTTTCGACCTGTGCTGGTGCCGCACGTCTTCCGGCGCCAGGGGGCGGAGGCCGACGACCGAATTCCCGCCGCGCCAACGGTCTGGGTGTTGGTCACGAGACCCGCTCAATCCGAGCACCAAAGGTGCGTCCGATCCCAGCCTTGGCCAACGGCCAGGGTTTTGGTCCGCAAATGATAAGTCTGAGGGCTGAAGGCCCGACCCATCGGTTCCGGCCACGAAACCCGTACATGAAACCGGGCCTTCAGCCCTCCGATCATGCCTATTCCCAATTCCTATGGCGATGCCATAGGCTGTGATGGGGTGGGCCGTTGGCCCTGGAATGAACCGGACATTTGGCCCTTGAACAAGCTGGGCCGTTGGCCATCTGGGAACAGAGCGCTCTTGGACTGCCAAGGCGCAACACCATCCCCACATTCTTGAGCGCCAACGGCGCATAATGAGAAAGCCCAGGCCAACGGCCTGGGTATCGGCCATAATAATAGATCCAAGGGCTGCCCTTGGATCGTTTCAATGTCCAGTTTCCTGGGGCTGTACCCCAGGCTGGGATTGTGCGCACCGTTGGTGCCGGGGAGGGGGATGGCGCACGGGCGTTCACCGTTTTCCCGCGCCAGGGGTCAGTTCGGTCACTGTCGAGTACGGCTGGGGCCGTCCTCAACAGATGAGAACTGACCCCATGGCGCTCGAGGGGAGGGCGATGGCGCACGGGCGATGACCGTTTTCCCGCACCTGCCCCCATTCGCTCGGGGGCCGCGCGGGGAACGGCGTAAGCCCGGGCTGTATGGCATAACGCCGTTGGCGTGGGGGCGTGATCCAATCGGATTGCGATCTTTGCTCCCCTGTACACATAGCTTCACTCTGCAAATAACCTTCCTACATTTGTGGCGATTTGTAGGAGATTCCTACACGAAAAATCAGAATCGCCGCGATTGATCCTCTCCCCCAAACGCATCCATGCTTGGCACGGGTCATCATTTTTGATCTGAACATGGCCCCGGAAAAAACGATTGTGAACGGCTCAAAACCAGAAATTCGCCACCGGCGCGAACGCGCCCAGCCCACTCGCGTGGGGGTCCTCATCGTTGAGGACCACACTGCGACCCGGGACGGCCTGCGGACTGCCATAAACAGCCAGCGGGACCTCCGTGTGCTGGGCGTGGCGGGAACCTGGCAGGATGCGCTGGTGAAGGCGAGAAGGCTGCGGCCGGAAATTCTACTTCTGGATCTCAACCTGCCGGATGGAAACGGCTGGACCCTTTTGGAACAACTCCGCAGCGAGGGGTGTCTTCCCCGCACTCTGGTGCTATCGGTCTGCGAGGAGGCTGTCTATGCCCGCCGCCTGCTGCGGGCCGGCGCCCGTGGCTATTTAATGAAGGATGAGCCGCTGACGCGGGTCCTGGGCGCCATACGCCAGATTCACGCGGGGCACATCATTGCCGGAGCCTCCATCTCCAGCCTGTTGATGGCCGAGGCCCTTGATTTGGGTTCCGGCACCCCGCCGTCCGGGGACTCTTCCCCGCTGGTCGAAACCCTCAGCGACCGTGAATTGCTTGTTTCCAGCCTGCTCGCACGCGACCTCACCAACAAACAGGTGAGCATCCAACTGGGGCTCAGCGAGAAGACAGTGCACACCTACAAGGCGCGGATCATGACCAAACTGGGTGTTCAAACCACGCCCGAACTGGTCTCCCGGCTTCGACTCCTCGATCGATCCGGAACGTTTCCCGCGCATCATCCAACCGGGGGTAAAATCGGCCGCGGCATCGAATCCTGATTCCTACAAAACAGTGAAAATGTAGGAAATTCCTACACGCAAAATCAGAAAACAATATTTTGAGTTCCGAAGTGTGGCATGCAAAGATCACGTTCAGGATAGAAGAGTTCACAGTAATTAGTGATATGAAAACAAATAGCGCGAGACGCAACGGCCTGGCTCCAGCCTTCCCATCCGCCACCCCGGCAACAGGAGGGGCGGCATTCAACCAGGCCCAGGCGGAACGCCCATCCAGACGCACAGAGCATGTGTACGGGGGAATGGCGGGGTCATACGACACCCGGGTTTGTCTCCTGTCCCAAACCATGAGCATGATCTGGAAAGTCTCCCGTAACGAAAAATCCTCTGCAAAAAACGACTCCCACCCGGCCCGGTCGTTCCTACAAAACAGCAAATTTGTAGGAAATTCCTACACGCAAAATCAGAAAAAGAATTATTGCGCGGAATGCAGGCCTAAGGTTACAACTTTGATTAGTGTGCAAGCGGAATCTCAAGCATCTAGAATAATGATAATGAAAACCACCACCAAACACCAAGCCGGTGCAGCTTCCCAAGCGCGTCCAGCCGGGGCAATCCTCATCAACGCTTTCAACCATCTGGCCTTGCTCACGTTGGCCCTGGTGGGCCTGATCTGGCCCGGAGCAATCCAGGCCCAGCCCACGGTCACCACCCTGACGGCATCCTCCATTCTCAGCACGGGGGCGACGCTCAACGGGAGCTTTATTCCCGGCGGCCTGGCTGATGCATTCTTCCAGCTTGGCACCAGCACCAACGTCGGCCTGGTAGCCAGTACCCTGGCTGGCTCGGGCACAGCCGGTTTTGCCGACGGCACATGGGGGGCTGCACAGTTCAATTATCCGCATGGTGTGGCGACGGATGCCGCCGGCAACCTTTATGTGGCGGACTCCAGCAACAACCGCATCCGCAAAGTGACCCCGGCGGGCGTGGTCACGACCCTCGCGGGCTCGGGCACCGGTGGTTTTGCCGATGGCACCGGCGCGTCGGCGCAATTCAATACCCCGATGGATGTGGCGATGGGGCCAGACGGCAACATCTATGTCGCGGATTCTGCCAACAACCGCATCCGCAAAGTG
>CAIWMU010000134.1 GCA_903913865.1 uncultured Verrucomicrobia subdivision 3 bacterium
AGGGGGTGGTTGTGGAGGTGGCGATCCGCAGCGTCCCGCTGTAGGTCTGGCTCAGGGCCGCCAGTTGCACACTGGCTGCCGCCTTGCCCACCACAAACGAGAACGTGTTTGTCGTCGTCAGGAAACTGTCGCTCGCCACCAACGCCACCCGGTTGCTCCCGGCCGCCGTCGGCGTCCCGGAGAAGGTCCGCGTGCCCGGATTGAACGTGATCCCCCCCGGCAGCCCGTAGGCTGTGTAGGTCAGGGTGTTGCCGTCAGGATCGGAGAACGTGTTCTCGGGGAAGGTGAAGCTGAAAGGAGAGTTGAACGTCGTCGCCTGGTCGGTGATCGGATTGACGATGAGGGGCGCGGCATTTCCGCCGGGGGTGAACATGCCGTTGACGTTCAGGATGTCGTGGTTCTGGGAGAATCCACCCGTCTTCGCACCGAAACCCACCCAGGCTTCATTCGTGCCGAAGACGTTGGCCAGATTAACGGTGTAAGAGTAGGTCAGCGGTTGGTTTGTGCTGCCGGGCGTCGGGCCGGAAAGGCGCGAGTTGGCGAGTGTTACCGTCAACAGGTTGCTCGCAGCGTTGTAGCTGGCGGTGAGGTTGTAGGCTGGACCGTAACTGCCGGCGGGGGTGCTCAGGGTTGGCGCGTCGTTCGAGCTGGCGAAGGCTGTCACGAGGTTGACGACAGGGAGCTGGGACTGGCTTGTGTTTGTGCCGTAGGTTACCTTCAATGTGGAACGGGAGGGGTCCGTGGGCGTGTTCTGATACTCGTCGAGTGTGATACAGACAAACCGGCCTGTGAGCCCTGAAACGCTGAGATCCCCGGCGTGGTAGGCCACTGCGTTCGTGCCATCGCTCTGGAGAAAAAAGCTGCAAGTGTCCGCAGGCGGGTTGCCGTAGCCGCCTTGGAATCCCCAACTGAAACTCCAATCGCGGCTGGCGATCAACGGCATGTTCCGATACCAGTATGAGCCGGACTGGCTTGAGGACGCACCTGTGAGGCGCATCCGCCTGGGCATGACCCCGTAGCCGTTGTCGTTGGCCCAATTGCCTGAGCCCGTGGCGCGCCAATCCGTGCTGCTGTGGCCAGTGGCCGTCTGGTCAAAAGCGTAGGAGAAGCTGCCGGCAGGACCAGCCAGTGTGAGCCTGGCAACCTGGCTCGTGGCGGTCACGCTTGTGGCATCGGTGGCCACAAGCACATACTCGGAATGGCTGTTGGCCGCCGCCGCCGCCACGATCAACGAACGGTTGGTCTGGTCCGCCACCGGAACACCATCCCGGTACCATTGATACCCGATCGGCCCCACACCACCGGCCGCCTTGGCATCGAACGAGACCGGGGCGTTGCCCTCCTGACGGACATTCGCCCAGGTTGTGGGGGAACCGGAAACCACAATGTAATTTGTGGGGAAGGTCAAAGTGCCAACCGCATTGGTGGGTTGGGTGACAACGGTCAGCGGAAGCCAGGGGGTTGAGAAGCTGAGTGCGCTGCCGGTGTCGGTTCCGGCACTGTTGGTGGCCAGTGCCCGGAAGTAGTATGTTGCCAGGGATGCAAGGTCATCGAGCACCAGACTGACAGGCTGGTCGTTTGTCCCGCCAATATTGGCCTGAGCCAGCAACGTGGTTGCGGGACTGAACCCGGCGTTGGTGCTGTATTGGAAGTAAACGTCAGCCCGGCCCCCGGGGTTCACGGTGCAGTTGAGCTTCGCGCTGTAACCGGAGACTTCCGTGGCTGCGAGCGTTGAGATCACGGGAGGAATGCATGGGCGGGTGACGAGCACGGAATATTGGTTGATGGTCACCCCATCTGAGGCGGTCAGCACCACTGTCAGCGGGGTCACCCCAAACGCCAGAGGCAACGGCTGTGAGGCAGTCCCGGAAGCCACCGGTATGCCGTTTACCGTGATCGTGGTGCCCGGCTCGGCGCGAGTCGGTGTCAGGGTGACGCTGGCGGCTCCGAAGCCCACATCTGCGGTGTAGCTCAGGTCATTCGAGCCGAAGGTCGGTGTGAGAATGCCTTCGCTGATCGCGAGGTTGGCGAGGACGGGGACGGGGGTAATGCCGCTGGAGAACAACCCATTGGCATAGAGGACATCGTGGTTCTCGGAATATCCGCCAGTCTTGCCGCCGAAGCCGGCCCAGGTCGCGTTGGTGCCGAAGAGGGCGGCCAGATTCAAGCCATAGGTGAAGGTGAGCGGGTTGTTGGTGCTGCCGGGCGCCATCCCGTCCAATCGCGTATTGGCGATTGTTACTGTAAGGAGGTTGCTCGCTGGCAGGTAGGTTGCGGAGAGATTGTAGGGGGGGCCATAGCTGGTTGTGGGGGTACTAAAGCCCGGGGCATCGTTCCCGTTGGTAAAAGCCGTCGCCAGATTCACAACAGGAAACTGGGTCTGGCTGGTGTTTGTCCCGTAGGTCACCTTCAGGGTGGATCGCGACGCATCGGTTGGGCTGTTTTGGTAGTCGTCCAACGTGATGGCGAGGAAACGGTTCGCCAGCCCTGTGACTGTCGTGTCCCCTGCGTGATAGGCTGTGGCATTGGTTCCGTCGGATTGCAGGAAAAAGCTGAAGCTGTCCGCGGGTGGATTGCCGTAGCCGCCCTGGAAACCCCAGCTGAAACTCCACCGCCGCGCCGGATTCACGGGGGCATTGCCATACCAGGAAGAACCCAGCTGGCTGGAACTGGCGCTGGTGATGCGCATCCGCTTTGGCATGGCGGTGTAACCGGAATCATTCGCCCAACTCACGCTGCCTTTGTTCTGCCAATCAACACTGCCATGGCCTGAGGAGGCCTTGTCAAACGCGTAGGAGAAGTTGTTCTCAGCCATTTCCACGAGCAATGTCGCCGGGGAACTCGTCGCGCAGACGCTGCTGGCATCGGTGGCAACGGCGTGAAAAATCGCACCGTGGTTGGTGGCCGACACCGCCACGGAGAAGGTTTCGTTGGTCTCGCCGCCAACCGGCTGGCCATCCCGGTACCACTGGTATTGCACTGGCAGGTCGCTGGCCATCACCCCCACGCGGAACGCGACATTCGGTGCCGGACCGCTGGTCCACATCACGTTCGTCCAACTTGTCGCGGAAGTGGATACGGTCGTATAATTGGTACTGCTGCCGGCACTGAACACGGACTGACTGATGGGGTTTTCCGTGATGCGCAATGGCACCTGGAGCTTGTTGACCGCCACGATGTAGGTCCGCTGTGTCACCTTGTCCTCCGCCGTTACCACGATGCGGATGACGTTTGTGCCTACCGATAGGTTTATTGGCAGGGATTTTGAACCGGACGAGGTGGTTACTCCGTTGATTGTGACGGTGGCGGCCTGGTGGCGGGTCGTCGCCGTGACAGTGGTGCTGACAGGGGCATTTGAAACGGTGCAGGAGAAATCAGTGGACTCGGGCCCGAAAACCGGTTCAAGCGCACCCACGGAGATCGTCAGGTTTGTCAGCAGAGCATCACTGCTCTGGGTGGTGAAACTGAGGGTGCTGCCCAGCGTCGTGCCAAAGTCGTTGGTAGCCAGGAGGCGGTAATAATATGTGGATGCGGGTGCCAGGCCAGTCATTCGCAGCTTTTGCGGCACGGCACCCCCCCCTTCGGTGGAGCCCTCCTTCGCCGGGAGCAGAGGGTCAGCGATTGTCAGGGTTGAGTTGGTGGAGAATTGAAAAAAGGCACTGACGCTGAGAGCCCCATTGGCGTCAACGCTGCCGGCCAGTGTGGCTTCATTGGTGCGAACTGTCGTGGGGTCCACCGCCAGGGTTAGAGCCACCGGACTTCCCGCCGGTCGAGTGACAGTGACGGTATAACGGTTGGTTGTGCCGTCGGTTGCCACGACCTGAATCACGAGCAAATTGGTGCCGAGGGCAAGGTCGAGGGGGCCAAAGGGAGCGCCGGAGACCGCAGCCTGCCCGTTGACCGCAACCGTGGCGTTGGATTGGTTCACCGTGGGGGTTAGAGTCATGGAAGTCGTCCCCACGGGCACTGTGACGGCGTAGTCGTTCGTGGCCGGGGCGAAAACCGGTGCCAGAGTTCCTGCGCCCAGAGTCAGGCTCTTGAGCGTCGCATCGCCGCTGACGGTGGTGAAGCTGAGAATATCGCCGTAGGTTGTGTTGACACTGTTCGTCGTAACCACGCGGTAATAGTATTTCACACCAGCGCTCAGGTTGGTAAGGGGAAAACTCACCGCGATATCCGTTGTTCCAAGCAGACTGACGGCGTTGGTGCCTGCTGCATCCACAATGGCCGTCTTTGCTGTCGGGCCCGGAACGTATTTGAGGATCTTCGGGTAACCGCTTCCATCGTAGCCAAGGACATACAGGTTGTCCGCACCATCCACATAGAGCCTGCCAATTCCGGCCGAGCTCGCCCCGTTGCCGAGATTCACCCTTGTTCTGTTCCAGACTGTTCCATTCCAGTTGTAGCTCCACAACTCCCAGCCTGAGGAAAGCGAAAAGGATACATAGACATTGCCCTGGCTATCGGCGGCGGTGCCTTGAACGCCCGCAAGATTGGTGGTTACCAGGGAGGTAATCTGCCCATCCGGTGCCAGACGGCTGAGGCGGTTGTTGCCCGTGAGTGTGTCGGTATAATACTCCTTCACATAAAGGTTCCCCGCCGGGTCACAGGCCACCGTCATGGGCACAGACAGGTTTGTGGCGCCGGGCGGGCTGGATACCACCCCGTTGGTGCCGATGCACACAACTTTGTTTTCTGAAGGGTTTCCGCCGGCGGATGTTTTATAAAGCACAGCGTAAATATTGCCACTGGGCTCGTGCAGGGCCACCGAGACGGGGACCCATCCGGGAGTGGAGGCAATCCTGCTTTGGGCCCAACCGTTTCCGTTTCGAACGTATTTGACCAATGCTTGGTATGATTGATCACCCCAGTAAACCTCGGTGCCGGCATGGTTGACAGCGCAGCCGTAAACCCAGATGCCGAAATTGGCGGCGACAAAAATGTTCTGGGAATTCGTGGGCGAACCGGCCGGGTCAACCCGCACAGTCGTGACAGCGTGCGCCGTTCCATAATAGACATTGCCCAGGTCATCCACCGCAAGGTTCTCCGCGCTGTTGATCCAGAACTCACGGGTGTATGGCTTGAATCCGGAAATGGGTGTGGTCCATGCGCCGCTCCCGAAAACAGACTTCGTGGAATACTGGAAGTAGGATCCTGCAGCCGTCGTGAGGCTGTTCGGACTCATCGTGCCACGCAGTGTGACGCTGGTGGAGGCAATGTTGCTCGCGGGCAGTGACAGTGCCAGCGGAGTTGTCGCCCGCGTGACGGCGATCGAGTATGCCGAGCGGGTCAGGCCATCCTGGGCGGTGACGAGCACGGTGATGGTGGTGACGCTGCCGGGCTCACCGATCGGCACCGGGTTGTTGCAGGTGACGCCCCCCACCTGAAAAACATGTGTGGAAATTTCCGATCCGTCCTCGAAATTTCGCTCGCCGATCGCGGAGACCAGGACTTCGGCTGTGGCGGTCGGCACGGTGGCGGAATAATTGGTGATGTCGGGAGAGAACGCCGGGGTGAGCGGGGCGGTGTCATTTTCCACGCCGAGCACTTCCAGCATGGCGTTGGTGCTATAGGTGGTAAAGTGCATCACCGAGCCGTATGCCATCCCGACGCTGTTGCTGCCCTGCGCCCGGAAGTAGTAGAGAGTTTTGAGACCGCTCTCCGGATTGTCATAGGCGGGAAGGCCGGTGGCGGGGAAGCTCACGGCGATGTCGGCACTGCCGCTCACGTTGACCGCCGGGCTTGAGTCGCCGAGCCGGGCCACGTAGGCGGGAGAGGATCCGCCCACCATGCGAATGCGGTGGTTGCCCTTGTCGGCCACATAAACGTTGCCTGCGTTGTCGAGTGCCACGCCGTAAGGGCTGTTGAACCTGGCCAGGTCGCTGTCCGCAGAATCCAGATAGCCGACGTCGTTGCCTCCAGCCATCGTGACGGTGCGGACCTGATTGGTCAGTGGCTCAAGAGGGTTCATGATGATCTTCCGGACCCGGTTGTTGGCTGTATCCCCGATGTAAAGCTGACCGTTCGCGTCCACCACGACACCGCGCGGTGCGTCGAACTGGGCGGCCAACCTGTAGCCGTCAGTGGAGCCTGGCTCACCGCTGCCCGCCAGTGTACTTACCTCTCCCGCCGTTGGGATGAGAATGATCTTGTTGTTGTCCGTGGCGCTGACATAGACGTTGCCCAAGCGGTCCACCGCCACACCACGGGGGTTCTTGAACGTGCCTTTGCCCGCGAGAGTGCTGACGGAGATTGCCGAGCCTCCAGCCATCGCAATCTTCCGAACGCAATCGTTGTATTTGTCCGCGACATAGACGTTGCCTGCGGCGTCTGTCGTCAGGAATTGGGGCCGGTCGAACTTCGCCTCGAGAGGCGAGCCGTCCCCGTATCCGCGGGTTCCGCTTCCGGCAAGGGTCGTGACCTGCCAGACGGAACCATCCCACACGACCTTACGAATGCAGTCGTTTAGTTCATCGCTCACGAACAGGTTTCCGGCGGTGTCCATTGTGATCCCGTAGGGTGTGTCGAACAGGGCTGCGGTTCCGGGTCCATCCGCGTAGCCGGACACACCCGCCCCGGCGATGGTGATCACAGCACCGTTGGTGGCGATCTCACGGATGCAGTGGTTGCCGGTGTCGGCAACAAAGATGTTCCCACTCACATCCACCACGACCGCTTGTGGCGAATTAAACTGGGCTGTCGCGATGGTTCCATCAGCCAGGCCTCGTAGGCCGCTGCCGGCCACCGTGGTGACCCCCCCGAAAAAGAATGGGGTCCTGCCGAATTGAAAATAGGCTGTCGCGATTCCGGCAGGGTTTATCCTGCCGTTGAGCGTTGCCCCCAGACTATTGGTATTGCTTGCCGGGAGAGTGGAGACGGCAGGCGGCCCCCCACCAGCACAGAGGCTTCCCAGGCCAAGTGCCAACACAATAATAACCCAAAATGCCATACAATGTCCCGGAGGGAGCTTGATGGGTGTTGAGCCCGAACCGGCAGCAACAATAGTTGCGTTGGTGTTGCTTTGTGCGATGGTTTTATTCATACCTCTACTTAATGCCAATTTCACCGTTCATGGCTGAATCATTGCGATTCACCTTCGGAAATTCAAACAAAAACTTTCTGACTTTTGGTGTAGGAATTTCCTACAACTTATACTTTTTGTAGGAATCACGAGTTTAATTCGGATCCACCCGGATGACCCCGTTGTTGGTGCACAGTAGCCACTCGAGATCGATCCAGCAGTCGAAGCCGGGAGACCAGTTCGGGCGTGGTTTGAACACCCATCTTGCTCATGATCCGGGCCTTGTAGGTGTGCGCTATCTTCTCGCTGAGCCCCAGTTGGATGCTCACCTGCTTGTTGGTGAGGTCGCGTGCGAGCAGGCTGGAAACAAGCAATTCACGGTCGCTGAGGGTTTCGACCAGCGGGGAAGAGTCCCCGGACGGCGGGGTGCCGGAACCCAAATCAAGGGCCTCGGTCATCAGCTGGCTGCAAATGGCAGGCCCGGCAACAATATGTCCCGCGCGGATCTGACGGATAGCCGATAAAATCCCAGCCAACGGCACATCGTTCATCAGGTAGCCGCGGGCACCGCACCGCAGAAGGCGGCGGGCACAGACCGACTCGTCGCAGACCGACAGCTCGGTTCACAGGGTTCTCCAGAACCATCCATCCGTTCGCATCCGGCAGGTTGAGATCCAGAAGTAGAATTTCCGGCCGCAGCCTTCTCGCCTTCACCAGCGCATCCTGCCAGGTTCCCGCCACGCCCAGCACACGGAGGTCCCGCTGGCTGTTTATGGCAGGCCGCAGGCCGTCCCGGGTCGCAGTATGGTCCTCAACGATGATGACCCCACGCGAGTGGGCAGGGCGCGTTCGCGCCGGTGGCGAATTTCTGGTTTTGAGCCGTTCAAAATCGTTTTTCCGGGGCCATGTTTAGATCAAAAATGATGACCCGTGCCAAGCATGGATCCGTTTGTGGGACAGGATCAATCGCGGTGATTCTTCATTTTCGCGTTGGAATCTCCTACAAATCGCCACGAATGTAGGAAGGTTATTTGCAGAGTGAAGCTATGTATACAGGGAAGCAAAGATCGCAATCCGATTGGATCACGCCCCCACGCCAACGGCGTTATGCCATACAGCCCGGGCTTACGCCGTTCCCCGCGCGGCCCCCGAGCGAATGGGGTCAGGTGCGCGAAAACGGTCATCGCCCGAGCGCCATCGCCGTCCCCTCGAGCGCCATGGGGTCAGTTCTCATCTGTTGAGGACGGCCCCAGCCG
>CAIWMU010000135.1 GCA_903913865.1 uncultured Verrucomicrobia subdivision 3 bacterium
AATTCAAGGCCCCGTTGTTGTCTCTGGGAAAACCCAACAAACGCAGACTAAAACGTATACGTAAACCTCTTACCTAAAACAATTTGCAAATGAAACCCTCACCGGGATTATCGGCCTGTCAGGGGGGAACATCAGTCAGAGTTGGAAGGAACCCGGTTTCGAGCAAACCGGGGATCACCCGGTTGTGAGGGTCAGTTGGGATGACGCTCAGTCATTTTGCGCCTGGCTGACAAAAAAGGAGCGTGCGGAGGGCAGGATAAAGGCCGACCAAAAATACCGATTGCCAACGGATGCAGAGTGGAGCGCGGCTGTGGGGTTGGAGGGGGAGTTGGGCGGCAGCCCCAGGGACAAGAACAGCAAGATCAAGGGCGCCTATCCATGGGGAACGCAGTGGCCTGCGCCGAAGGGGGCAGGGAATTATTCCCCAAGTCTGGGGGTGGACGAATACGAATACACATCACCCGTGGGGAGTTTCCTTGCGAATAGTTTCGGACTTTACGACATGGGTGGCAACGTTTGGCAGTGGTGTGAGGATTGGCAGGATGGGGAGCAAAAATACCGTGTGGTGCGCGGGGCCTCCTGGGGTCGCATCAATCCCGACCTCCTATTGTCCTCCTACCGCAGCGGCTATGGTCCCGACTATCGCGGCAGCGGCATCGGCTTCCGGTGTGTGCTGGTGGGTGGGGGTTCTCCGTAGGGTGGCTTCTGAATTACCCTTTAGACTTTTATTCTGTTGCTGTTTTCGATCGGGGTCGGCCTGTCCCTCCCCCAAAGCCGCGCTCCAACAACGGAAAGGCAAGCCGCGTTTCGGCGAACCCCGCCCGACACCCACGGCCAGTGAGTGACGGGCGCTACGATTCTGCCCCTTGTCGTTACGGCCCGCGTCTCTGCCCCCGATAGAACTGGTGGCCATGCATCAAAGCCTGCTGGTCAAGGAACGGCACAACGCCATAGGTATTCGTCACGGTGGCCAGCACGGACCAAGAAGCGAATGGGGCGTCCACCGTAGGCGAAACTATGATGTTGTACGTCGCTCCCACCGTGCCCTCAACCAACAGCTTGAATCCGCCGACGCGTTGGAGCTCTGACATCCCGCCCGATTCACCACCCAGTGGCAGCGCCTGCCGCATCGTCCCAGTGAGCGGTGTCAATGGCCCCGTGGCCACTTGGTCAAATTGCGCCGTCGCGATCGTTCCGTTTTTGTGTGCGGTTACGGCCAGTCCCGCCTCCAGACTCGTCGGCATGTTGGCCAGCATTGTCCACCAGATCAGTGCCCAGTCGGTGCCGTTCGTTGAAGCATGGCCCACGAACGTGTCACCCATCCGGGCCAGCCTCAGCCAGGTCCAGTTTGTGCCGCCGATCGCGTTATCCCGGCTGTAATCGTTCTCCACCAAACGACGGCGGAAGGCCACCTTCCTCGTGTATTTCAGCGGGAGAAAGATATGCCGGGCACCGCTGTTGGTGCCATCGCGTAACATGACCCCCGGTTCAGAATTCGGATCGGTCGGCAACAACCCCAGCACGCGCGCGACGATTTGGCCGTCGCCAGTCAGCGGTTTGTGGACAAAGAAGAAATCGTCCTTCGTGCCCTCGATATCTTCTCCGCCACCATTGACGGTGAAGATGCCGTTGCTGAGGCTGTAACTGCCGTCACCCGTGGCGCCTACGGAGTTGGTATGCCAGTCCGGCAGCACCGCCAGCGTCAGGTCGCCGCTGATGACGCCGCCTGCCCAGTTGCTTACGGCCACGCTGTAAGCGCCTGCCTGGAACAGCTGCACATTCGTCAAGGTGTAACAGGGCAGGGTTGCGCCAGAAATGCTTCCGCCATTGAACCGCCATTGATAAGACAGCGGCGCGCTGCCCGTCGCCCCCACGCAGAACGTCACGTTCGCTCCTTCTGACACCGGGCTTGAAGGTAACATGCTCAAGCCGGTGATGCTGGGAGGAGCCACGACGGTCAAGATCGCGGGGGGTTGGCTCGTAACGGACCCGCTGGCGTTTCCAATGACAACATCGTAAGCGCCAGCCTGATTAGTCTGTACGTGGACTAAGGCCAGAAGCTGATTGGTCTCATTAGCGAGATTTGCGCCACCAAAACGCCACTGGTAACTGAACGGTGCGGTTCCGCTCGTAGTAACGTTGAAGGTGGCGTTTGAGCCGACCACCACAGTCTGATTTGTGGGCGACTGTGTGATAACCGGCGGGGTTAGGGGTGGGACATAGTTTAGGACCACAATATCGTCCACATACCAGCCCACACTGTTGCCGCTCGAATCGGAAGTCATGTGGAAGGCAATTTGGACCGATCTGGCCGCGTAAGCAGTCAGATCGATGAAGGGGTAGGTCCACGCACCATTCGCCCCTGAAAACGTCCCCAATACGGTCCAAGAGTTCGAACTTGCCGGTTTGATTTCAATGGTTCCCTGGTCCCCGCCTGCGAAATTGAACCAGTTCCTAAATCGAAGTGCGGGCGATGCGCCCGCCGAGGGCACGATGAATGAAGGACTGATGAGCCGCGAATTCACAGAGGCCGCGTAATTGCCGGCCAGCACCGTGGCGGCGCAGTTGGTTCCCGCGTAGGCCGCGCCGGGCCCGGAGGTGGGTTTACCCGCCTGCCAGGTGCCGCCATCCACTGACCAATCACCCAGCCCAAGTTCAAAGTCTTCCGGGTTGTTGAATAACGGTGCCCCGGTCACCACCGTTACGTCGTCCACATACCACCCTACGTCACTATAACTGGAATCGGATATAAAGTGGAAGGCCACCCGCACCGTCTGCCCTGCAAACTGGCCCAAATCCAGGGATGGCCGCGTCCAGACTCCGCTGCTGCTAATTGCATAGCTCGGGGAGATACGGGTCCACGTGTTGGAGCCCAAGGGTATCACTTCCACCACCCCGCTGTCCCCGGCAGCGAAGCTATACCAGTGCCAAAAGCGTAGTCGGGGATTCTGGTTGGCCGCGGGTACGATGAAAGGAGGACTGATGAGCCGCGAATACACAGAGGCCGCGTAATTGCCGGCCAGCACCGTGGCGGCGCAGTTGGTTCCCACGTAGGCTGCGCCGGGCCCGGAGGTGGGTTTGCCCACCTGCCAGGTGCCGGCATCTACGGACCAGTCACCCAGCCCAAGTTCAAAGCCTTCCGGGTTGTTGAATACCGGTGCCCCTGTCACCACCGCTACATCGTCCACATACCACCCTAGGTCACTATAACTGGAATCGGATATAAAGTGGAAGGCCACCTGCAACGTCTGCCCTGCGAACTGGCCCAAATCCACCTCCGGCCGCGCCCAGACTCCGCCACTGCCGACATAATACATCGGGGAGACACTGATCCAAGTGCTGGAGCCCACCGGTTTCACTTCCACCACCCCGCTGTCCCCGGCAGCGAAGCTATACCAGTGCCAAAAGCGGAGCCGGGGATTCTGGTTGGCCGCGGGCACGATGAATGAAGGACTGATGAGCCGCGAATCCACAGCGGCCGCGTAATTGCCGGCCAGCACCGTGGCGGCGCAGTTAGCTCCCACGTAGGCTGCGCCGGGCCCGGAGGTGGGTTTGCCCACCTGCCAGGTGCCGGCATCTACGGACCAGTCACCCAGCCCAAGCTCAAAGCCTTCCGGGTTGTTGAATACCGGTGCCCCTGTCACCACCGCTACATCGTCCACATACCACCCTACGTCACTATCATTGTAATCGGATATCAAGTGGAAGGCCACCTGCACCGTCTGCCCTGCAAACTGGCCCAAATCCAGGGATGGCCGCGTCCAGGCTCCGCTACTGCTAATGGCATAGCTCGGAGAGACACTGGTCCAAGTGCTGGAGCCCACCGGTTTCACTTCCACCAACCCGCTGTCCCCGCTAGCGAAGCTATACCAGTGCCGAAAGCGGAGCCGGGGATTCTGGTTGGCCGCGGGCACGATGAATGAATGGATAAGAATCAGACGTGAATCCTGGCTAGGCAAGTAGTTTCCGTTCAGTCCGGTTGTCGCGCATTTCGTTCCTGAATAAGACCGCCAACCCCCATAATTAGTTTCGGGCCCGACGGACGGGGAGCCCATTTGCCAAGCGCCAGTTCCATCTGCATACCAGCGGTTGTCGCCCAGCCCGTCATCAAAGTTGTCCGACCAGATCACTGTTTCTGCGTGTGCTACGCCAAGCATGTAGAGCCAGGCGGTCATAAGGGCGAGACGCAGTATTTGAGCATTTGTTTTCATGTTATTGTTGAGTGGGTTCTGAGGTTTCGGTTGTCGTTCTATGTTTTTATTGGGTCGGACAGGCAGTCTCCTGCCTGACGTGTGGCGGCTAGTAGATTGCGCCGCCTAGCGTTCATGGCGCATTGGTTCCGACCGCCTTGCCAGAGGTGCCGTTGCCCGCCGGAGTCAGGTCGCCCACTAGGCATGATCGCACCACACCGGCGCTGGTCGGGCGAACTAAGTTGCTCGTCAATGGCTGCTGATATGGAGTCTCATCTGCACGTGTTTAGCGCGGAGGTTACTGGCCTCCACTCCATCCAGAGGAAAAAGTGCAACGACCTTGCGAAAATAGTTTTGAAAAATCCACTTTCATCAGAGCAGCGTAGATGGGCATTGTGGTTTCATCGGCACTCCTTGATTCAACCGGCGTTGAAAGTAGGTGGTATGGTGAAAATTGTGTTTGCAGGTGTTTCAGCGAATATGTAGTTTTCAACCTCTGTTGAAACAGCTTGTGTGAATGAAATCGATCGCGTTGATGGATCAAGCCAAGGAGGCTCTGCTGAAGTGCCTCCAGGGAGTGCCGTTCTTGCGGGTCGAGAAGGAGGAGTCCACCGTTGCACACGACAGGACGGATTGGCGGCTTCAGGTCAGGACGGCAGCAGGCATGAGCACGCTGGTAGTCGAGGTGCGGAATGTGGGGCAGCCTCGCGTGATCCGGGAAGCGACGAACCAGTTATTGCGGCTCAAAAATGACATGCCCGACGCCTACGGCGTGGTCATGGCTCCCTACATCTCGCCGCAGGCTTCCGAAATCTGCCTCAAGGATGGCTTCGGCTTCGCTGATCTGGCTGGAAACTGTATTCTGAGCTTCGATCAGGTGTTCGTCTCGAAGGAGGGAAAGGAAAACCCATTCGCCCGGAAGCGCGACCTTCGCTCGCTTTTCTCACCCAAGGCCGAGCGTGTGCTCCGCGTGCTGATGTCAGCGCCGGGGAGGTGGTGGAAGGTGCAGTCGTTGGCTAACGAGGCGGCCGTCAGCCTTGGCCAGAGCTTCAACGTCAAGAAGCTGTTGATGGATCGGGAGTGGATGGAGAGGGGCGATGGTGGGTTCAGGCTCACGGCCCCCGCCAGGCTGCTGGCGGAGTGGGAGGAAAACTACGACTTCCGCCGCAGCACAGTCCGGGAGTTTTACACTCTCCGCCCGATCGCGGATTGCGAGCGTCTGCTGGGTGAGGCGTGCGCGAAGAACAAGTTGGCTTGCACGCTGGCCGGATTCTCCAGCGCAGCCCGATATGCGCCAATGGTGCGTTACCAGCGGGCAATGGCCTACGTTACCGGTGATCTGGACAGTCTGGCCGAGCACCTTGAGTTCAAACCGGTGACGAGCGGCGCCAATATCAACCTGATTGCCCCTTACGACGAAGGCTTGCTTTACGGCTCGGAGATCAAGGGTGACGCCAGAGTAACGTCGCCGGTGCAGACCTATCTGGATCTGCGCCAGATGAAGGGCCGCGGCGAAGAAGCAGCGGATTTCCTCAAACAACAAGTCATTCAACCGTCATGGCCGGAGAACGCATAGACTACACCGCCGCAGCCGTCGTGAAAGCGTTCAAGCCCCATCTCAAGCTGACACTGGTAAAAGAGGGCTTGAGGAGGATTGCCTGGAAATTTACCACGCTGGATCACGTCGGCCCGAGGGACGTGGCGGAGCTCGACGAGAGGCTGGACGAGGAGGATCGCAACATCCGACAGCGGGACGCATTCGAGAAGGTGAAATTTTTGCTGCAACAACTGGGCATCGTATGATCCAGAATCACCTGCTCCTGCGGTGCCGTCATGGGGTTTCTAATTATGGAAGCACGGTGGCATGCTCCTTCAACCAAACCAGATCGGCGAGAGTATAGGACCAGCGCCGGGCCTCGGCATGCCCATCGGCAAACGCGAGCCTGCCTCCATGGTTGTGATAGTCGGCAGGGGAGTCCACGGTGCTGATATTGGCCCCCACATCGACCCGAAAGAGGCTGTCGTTGATCGTTGGCCAATCTTCATCAAGGAACACGAAGAACCGCGATGGCGACGTGATGGAACCTGATGTCGAGAAAATCAGTCCGGCTCCGTCGAAGTTTGTCCCGTTCATGTAGCAGTTCATGGAATAGCTGCGGACATTGGCTGACCTGTCTCCCGGACATTTGTAGATGCCCGTGTTGAGCGCGTAACGTCCCAGAAGGCTGGATTGGAGCATCGTGAGATTCGTATTGTCCGGCCCTGGCGGTTGGGCAAACCAACCGTCGCACCACCCGCCGTTGTTACTGCCCCTGCCCCAACCTGGGGGGTTGGCGACCAGACGGGATCCGTTGTCGTCCGCATACAACTGCCACGCCAACTGTAATTGCTTTACGTTGTTGAGGCAGCGGATGCCCTGTGCCCGACCCTTGGCGGAGGACAGGGCAGGCAGCAGCATCCCTGCAAGGATGGCGATGATGGCGATCACCACCAGAAGTTCTATCAAAGTGAAACCGTGGGAGGAGTTTGTTCCGGCTTCTTGCGTCGTTTTCATAGGATCACCTGAGTTCGGCCGGCTTCATTGTAGCAACTTTGCGACTTTGGGGCGGTCGGCTTTGATTTGCTCATAGTCCAGCTTCACTCCAATCGGGGCGAGCATCTTGCCGACATAATCATAGACCTCCTTGAGAGGCTCAAAGGGTCCCTGGACGATATCCAGCGCCGACGAACCAAATTTGTTTGTTAAACCTTTGTCAGCCCCCGCCTTCAGCAGCAGTCGCACCGCATCTATCTTGCAGAAGAAGGCGGCAGTTGTCAGGGCGGTCGAACCTTCATTGTTCTGAATGTTCAGGTTGGCTCCACCCTTGATCAGGGTCTTCATCGCTTCGGTTTGTCCGAAGACGGCGGCGGTTATCAGCGGTGTGCTGCCCTGCCTGGGATCCCTTTCGTTCAGATCGGAGCCTTTGGCAATGTGCATTTTGATGGCCTCCACGTTCCCCGTGAAGGCTGCCTCCTGCAGGCTTATCGTGCCTGCCGCCGCCCATTTCGAAACAGGTTGGCTTGAATCCCCACAACCCGTCAGAAGGCAGGCCAGAGCTGCAAGGAGGAGGCCAATTGCAAGTGGCCCGGAAGCCATATTGGGACTGAGAATGCGTTTCATAATAATCGGCTGCCTGTTGAGGGGATGGTTCCCGTTACATTGAAAGAAACGGACATCCCGTCTGGAAGGTTACAACAAACTGCAGGAATCCGGCCTGATTGATCACTCCGGCGATCGGATTCCTGGCGGTAGGATTCGGCCGCGTCGGTGGCGATGGGCAAGTCAAACAGTTCACAATCCCCCCACATCGCACTCGTGACTTGCGCCGGGCCCTCTCGACGAGGATCCGGTGCATGAACTCTGCTGCTGCGCTCAAAAAGTGCTCACGCCCCCGCCGTTGCTGCTGGTTGGAATCGTTCAGCCGCAGCCACGCTTCATGGACGAGGGCTGTTGCCTGGAGTGTCTGCCCGGCCCTCTCCCGGGCCATCCTGTGTGCAACCATCCTGCGGAGTTCCTCATAGACCAGCGGGAGCAACTGGTCGGCAGCATTGGGATCGCCATCAAGCGGTTCGGTTTCCACGGTGGCAGTTAACCTGACTTTCGGAAGTGGAGCACTTTTTTTGGGGATACCCCTCGATTCATTGGGTTTTTGAGGGGTGACAGGTGAAAAGTCTTCACTACAAAACCCCCTTGGGGATGTCCAATTTCTCCCGTGAAATCAGCTTGGGAGGTGGTTGGTCAGGCGGTGTTTTTCCAAGGCGCTGGATCAGGAGAGCCACGGCATTGTCCGTCTGGGTATGGCGGGCGAGCCTCAACAACCGTTGATCCATCGTGGGGATCTCCGGATCGAGCATCTGGATTCAAGCCAGATGTTCGAGCACCTGAGAGATGTCGCCATCCCCTTCCGGGAAAGCGGCGCCTCCGAGAGTGAAGTTTTGGAAAGGATCGTGGCATTTTTCCTCGTCCGACTCCGGCTTAGGCGCGGGAAGGCAAGTAAACCGTTGCCGCTGCTGCTTGGATTGGCCGAGCCTCGCCATCCTCAACCGTTCGCCGGGCGCCCGCTCCCGGGCTGTGATGATGTACTCCCCGGCGTCAATGAAAGCGCGGGCACCACTCCCGGGTTCTGCGGGACATTCACGGTAGCGCCCCTCCGCGTCATAAATGACGAGACACCTGCGCTCCTCCAGCCGCGGCTTAAATTGATCGCGGATGAAATCCTTCAGCCTCATTTTTCCCCTCCAATGTCTGGTTGCGAGATCTTCGCTCGCAGGTGGGTGATTGCCACTGCCTCGGTCCGGTCGTTCATTACATAGGAATCCCTGCCCGGATGCACCACGAACAACCGTTCCAATTTCAAATCGTGCAACGCCGTGTGCATGGATTTGGTCATGGATGGCGCGTCGCCATACTTGAACTCAAAGCCATATCTCCGCCCCTGCCAGTTCACCATCAAATCCAGTTCCGCCCCTCCGTGCGTGGCCCAGAAGTAGGCATCGCGGTCCCCCGTGATGCTCAACACCTGCTCAATGGCAAATCCTTCCCATGACGCTCCCAGCTTTGGATGCGACTCCAGATCGTCAAATGTCGGCTGCCGTAGCAGGCAGTGGAGCAGTCCCGAATCCCGCAGATAGATCTTTGGCGCCTTCACCTGCCGCTTGGCCACGTTCTCGTGCCATGGCGCGAGCTGCCGCACCATGAAGGTTGATCTCAGGATATCCAGATACTTCCGCATCGTCGGTTCGGACGCCCCGAGCGAACGGGCCAGCTCGGATCCTTTCCAAATCTGCCCGTGGTAATGCGTCAGCATCGTCCAGAATCGTCTCAGCGCCGCCGAGGCGATGGTGATCCTCAGTTGCGGCATGTCCCGCTCCAGCAACGTCCGCACAAATTCCTCCTGCCACTGCCGGCTTGCGGCATCTGTCCCGGCCAGATAGGCCAGTGGAAAACCGCCCCGCCACCACAGCTTCTGCCACTCTCCCTCCCCCACCTCCCCCAGATTGAATCCCGCCACATCCACCAGCGCCACCCGGCCCGCCAAAGATTCCGACACCCCGCGCACCAGCGCGGGCGAGGCGCTGCCTGTCAGAAGAAACCGTGCCTTCACCGGCTTCCGATCCGCCAGCACCCGCAGTAACGCGAACAACTCCGGCTTCCGCTGGACCTCATCCAGCACCACCAGTCCTTCCAGCCTGTCCAACGCCGCCTTCGGTTCCTCCAGCCGCGCCAGCGCGTCCAGATCTTCCAAGTCGAAGAAATGACTGGGCTGCTCCCCGGCAATCTCTTGTGCCAGGGTCGTCTTGCCGACCTGTCTCGGCCCCAGCACGGACACCACCGGGAAGCTCTTGAGCCTCTCCCGGATCGTTTCCAGATAATGTTGACGTGTAATCATGCCTGAACGACTTCCTTGAAAACTAAAATATACCGCTTAGGATTTCAAGGATGCCAACCATCCGTCTCTATATCAATCAGTTCTGCGCATGAAAAAACCGGTTCACCGCATAAATCCATCGATTTTTACCCTGTCCGTCCCCGCCTTCTCCATCGTTCGCTCCTTCTCCTTCTGCTCGGGGGCATTGAAGTCGCACAGATCCTCCAACCCGTGTGCGATCGTGATGGTATGATCGATCTTGCGGACCTTTTTACCCGGTCGGGCTGGAAGGCATGGCCCGGATGCGCCCACTCGTATTCTCCCGCCTCGAGCGTTCGCGAGGGCTTTTCAAATCCTTCTGCCACTTGGGTAAGGGGGACGGTTTCCAGAGCGGGCTGTCGGTGGTGATCCAGGGTCATCTACTTCAGGACAACGGCGAGGAGCCGGGGACGTGAGGTGATCCCTGAAGCGCTCCGGCTGATGCTCCGGTTGTGGTGGACTGAAGTGCGCCTGCGAGACCACCCGCAAGGAATGGGGCTTCCGCACCAGCCATGCGCCCTGCAGAAGGAGTGGCTTGCGGCCGTTCTTCGTTCGCCAAACATCGAGTTGGTGGCTTGCAATCCACTTTATGGTCGTCGTTATGTGGCAATTGGTATTAAGCGCCACCAGAAAATACCAGTTGGATGCAAATTTGGTGCGAGTCAGTTCTGGCGGTGCCAATACCGCCGCAAAACCAAGCTTCCTCCTGCAAAAGTGCAAAGTTATCTTACCCACCCCTTCTGCCATTACCTCTTCAACTTGAAGAAAGCTGACTTGGGACCTATATCCTTGTGCCTGCCCCGCCAGTGGACCGGCACCATGGCTGTCCCCTTGCTCCTGACCCCGACGTTCGGTGGTGGTGGAGGTGGGGCGTTCGGCAGATTTCTGGCGAAACACAGCTAACCGCCTTATCTAACCTGATTTTTGGCAACGTGGTTGCAAGATTTCATGTGTGATTGCACGCGGTCATTGCCTATCCAATGTGAAACAG
This sequence comes from uncultured Verrucomicrobia subdivision 3 bacterium, assembly GCA_903913865.1. Lineage (GTDB taxonomy): Bacteria > Verrucomicrobiota > Verrucomicrobiia > Limisphaerales > UBA8199 > UBA693. Next base: position 10,629 of record CAIWMU010000135.1, read on the forward strand.
GCGTTGGCCCGAAGCCCCGTGGTGGCCATTCTCGGCCCCCGCCAGTGTGGCAAGACCACCCTGGCGCGGCAGTTGCTTCCAGCCGATCACCCATTGTATTTTGACATCGAGGACCCGGTCATTGGACGGCTCATGGAGAATCCCATGACTGCGCTGCAAGGCTTGCGGGGCCTGGTGGTGATTGACGAGGCGCAACGTCAGCCCGGCATCTTTCCTGTGTTGCGTGTGCTGGCTGACCTTACCGGTGATCTGGCGACATTTTTGATCCTGGGGAGTGCGACGCCGGAGCTTTCCCGCCAGGCATTCGAGGCGCTGGCGGGCCAGGTCGAAATCATCGAAATGTGTGGCTTCGATCTCGGGGAGATGCCGGACGACGCGCAGGAAATGCTTTGGCACCGTGGCGGTTTTCCTCGCGCCTATCTTGATGGAGACGAGGAATCCAGCGTGGTCTGGCGAAAGAACTTCATCCGTACCTTTCTGGAGCGTGATCTGGGGGCCTTGGGGTTCGGGCTCGCCCGTCGGGCTCGCCCGCGCTCATGGGTCGCTTTTGGATGATGCTCGCCCACTACCACGCACAGATTTGGAATGGCAGCGAGATCGCCGGTTCGCTGGGTATCGCACCCAACACCGCCCGCGCCTATCTTGATGCCCTGGAGCAAACCTGCATGATCCGCAGGCTCCTTCCGTGGCAGGCAAATCCGGGCAAGCGCCTCGTCAAGACGCCCAAAATCTATTTCCGCGACTCCGGACTTTTCCACACCCTTTGCGGCATCCATTCCGGCGCCGACCTGCTTCGGCATCCCAAGTTGGGAGCTTCCTGGGAAGGATTTGCGTTGGAAGAAATCCTCCGAGCCCACCAGCCGGACCGCGCATGGTTTTACGCCGTCCACAGCGGATCGGAACTGGACCTGATCATGGAAATCCGCGGACAGCGAATCGGGGTGGAATTCAAGCGGGCAGATGCTCCCGGCATCACCCGTTCGATGCGCCTCGCACTGGCCGATCTGGCATTGGACACTCCCTGGGTTGTCTATCCGGGCACCCGCTCCTACGCACTCGATGAGCGGATCACCGTTCGCCCCCTTTCCGATTGTGTTCACCCCTGACCGGCGATCAATCCGCCAGTGCACGTTTCGCACGACCATTGTTAACCTGTTGATGATCAGGCCGCGAATTGTTTAGGCACTACAAAGTCGATGTGGGCTTAACTGCCCATTTTGTCATTGGAAGTTCTACGCAGTTTACCCTGTGTGTCATGTATCGGCCTCTGGATTTCCCGGTTTGGCCCAAGATGATGGTCTCTTCCCCTTTGGTAGAAACGAGGATTGTTGAGGTGAGATGGAATCAAAGGGAAGACTGTGGCAACAGAATATCCAGATGCGAATGCCAGCCCATGGGCTATTCAAAGTCGTGACTGAAGAGATGCGCCCCAAAAGCCCTGCCAAAACGCAACTGCTACCGGGTGGAACCTTTCCACCTGAAAAGTGCAACAGCCATCTCCCGAGGTTCACAGTCCCCCATAAATGATAGTCAAACCCAAGGTGTGGCGCGTCACGCCTCCCCGGGGTTGTTTATCCTTGAAATTACGGAATCGAAATCCGATATTTCACACATGAATGATTCCTTCATTCAGCGTCCGCGCGCGCTGGCCGCCACCCGTCAGGCCCTGAAACGGTCGCCGGTGGTGGCGCTTTTAGGGCCACGTCAATGTGGAAAGACGACTCTGGCGCATCAATTGGCTGGAGCGGATCGCCATTTCTTTGATCTGGAAAGCACCTTGGATCGTCAGGCCCTCTCTGTGGCAGGCGAGCGCACTCTTGATCCGCTTCGCGGGTTGGTGGTTTTGGATGAAGTCCAAACCATGCCTCAACTCCTGCCCGTGTTGCGGGTTCTCGCGGATCGGCGGGGAACTCCCGCCCGTTTTCTTCTGCTGGGCAGTGCCTCACCTGATTTGATTCAAGGTGCGTCCGAATCTCTGGCCGGGCGGGTGGCTTTCGTGCAACTGGGCTGCTTTGATGTGACTGAAACAGGCGCGGAAAGCGCTGCGATGCTCTGGGAACGTGGCGGGTTTCCGCGCTCGTTTCTGGCCGGGAATGACGCCGAAAGCTACGCCTGGCGCCAGGATTTCATCGAAACCTTTCTCAGCCGGGATGCGGTGCGGTTTGGGATCACTCTGCCGTCCGAAGGATTGCGGCGGTTCTGGACGATGCTCGCGCATCTGCATGGCGGTCCGCTCAACGCGGCGGAACTGGGCCGCGCGCTGTCGCTTGACCAGAAAACCGCCAGCCGCTATGTGGACATACTCTGCGCCGCGTTCCTGTTGCGTCGTCTCCCGCCGTGGTTTGAGAACACCGGCAAGCGGGTGGTGAAGGCGCCCAAAATATATCTTCGCGACTCCGGGTTGCTTCACGCGTTGCTGGGATTGCGCACTCCGGTGGAGGTCCGGTCACATCCGCGCTTTGGCGCCTCGTGGGAGGGTTTTGCCTTGGAACATGCCGTCAGTCTCTTGAATGCAGAGCGCGACGCTTATTTTTGGGGCACGCACGGAGGTGCTGAGTTGGATTTGCTCATCAACCGGGGTGGGGCCAAATTCGGGTTCGAGTTCAAATACACAGACACGCCCCGCACCACCAAATCCATGCGCGTGGCGATGGCGGATTTGAAGCTGAAACGCTTGTTCGTGGTTCATCCCGGCACGCGAAGGTTTGACCTGGATGACGACATCGTTGCGTTGCCATTGGGGGACTTGTTCAAAGAATCGGCAAATTTGTAGACGATCTGGTCAACACCATCTGGTCGGTTTGTCGTAACTTCGAGGTGGCAGTCAGGGCTCGCGGGAGTCAGAAAATAATCCTGCCGCCGGTTGACTTGAAACGGCGGTTCAAACATGACTGCCAGCCGTGTGACTTCATCTGGGGCCATACAAAACGAGCCTGCGCACCTTGAATAATTTGGTTGATATGGAAACGAAGGGTTGCACGTTTATACAACTGGCTTGTATATTTGTGCGATGCGCAGCCAAGCTAAAATCGCATCCGTTGCCCTGTTCGAAATCATAGAGCAGCAGCAGGGCTATTTTACCGCGAAGCAGGCGGCCCGCAGCGCAGCCGGATCTTTTTCATCGATCGCGGTGTGAATTATTTCCGATTGCGGTCGGTAGATGGAGTTATACCAGATCCCGAGCTGTTCAGATCTCGCCTTCTGGACCGAGGTCTGACGGGTGCCAAGTTGCTTGAGCCGATAGAACTCGCTGAGGGCTTCCCGGACTTCCGGCGGCAGGGCCACTTTGTTTTCTGCGGCTTGCTGGCGATCAAGGTTGAGCCCTTCCTGCTGTGGCTCACGATAACCGTGGTCACTCACCTTGACGAATTTATTCACCCCAGAGCACGCTCCCAGTGCAATCTCAGGAATTGTTTGCGCATGTTCGTCCCAGGAGATGAAGTTGCCCAGGCCGGATTCGTTCAGAGTCCAACGCCCCATGGGAACCAGCCGGTGTATGAAACCGGCATCGAATTCCGTCTGCGGAATGATGGGCCGCCCGCGGTAGATGTCCGTCGAGTCGCCCTCGGTCGCCAGCGTCCCCCACTTGGCTGGGATCCGCAAGAGCAGGTTCCAGATCGGGAATTGCCCCGCCCCGAAGTCCAACAGCTCGACCGGCAACCGGGCCGCCTGGTTTGCAGTCATCGAGGAGAAGAGCTTGTAAACTGCACCAGACAACAGCCGGGAGGTTTCATCCCGGGGAACCAGGCAAAGGCAATCCGTTTGCCGAAGTCACCCCAGGCAAAGGTCCCCATCGGGATAGTCAAGTAATTGTGTTTTGCGGTATTCGCTGATCCCGTCCATCCATTCTCTCAGCGTGGCCCCGAGGATGCCTGCGGCGGCCAGGCCCTCGATCATCGCCATGCAGCCGTCCGAAAGGGCCCAAAGTCTTCACCTTCGCCCAGCCCGTGCGCTTGCCCGGGGCTTTCCGTAACGGCAAACTTCAGCGCCTTATCTGGCTGCAAAACTGACATGGACTTCCCAATCTACACACCACATCAGCAGGTTGATATTGCCGTCGACCTCGGCCTTGTCCCGCCACCACTGCCCCCCATCCTAAGCCTGCGGGAGCTGGCGGCCCAGGCCGCGCCAGCCCCGCCGGAACTGATCCACGGCATTTTGCATCAGGGGTGCAAAATGATTCTCGGGGGAACGAGCAAGTCCAACAAAACGTGGGCCTTGCTCGACTTGGGACTTTCAGTTGCAGCTGGCGCCGATTGGTGGGGCCACAGAACGACACAGGGCGAAACCCTCTACATAAACTTCGAGCTTCCACAATGGGCCATCACAGACCGTGTCAACACGGTCTGTGCGGCCCGTCCGGAGATAAAAAACGTGGGCGACACATTCCACACTTGGAACCTCAGGGGCCGGAATACCGACTTGGCAATCTTGCGCCCCATGCTCCAGGCCGAACTGGCGCGGCACAGCTTCAAGATGATTATCCTCGACCCAGCCTACAAGTTACTTGGCGACAGGGACGAGAACAGCAACGGCGAGATTGCCAGCTTAATGAACGAGTTTGAAGCAATCTGCCAGAGCACAGGCGCAGCCGTGGTAATCGCGCACCACTTCGCAAAAGGGGATAGCGGGAACAAATCGGCAGGGGACAGACTGAGCGGAGCAGGGGCGTGGACCCGCGACCCGGATGCCATCCTCATTCTGACCCCGCACGAAGCGGAAGAGGCCTTCGTCTGCACGGCCATCCTGCGGCACCATCCACGCTTGCCGGAGTTTTGCCTGCTTTGGGATTACCCCTTGATGACCCTCACCGAGTCCCTTGACCCGACCCAGATCCGCCGCGCCCAAGGCAGATCCAAGATCTGCACGGATCAGGAGTTTATCCAGGCAACAATCGGCACCACACCGAAGGCAACAAAGACCATTCTGGACGCTGCCCGGAGCCGCCTCAGTATGTCGAGGGACACCACCTACCGTTACCTCCGCCGCTTAGTCGCAAGCGATGTCCTCCGCACGGCAGATGACGTGTACTGGAAACCTTAATCCACCTTTCTGCCCCCGCGCCTCCCCATCTGCGTTAATCTGCGCCATCTGCGGATAAACCTCCCCCCTCGCGGGAAAACGGTCACCAGTCTCCGTCCCCCCTCCTGGAACCCAGAAGTGGGTTCTGCCCTGCAGCCCAGGGTTGCGCGGTCCCCCGCGCTACCCTGGGTCCAGGCCCGCCCCCGCCCGCTACCCCAAGCGGGGTAGTGCCGTCGCGGTAGTATCTCAGGTCGTAGCTATCACCTGCAGCCCCCGCCTTTCGGCGTGGGGTGCTCTCACCCCTCTACAATCAGCAGAACAAGCTGATCGCAGCTCTAGACACGTCACCAGTGCCTTTCGGCGTGGGGTGCTATCACCCCAGACGGCGTGAGCCGGTCCCTTGCGTTTAACGGGCTCGCGTCACCAGTGCCTTTCGGCGTGGGGTGCTATCACCCCACCTCCCCCCTGAAATGCTGAGTCTGTTCGTTGCCTCGAGGTCACCAGTGCCTTTCGGCGTGGGGTGCTATCACCCCCGGGGGCCAATTTCAACAAATCACAAACATGATCGAGTCACCAGTGCCTTTCGGCGTGGGGTGCTATCACCCCTCTCATTACAGAAAGAGGACGGATTTTATGACTATGGCGTCACCAGTGCCTTTCGGCGTGGGGTGCTATCACCCCGTTTATACAGAGTTTTCTCATCGAGATTGGGGCGGTGTAGTCACCAGTGCCTTTCGGCGTGGGGTGCTATCACCCCGCCCGGGCGGCTATCAACTGGGAGGTTGACGGCAGGCAGTCACCAGTGCCTTTCGGCGTGGGGTGCTATCACCCCGTGGAATCATCGGTTTTCACTGATATTACTCATGCTAAGTCACCAGTGCCTTTCGGCGTGGGGTGCTATCACCCCTAATGCATCCAATTACAGCCGATGATGCATTAGCAGTGTCACCAGTGCCTTTCGGCGTGGGGTGCTATCACCCCCGAGCAACGCAAGAGAGAGATAAAAGATCAACTCAACAAGTCACCAGTGCCTTTCGGCGTGGGGTGCTATCACCCCAAGGGAGAGAAGTCCCTTCAAAATATCCTCATGGGAGTGAAGTCACCAGTGCCTTTCGGCGTGGGGTGCTATCACCCCGACCTCCGGTCCCTCAAATCCCTTCGTCCGACCCTTGGTCACCAGTGCCTTTCGGCGTGGGGTGCTATCACCCCACCTATCCAAACACATCAGATGGAGTTCGTCGGTTTCGTCACCAGTGCCTTTCGGCGTGGGGTGCTATCACCCCGCGCCATTTGGGCGTCGGCAGTTGCCAAAATGTAACAAACGTCACCAGTGCCTTTCGGCGTGGGGTGCTATCACCCCCGAACACCTTGATCACGAAGGTCCGTCAAATCCACGGGGTCACCAGTGCCTTTCGGCGTGGGGTGCTATCACCCCGCGAGGTGTTCGAGATGGACCTCGAAATGGAGCCCAGCAGTCACCAGTGCCTTTCGGCGTGGGGTGCTATCACCCCAGATGGCTGTCAAACTGGGGACTATTCCCAAGGGGTTCAGTCACCAGTGCCTTTCGGCGTGGGGTGCTATCACCCCAGGCGGCGGAGTCACTGGATGACCGTATCTACGCGCTGCGTCACCAGTGCCTTTCGGCGTGGGGTGCTATCACCCCCTGCCAAGCTGGCAAAGAAGGATGGTTCGCAGGAAGTTGGGTCACCAGTGCCTTTCGGCGTGGGGTGCTATCACCCCAGTTGAAACTCGCTTGCAGGGGCTTGAGATTATCATCGAGTCACCAGTGCCTTTCGGCGTGGGGTGCTATCACCCCGTTGTGGTAGAGGGTGAAGTGGTATTCCTACCACCACCGTCACCAGTGCCTTTCGGCGTGGGGTGCTATCACCCCAGAAGGTCAAAGGCGATAAGGCTTGCAAAGCGGCCTTGTCACCAGTGCCTTTCGGCGTGGGGTGCTATCACCCCCACAACGGGACGCATGCGAGCGCATATTAGCTCTGGCATGTCACCAGTGCCTTTCGGCGTGGGGTGCTATCACCCCATCCCTAGTAGGGGTAGCGTCGTTCGTCACCTTGCCGGTGTCACCAGTGCCTTTCGGCGTGGGGTGCTATCACCCCATGAGTTCCTCAACGGATGGTCAGGACCTGCAATCACATGTCACCAGTGCCTTTCGGCGTGGGGTGCTATCACCCCAATGGGTTCTTGTATACAAGTAACCAAACCCCACCAAGTGGTCACCAGTGCCTTTCGGCGTGGGGTGCTATCACCCCTTAAAGGGACGGCAGACATCACCCCCGGAGGGTGGTGGGTCACCAGTGCCTTTCGGCGTGGGGTGCTATCACCCCTCCACCCTTCTAACTCATTGTCATTCAACTGTCCAACACTTCCCCAGGTCACGAGCCCTTTTTTCATTGGCATGCCATCTGCTATTTTGGCACCGAAAACCCAGCCAACACCTGTAACCCGTTGCAAATCAACGACACGGGTTCAGGTCGCCACATGCCGCTTTTTGCCACTTTTACCTCGCTACCTGTCCGCCCCTGTCACCATCAACCCCAATCCCTGCCGCATTCGTCCGCCCCCCGTCAGCGATTCCCTGTCAGATCCCGTGTCCCAAAACTGAGGTTTTAGAGCTCCCCCACTGCCCCGCTAGGAATCACTTCCCGCTCCGCCTGCGCAGCTCATCCAGCTTCAGCGCCTGCTCATACTCCCGGCGCAGATCAAATCCTGTGTCCATCTCGGGCGCAACCTGTTGCCACATGACATGCATGTAGCAGAGGAGTTGAAGGCCCGTGAACTCTCCAGGGAGCGTTCTCAGAGTGTATTTGAGGGCGGGATCGTTCGGATTGATGCCATTCATTCCGAGCGTGGCAATCTCAAAGGCAATCTTCCTCACTTGGTCGGGGCCAAGCTTTTCACGCTTTTCAAGAGCACCAACGCAGTACATCACAGCGTCATACCGCAAACCGCCCCCGACAGCTTCGCGCATTGTGGCTTGCGCGATCTTCGACCGTGCAGTCTTGGCAATCTCTGCAATCTTGTTGTGGGGGTTGATTTCAACCGCGCGGCGGTAGGCTTTATCAGCCTCCGCGATGTCGTCCTTGAGCTCCAGTGCCTTCGCCAGCCCAATCCACGACTGTTGATCATCCGGCAGGATTTCAGTGGCCAGTCTCAGGAGTTGGACTGGTCTTTCTGGAGGCTCGCCAAGTTCCAGCAGGACAGTCGCAAAGTTACGCAGCGCGTAGGGGTTCCCACTATCCACCGCCATCGCCTCTTCCAGAACCTTCCGCGCAGTGGTCAGGTCTCGTTTGCGGTAGTAAGCAACCCCCAAAGCCACCAAGGTATTCCCGTGGTGCGGATGGAGCTCGGCAGCACGTCTAAGGTGGACGATGGCATCGTCCAGATTCCCAAGATCACTCAGCGCCATGCCGAGGTTGTAGTGTAGTCCGGCATCGTTCGGTCTAACCTTAGCGACGATGCGCAGGATCTGGACCCCACGGGCGTAATCGCCTGCCTTCAGGTATTCGATGGCATGTTCCACCGGATCGAAGCCCCCTCCTTTTGGGCGCCATGTTACGTGGATGGCCCCTTTGTCGACCACGACCTGGATCCAATCGGCAACCGTGCTAAGCTCTCGCCTGAAAAACTCAACCACAGCATCGCGAAATGCCGCGGTTCCGAGACTTCGTGCCCCAGCCGGGATCAAACTCAAATCAAACTGCTCGGCGGGGATCTCTGCTGTAAATTGCTCGTAAAGCGGTCAGACCATAGCATTGTTTATTTCGCATTTGTTTTCTCTCCAGGCTGGTTGAGATTCTCGTTGACCGATTCCTTCGCCTGAGCACGCATCCATTCGTGAATTCTCGCGTTCGCGCTCTTCGAACTGCCCAAGTGC
>CAIWMU010000136.1 GCA_903913865.1 uncultured Verrucomicrobia subdivision 3 bacterium
CCCGTTCGATCCTTCGGCACAACCACCTTCGGGGTTGTGGCGCACTTTCCGCCGATACCCGGGGTAACGCCGCCGACGGCGTAACCCCGGGCTTTGGGACAGAACCCGCTTCGGGGTTCCCGGAGGGGAGGGGCGGCTGGGTCACCGTATCACGATGGAATGTCGTTTAGTGCAACGGACCTGAACCCATTGAACCCTATCAATTTACTATTTATACTTCTGGTAACACCTCGATAACTCATAACCCCACACCCCCCTGGGGAACTGATCGCGCAGAGACGCCGAGGTAGAGAGAACCCCAATCCCTCCTCTCAGCGCCTCAGCCCCTCTGCGCGAGATTTTCCCACACACACACGCCATTCCCTCCCCCAAAGCAAAAGGCATCATGCCGAATGGTATCCAGGGCTCCCACCTACATCACCCCTGCCAAATCTCCCCCCCCCCAATCCCCTACCCACCTTCGTTCCCTTCTGTAAGAAAACCTTTTTTGAATCCAAATCCCTTGCATGCGCCGCCCGTCCATCCCCCAACCCACATCGGCATCGACAACTGATGCCGGGCGAACAAAAATGGGGCATGAACTCAACCGCCCTGTTGTGTGGCATCACTGTTGGTTGCTGCCTGTTTGCCGGACTGAACTCCTGGGGTGCCCCGGCACCAGAGGTCCGCGTCCGACAGCCGGATGCGTTGAGTGAGGAGGAGTTTCGCGACCCGCCGGTTTCCGCCAGGCCCGGGGCTTTCTGGCCCTGGTTGAACGGCCATGTCAGCCTTCCCCGCATCACCTTCGAACTGGAGGAGATGAAAGCCAAGGGGATGAGCGGTGCGGACATCTGGGATGTGCGGTCCATCCGGGACCCGGACAACCAGGTGCCGACGGGCCCGGCCTTCCTCGAGGCGGAGTCGCTCGATGCCATCGCCCACGCACTCAGCGAGGCGGACCGTCTGGGGCTCCGGCTCGGAATGATCGCCGCCAGCGGATGGAATGCCGGGGGACCCTGGGTCACGGCCCAAGATGCGGGAATGGGCCTGTTCCACTCGGAGACGCGGGTCAAGGGGCCCGGCCCTGTGCAGCAGGACCTCCCGTTTCCGCAGGTCTCGGCCACATGCCCGAAGGATGCCGCAGGGCGACCGGTTTATTGGAGGGAGGTGGCGGTCCTGGCGATCCCGGTAGGAGGTTCCACATCCCCGGTGGCGGTGCGCGATGTCAGGGATCTGCGACAGCATCTCGATTCGGCGGGCAGGCTCACCTGGACTGCGCCGTCCGGCGAATGGGTGCTTCTCCGTTTCATCATGGCAAACACCGGCCACCAACTCATTGTGCCCTCCCCGAATTCAGGCGGTCCAATGATCGATTTTCTGAACCCGGAATCCACCCGCAGGCATTTTCAACACATTGTGGACCGGCTCAAGTCCCGGGTGGGAGACCTCTCCCGATCCCCGCTCAAATATCTGGAGGTGGACAGCATGGAGCTGGGTGAGGAACAGGCATGGACCGGCCGGATCCTGCGGGAATTCCGCAACAGGCACGATTACGATCCCATCCCCTACCTGCCGGTTTTGACCGGCCTGACCGTGGCGGACCGGGACACGAGCCAGCGCTTCCTGCACGATTGGCGCGGAACCATCAGCGATGTGTTCATCGAAAGCCACTACCAGGGAGCCCGCAGGCTCCTGAACCGGAACGGCCTGCAACTGTGCGCCGAGGCAGGCGGACCCGGCGCACCGATCTGGGCCTCATGCCCTGTCGAAGCGCTCAAGGCGCTCGGCTCGGTGGATGTCCTGCGCGGGGAATTCTGGCCAAAACACCGGAACATGTGGCTCGTCAAAGAAATCTCCTCCGCCGCCCACATCTACGGCAAACGCATCGTGGATGCGGAATCCTTCACAAGCTGGCGGCACTGGCAGGATGGCCCCTACTACCTCAAGCAACTGGCCGACAACGCCCTCGGCGAGGGGCTCAACCACTTTACTTTCCACACCTTTACACACAGCCCAGCAGAGGCGGGGCTCCCGGGCAACGCCTACCATGCCGGCACGCACATCAATCCGAACGTGGCCTGGTGGCCCATGGCACGGCCATTCATCGATTATCTCTCCCGCTGCTCGCTCCTGCTGCAAAAGGGGAGGTTTGTCGCCGATGTCTGTTTCTATTACGGGGATGAGGCCCCCAACTTCGTGCCTTCCAAACACGTCGGCTTCTCACCCGGGGCCGGTTACGATTACGACGTTGTGAATTCCGAGGTCATCCTCAAACGGTTCAAGGTTCGCGACCACCGACTCGTTTTGCCCGACGGAATGAGCTACGGGCTCCTCCTCCTGCCGGAGCGGAACGACATGGATCTGGATGTCCTGCGCCGCCTGGAGCAACTGGTCAGGGACGGTGCCACGGTCGTGGGACCGAAGCCGACCCGCACCGGAACGCTGGATGGCTTTCCCAAACGGGACCGCCAGGTGGCCGCACTCGCGGACCGGCTCTGGGGCAAATGTGACGGCACCACGGTCCTGGAGAACCCTTACGGCAAGGGACGGATCATCTGGAACCGCCCGCTGCCGGAGGTCTTCGCAGGCATGGGACTCACACAGGATTTCTCCTTCAGGGGCATGGATGCAAGGACGCGCCTCGATTATCTTCACCGGACTACCGGTTCCGTGGATATTTATTATGTCAACAACCGCAACGAACGCTGGGAGGATGTGGAATGCCTCTTCCGCGTTCAAGGCGGGCACCCGCAACTCTGGAATCCGGAGACGGGAGAAGTGCGGGACCTCCCCCTCTATGAGCAAACCCCGCCGGGGATCCGTGTGCCACTGCATCTCGCCCCGGCGCAGGCTGCTTTCGTCGTGTTCCGCCCCGCCACTCCGGCCACCCACTGGACCCGCATCGAACCGGGCCCCTCCCTGGCTGCGCCAACCCTCCCCACCCTGCTCCCCCACACAGCCACGCCCGGGGGACCGCTGTGGCTGTCGGACGACGGCAAGGATGCCGCAGGCCAGTTCATCACCTTCGATCTGGGTGCCCCGCAGCAGCTCCGGAACCTTCGCGTCTGGAACTACAACGAGAATGTCCGAGGCTACATCAACTTCGGGATAAAGGATCTGGAGATCCTCCTCTCGCTGGACGGTTCGGAATTCAAAAAGCTCGGGGCGTTCACTCTGCGGGATGGCGGCGAGAATGAGGACCGCGATTACTGGCAGGATCTGCCGTTGGACAAGGCCCGCGCCCGTTATGTCCGCCTGGAGGTGAAGTCCAACCAGAACCGGCCCTCCTACTCCGAGGGGATGAGCGGGCGTGCCGGACTCTCGAAAGTGGAATTTTACGGCCCGGATAAAATCGAGGGAGTCCGGGTGCACTCCGTGTCCAGCGGCCGGGCCTTTGCCCCGGAGACGGATGGAATCCTCGGCAGCCTGCATCCGGCGGCGGAAATCCACACCCGGCCGGAGGGCGGGCACGCCCTGCGGGTCTGGCAGTCCGGCTCCTATGTGCTGCACCAGGTCGGCGGGGCGCCACATCAGGTGGATCCGGTATCCATCCCCGCCCCGCTTCCCGTGGAGGGGGCATGGACCGTGAACTTCCCCCCGGGGCGGGGTGCTCCGGATGTGTGCACTTTCGAAAAGCTCGTTTCCTGGACAGAACGGCCGGAACCCGGAATCAAACATTTCTCTGGCATCGCCACCTACCATAAGACCCTCGACCTGCCCGCCTCGGCTTTTGCGGCAGAAACCCGCCTGGAGCTGGATCTCGGCGCCCTTCAGCATGTCAGCAGGATAACCCTCAACGGCAAACCCCTGGGCATCCTGTGGAAACCGCCCTACTGCCTCGATATCACCGCGATGGTCCGGCCCGGTCCCAACGAGCTGGCCATCGAGATCGCAAACACCTGGAACAACCGGCTTATCGGCGATGGGACCCTCCCCAGAGAACAGCAGGTGACCCGCTCCAACCTGCAGAAGGACTTTGCCAACCCCTCAAAGCACCTCCAGACCTCAGGCCTGCTGGGGCCTGTGCGGGTGGTATTCTCAAAGGATGTCCTGATCCAATAGCTGGCAGGCAGGCATTCCAAGGCCGCCCAAGCCTTCTGAAGATGAACTACCGCGAATTGGAAAAGAAATCCGGCTGGACGCAATAAGGACCTCATCGGCAGCCCCGGGAGTGCCACACTCCGAAGTGAACTGATCGCGCCGGGACCCGGACCGGGACCCGGAGACCCCGAATCCCTCTTCTCCGCGCCTCGGCGTCTCTGCGCGAGATTCTCCCACCCAAATCTCCCCCAAATCCCCTACCCACCTTCGTTCTCTTCGTTCCCTTCTGAAAAAACCTCTTCCGAACCCAAATCCCTTGCATGCGCCATACGTCCGGCCCGGCCCCCATCCCGCATCACCTGCGGCTCTTTTCCTGATCCGCCCTGTAATCCGGGTTTTTCCGGGGCAACTGGGCATCGACAGTCTTCCACCAGCCATGCAGCTGCCCCCTCAGCGCGACTGCACGGTCCGGCTGGCTGCCTGCAAGGTTGTTTTGTTCACCGGGATCATCCCGGAGGTTGTAAAGTTCAACCCGGTCATCCTCAAAATACTCAAGCAGTTTCCAATCACCATCCCGCACCGCGCTCACCGGGGTGGTGTTGAAGTAATAATGCGGATAGTGAAAGTACGCGGCGGTCCTGGGCAGATGGGACTTCGGGTTGCGAAGCAGCCCGGCAAGGCTCATCCCATCCAGGGTCCCGGCACCCGGCGCCTGCCGCCCCACATCCCCGCCACAGAGGTCCACAAGGGTGGGCAGCAGATCCGCGCAGGTGACCACCTCGTCGCATTCAGTCCCTTTCGGTGTCACCCCAGGCATCCGCACAATGAGCGGGACGCGAATGCCCCCTTCATAAAGCGAACCCTTCCCCGAGCGCAACGGCCAGTTGTCCGTGGGCACCACCCCACGGAATGGATTCGTATACCCTCCGTTATCCGAGGCAAAAATCAGAATGGTCCGCCCCGCCAGACCCCGCTTCTCAAGGTGTGCCATCACCCTGCCCACACTCTCATCCAGGGAAAACACCATCGCGGCGTATTCCGGGTTTTGATGGTGCATGACGGGCTTGAGCTTTTTCCGGAATTTTTCGACCTGGTCCTTCTTGCCCTCTATCGGCGTGTGCGGGCTGTGATGCCAGAGGTTCAGGAAAAAAGGCCGGTCACCCGCCGCGTCAATCAGCTTGATGGCCTCGTCTGTGAGCCGATCTGTGAGATATTCGCCGGGCTTCCCCACTCCGAGCCCAGGCACGTAGCGGAATTCACCCGCGCTGCCGCTGGGTCCGCTGAAGGGATGAAAGTAGGTGGATGGCGCTCCCCAGTGGGTGCCGCCGATGTTGATGTCGAAGCCCATCGTCTCCGGGGAATGCCCGGCATCCCCCACATGCCACTTGCCAACATGGAAGGTGCGGTAGCCCGCCGCCTTCAGGATCTCCGCGATGGTTTTCTCACTGTGGGGCAGGTCCGGTTCCGCGAGGGCGGGCAGCAGGGGCTTGTCCCGCGTCGGCGTCCCGGCCGCCTCCCGCCATGTGGTCATGTGCAGCCGCGCCGCATGTTTCCCGGTCAGGATCGATGCCCGGGTGGGGGAACAGACGGACATCGAATAGGCGCGCGTGAACCGCATCCCCTCCCGTGCAAGCCGGTCAAGGTTCGGCGTCTCATGGAGGTCGGCCCCGTAGCAGGCCAGATCGGCCCAGCCGAGATCGTCCGCCAGGATGAACACCACATTCGGCGGCCGCGATTCAGCCCCGAACACCGGCCCGGCCGCCAGCCACAGCAGCAAAGAGAAAATCCCCCATCCGGATCGCCATACCTTCATAGTTTCTAAATCTATTCCCCGGTGTCACTGTCCGGCGCGCACCAGAGCAGGCCGGGCTTGTTGTAAACCTGCTCCCTCTGGAAGGCCTCAAAAGTGATGAAATGCACCTGTCCGCCAAAACCGGTGATGACCGCCCCCTTCCTGTGCCGTCGTCCCACCCCCTCCTCCTGGTTCGGATACTGGCTCGCATCAAACCCCTTGTTCGCGCTGTAGAGGTTGCCGAACTTCTTGATGTCCGACTCCCAATGCACATAGGCCGCCGCCTTGAATGCGCTCAACTTGTGCCCCTTCTGCAGCCTCCCGAAACTGCACACCGCCCCGTTCATGATGTAGCTCGAAATGCGCGGCACCCGGTTCTGCCACGAAATATCCTCCTGCCGGTCCAGTGGACAATTGTAAACCTTGAGGTTGCGGAGGTAGCCGTAATAAAGGCCGGCTTCAATATACTGCCACTCGTTGGTCTTCAGCGGATCGGGGGCATGCCCCAGCACCGGCTGGTAGAGCCATCCCGGCCCCACCCGGTTGCCCCAGTTCGGGTATGGCAGTTTGTCCGAGTTGTCGTGCGCATACATCTGCATGGCCAGTGCCAGTTGCTTGTTGTTCCCGACACACGCCGTCCGGCTTGCCTTCTCCTTCGCACTGCTCAACGCGGGCAGCAGCATCGCCGCAAGAATGGCGATGATCGCGATGACCACCAGGAGTTCAATCAGGGTGAAAGCTCCCGGGGAAAAGGGAGCCTCCACGCCAAGCCTCATGCGCTTCTTTTGGGACATGAATCACTGATACCCCCTGACCGCCAAAAAGGCAAGGCGACCCATACCAGACCGCCTTGCCCGTCAGGAACAGCCCCATAATGCCGTTCCAATTTACCCCTGCAAAATCACCTCACCCGGAAATAGGCTGAAGCGAAATCCAGAGAAACTGTGAACCGGGCGGGCATGTCATCCGCATGAATGACACGCGGATCTCCAGACTTTGAATTAGCGATATCCCCCCGCTACCGCTATAGTGGCCCGCAGAAAACATCCATGAGCCCTACGCATCATCCACGCCCCTGCCCCATCCCGGTTGTCGTTGCGACCCTGCTTGCCGCCTTCTTCTGCTCCACCGAACCCACCCGCGCTCAATCCTCCGCTGACGCACCCCGGCGGTCCATCCGGGTGGAACTTCCCGGTCAGGAGCAAAACGCCATTAAAAACTCCTGGCCCGGAATCAGTTGCTGGTTCATGACCGCGCCGGATTTTGAACCGGACGGTTTCAAGCGGTTCATCGATCTGCATTCCGCCCATTCAGGCGCAGGCCTGCTCACCACCAGCATCCGTCACAATGTCGAGGTCACGCAACCTGCCGTTCACGACCAGATCAAGCGGGCTGTGGTATATGCCCGGGACCACGGGCTTGGGGTGGTCATGGATCTGGATGTCCGCCTCGCCCGTCAGGCGTTCATGTCGAAATATCCCGATGAGATGCAGGAACTGGTCTGCCTCCGCGAGATTCCACTGACCTCCTCCGGGGAAGCCACCCTTTCCATCCCGTCCATCGAACTGAGTGACCACTACACGCCCGGCGCTTCGGGGGTCCGCCCCTACGGCACCCTCTCCACCCGGCTGCTCGCCGCCTATTCGGCAGTCGAGGGTGCCGATGGGATTGATCCATCCACCATCCAGGATATCTCCTCCCGCTGCCGCATCTTGCAGGCCGATACGAACTGTCTCCGTGTGGCCATCCCCACCCTGCCTGCCGATGCCGGGCGCAAGGCGTTCATTCTGGCCGCCTTCACTCTGTTCAGCCCGGATGTCTTTGCCCCACACCTGATCGAATTTGAGCGGGCCATTCTGAAACAGTATGCCGATGTTCCACTAGCCGGTGCCTGCAAGGATGAATGGGGGTTTCCGGGGCGCTTCGCCCCCAAGCTGGACGATCTCTACTTCACCCCCGCCATGGCTCTCGAGTATGCCCACCGCAGGCCCGGACACGACCTTGCCCGGGATCTCCTCCTGATGATCAAGCCACAACTGGGGCGGGAGCCTGAGCGGGCTGCAGCCATCAACCACTACATGGAAATGAACTGGCAGCGCAACGCCGCCGTGGAAAACGCATTCTATGATTCCATCAAGCAGGTCTTCGGCCCCCGGGCCATGGCGGCCACACATCCCACCTGGTTTCCCCACCCGGAGACCCGGGAGGAGGTCTTTAAAAATGGACTCCATTGGTGGGCCGCCCGGCGGGATCTCGCCCAGACGGACGAGGTCACCCCGTTCTCCGTCCGCACGGCACTGGCGAAGAAATCCCACAGCCCCATCTGGATGAACATGTTCTACGACGGCAACCTCGCCACCTACAGTGGTGAGTTGTGGCGCCATGCCCTGGGTGGCGGCAGAATCAATTTCCACCCCGTTTACCCCCCGGGTGCCAATTCCCCGGCCGATTACCTCACCACATCCCTCCTCCACGGAAATCTCATGACCGCCGACTGCCGTATTCGCCTGCTCAATTTCATCTCCACCGCACCCATTGATTGCCCCGTTGCCATCATCTTCGGCCACCCCGCCGCCCTCAATTGGGCCGGTCCCGGCCTCGCAGATACAGGCCTCAAGATCGCCAACGCCCTTTGGGAACAGGGCTTTTATGCCGACCTGATCCCCTCCAGCGAGATCTCCTCCAAAAACCTCAAACTCGCAACCGACGGTTCCATCCAATACGGCCCCCAGCACTACGCCGCAGCCCTGCTCCATCATCCCCAATACGAACGGCCCGCTCTAGCCACCTTTTTCCGCAAGGCTGCCGCTCTGCGGCGAACCGCCCTCTACAGAACCGGTGAGTGGACCCGCGACTTCGAGGGACGCACGTTCGATGGCGCAACAGCTCTGGCGGGAATGAAGTCCCTCTCCCCGGAGGCTGCCGCAGGGGAAATCATCTCCCACCTGAAATCTCTGGGCCTCCAGCCGCAAACCACCTGCACCAAAAGGGATGGCGGATTTCCCGGCTCCATGATGCCTCTACCCTCCGGCCAGTGCCGCCTTCTGGATGGAACGGTGATCCTCGCCTCCGGCGCCACGGATGTCATGGGTGACCCCATTCAGAAGACCATCCAGATCGCCAGCCACCCCGTCCGGTTCGATGCCGTGGGGATCGCAGCCATCCGGCTTGATAAATCAGGAAAGGTCGACGCTCTCGCCGCCGGGGCACTCCGAAGCCTCTCCGCAGGCGATCTGCAAATCGAACTCACATCACCTGTGGATCTCGCCCTCTGGCACGATTCGCACGGCGACTGGCAGGGTGTCCTCCAGGGCTGGGATGGCCCGATACCCGAGCCCCTCGCCAGGATCACCGCACACTGGACCCGCCTGCGCCTCCCCGCTCCGGTGGATCAGTCTCCGCGCTGAAGCGCATCCCCCAGACATCGAGTTTGGAAGCCTGCGATCCCTCCGGGATCGGGCCTGTTCCATTCCGGCGGTCCGGGAGTGTCGCCCGGCTAATGTCTTGCACCCCATCCGGGGTGCCAGGAACCCCCCTCCCCGAACCCGGAGGCTCGAACACCTGCACCCGGTGGTCGGGGAGGCACATCGACCAACTCACCGCCATCCCTCCCTCCCCGAACCCGGAGGGTTCCCAGACATTAGCCGGTGGTTGAGGAGCAACGCGACGACACCACCGGTCCACGTTGTAATCACAACCCGCATCCCGGAGGGATGCCAGAGCGCCCCACATGCGTGCCCCCATCGTCTGCAACCCAACGCTGGGACCCCGCCGGGGTCCTTATCCCTTTCCGCATTCAACCCGGGGTGTCGCTCACGCTCAACCCCGGGCTAATGTCTTGCACCCCATCCGGGGTGCCAGGAACCCCCCTCCCCGAACCCGGAGGGTTCCCAGACATTAGCCGGTGGTTGAGGAGCAACGCGACGACACCACCGGTCCACGTTGTAATCACAACCCGCATCCCGGAGGGATGCCAGAGCGTCAGCGGGAAGTTGCGGGGTATCGTCCTGCGGACACCATGCCTGTCATCAATGCTCCCATCGCCACTGCGATGTGTAACCCATGCAACTGTGATATCTGAAACCGTCGCCCCCCCTCCTTCAAGCCTTCACTCCTGGCGATCCTGACTCATACGGCGTGTGAGATATAAGGGTCGTGCACCGCCCCCAGCGAAAATACCCTCTCTTCTACAACCTGTTACCTGTGTCTTGCCTCGCCAGAGGCATAGTGGTATGCTGCGTCATAGTGAAGCAGCCGTTGATCAATGTGGAAGAACGGATTGATAGGTTCGTTGGCAGGCGGGTTCGCACTCCGAATGCGTTGTCCCTCAACGGACGCCGAAAATCCGATGCGATTGCCTGGCGCAAAGCGTTCGGGGGGGTGCGGGTGCCCCGCGGGGTCTTTCGTTTTGATTCCCATGAAGAGGCCGACCAATGGTTATGGAGAATGATCTCCCGCCCCAAGAGTTAGAGCCACGACAACCCACCTTGGAAGATCTACGTGATCTTTGCCATGAACTGAACCAGCGCGGTGCCCGGTATCTCGTGATTGGCGGGTTCGCAATGATGGCTGCCAACTATAACCGGACCACCATGGACATCGACCTCATGGTCGCGACCGATTTGGAGAACGAAAAGAAGGTCTTTTCGGCCCTATCAACCCTGCCTGACAACGCTGTTAGGGAGTTGCAGCCGGGCGAGTTACGTGAGCACCAAGTCATCCGCATCTCTGATGAATTTGTTGTCGATCTACTCGGTTCTGCTGGTGGCCTCTCATACGAGGAAGCGGCGCGGCAGACATCCGTGCATGACATCGATGGTGTTTTGATCCCATTTGCCTCCCCCCAGCTCCTTTGGAGGCTCAAATCTGTCACACACAGAGAAAAGGATTTGGTCGATTTGGTTTACCTTCGCCATTGGTTCGAATCGCGAGGCTTGGATCTTCCAGAAAGGTGAGATCAATAACTCGATCCCTGCCCGCACGTCCCCCTCGAGCTGGTCACGGAAACTGAAAATCTCCTGGGTTTATTCAGGCAGGTCGATGAACCATCGCCCCCGCTTTACCCGTTGGCGCACTTCTTCCACGCCCGACCCCGGAGTCCATCCCAGGCCAGATAGAAGAGAAAAAGCCCGTTGTATTTGACGTAGCGGGGACCCAGGCGCTTTGGCTCCGAGCAGAGGCGGTAAAGCCAGGTGAGGCTCAGGCGCTGCATCCAGGCCGGGGCGTCCGGTTTCATGCCCGCATTCACGTCGAAAGCAAAACCGACGGTCAGGACCACCCCGCGCTGAAGCTTTTCCCGGTAGCGCTTCACCCAGGCCTGCTGCTTTGGTGTCCCGAATCCCACCCAGATGAAATCGGGCTTCAGTGTGTTGAGTTCCTCCAGGACCCGGGCCTCGTCCGCAGGGTCAATGCGGCCATCCGGCAGGCAACGCCCATGATAGGAGCCCACGAACCGGACCCCGGGGTTTGCGGTTTCGAAGGCCTTCCGCAGCCGGGACCCGCACTCCGCCGATCCCCCGAGAAGATAATGGGTGAAGTTCCCCGGAACCGTGTTCAGAAAAAGCCGCATGAAGGTCGGCCCATACACCCTGTCCCGCAGGCCGCCACCCGCCCGGTTCATGCACCAGACCAGCGGCATGCCATCCGGGGGGAGATGTTCGTAGGCATCGGTCAGGGCACGGAAATGCGGCTCATGCCGCCGCATCGTGACGATCTGCGTGTTGGCAAAATCAAGCGCCACCACCGCATCGCCGCGCGCCCACTCGCAGCAGGCCTTGCCGAGACTCTCGTAGTCGGTCGCGAGCAGACAGGTGCCCAATACTTCGATCGACTTCATCGGCTTCATCATTCGGGCAACGTCATTCAAAGGCATTTGCTCTGGCACATACAGTGGCGGGCTGGCCCGTCCGGAGCCGCGTGGCGGGAGGATTCCACATCCGCAATCGGGGCGGACACTCCCCCTCCACTTGCTCCCACTGCACGGGCATCGTGGAGGAGGCAACGGGGCAGTGTCAAGCGGGGTAAAACGCCGCAAGCATAGCCGGAGAACCCACTGTCAAAAGTGAGGACTGACCCCTTTCAGGAGCTGCGGAGGAACATCTTCCCCGGAAGCTGGCGGACCAGCCGCTTCATTTCAAGGCTCAGAAGGGCCACGGAGACTGCGGAGACCGGGAGGCTGGTTCTCGAAATGACATCGTCGATGCTGATCTCCTCCGTGCCGAGGGTCTGGTAAACCTTGTTTTCGCTGTCTGAAAGTTCCAGGGCGGGAAGCACGCCGGTCTCCCCCGGGGATGCGGGCCGGTTGCTCGGGGGGAACAGGTATTCGAATTCGCTGAGGATGTCCTCCGCCCCTTCGCAGAGCTTGGCCCCCTTTTTGATCAAATCATGGCACCCTTTGCTGCGGGGGGAATCGATCCGCCCGGGCACGGCAAACACCTGCCGTCCATATTCGGTGGCGAAGTTGCTTGTGATGAGGGCACCGCTCGACATGTTGGCCTCAACGACGACGGTCCCGAGGGTCATCCCCGCCACAATGCGGTTCCGAATCGGGAAACTCTGCCTGTCCCCGGGCCGGTTGAAAGGGAATTGGGTGATCAACGCCCCGCTGGCGGTGATCTGCTCGAAGAGCTTCAGATTTTCCGGCGGAGCGACCAGATTTATTCCCGTCCCCAATACCGCGATGGTGCGCCCCTTCGCCGCCAGCGCCCCCTGATGTGCCGCAGTGTCGATGCCCCTGGCGCCCCCGCTGACAACGGTGACCCCCAGATAGGCGAGTTGATACGAAAGTTTCCGGGCCACCTCGATGCCGTAATGGGTCGTCATCCGCGATCCTACCATCGCCACCGCATTTTTGTCCTTCGGCAGCAGGGTGCCTTTGACATAGAGGACCAGCGGCGGATCGTAAATCTGCTTGAGCATGGCCGGATACTCCGGATCCGATTGGATCACGAGCTGGCAGCCGAATTCCTGGAGGCGTTTGAGTTCCGCCGCAAGATCGACGCTCTTTTCCCAATCGGCAATCGCGGTGGCGGTTTCATCGCCAATGCCATGCACCGCCAGCAACTGGCTGCGGCCGGCCTTGAGGATGGCTGCGGCATCGCCAAAATATTCGATCAACTGGCGGGCCCTCACCGGACCGACACCGTTGATCATGTTCAAGACGGCTAACGCCTCGCGCTCTTCCATGCCGCCTGAATATAGGTTTTGCCGGATCCGGGCAAGCGCCAACTGCCCACGACCGGGCTTGTGCGTCCAAAACCGGCGAATTTGCGGAGGGTCGATTGTGTCCGGGGCCAACGGCCCGACTTCATACCAGCCGCCTCGCATCCACCCTTGATCTATCTACTGGCAGGAGTTGGCCGCTCCTGCCAGATTGGGGCATGCCGGTTTTCTATGAATGCCAGCGCTGCACCGCCTGCTGCCGGTGGCCGGGACAGGTGGTGCTGAGCGAGGCGGAATTGTCTCGGCTTGCCCGGTTCAAGGGCTTGAGCGAGTTTGAATTCATCCAGGAATGGACGCGCCTCCGTGCCGACCGCAAGGGCCTTGCCCTGAAGGACAAGCCGGATGGAACGTGCATCTTTCTGGAGGGGGACAATTGCGCCGTGCAAAGCGTCAAGCCGCAGCAGTGCCGGGATTTCCCGAATCGCTGGAATTTTTCCGGTTTCGAGAAGTTCTGCAAGGCCATCCCCCGCGAGATGGGGGATGAGGAATACCAGACAAGAGTGCTCGCCACAACGACTCCGCCTTCCCCTCAATGACCCTACGGGGCCGGAACGCCTCCCGGGATGGATCTGTTTTGGACGAATCACAGCTTGCAGGAGTAGTCCTGTGGGCCACATTGGACAGGGTTGGTGCAACATTTGATAAGATATGAAACAACGAACACTTGGGAAATCAGGCCTGACCGTCTCGGCGCAGGGTCTTGGATGCATGGGAATGTCGGACTTTTACGGCACAAAGGATGATCAGGAATCCATTGCCACGATCCACCGGGCCATTGCGCTGGGAGTGAACTTCTTGGATACCGCCGATATCTATGGCTGCGGTGAGAATGAGCGTTTGGTGGGCCGTGCCATCAAGGACCGGCGCCGGGAGGTCGTGCTGGCCACGAAGTTCGGCAACATGAGGGATGGCAACGGCAATTTCCTGGGAATCAACGGCCGGCCCGAATACGTCCGTAAATGTTGCGACGCCAGCCTCCTGCGGCTGGGGGTTGAGGACATCGATTTATACTACCAGCACCGGGTCGATCCCCAGGTGCCCATCGAGGAAACTGTCGGTGCCATGGCGGAATTGATCCAGGCGGGAAAAGTCCGGCATCTCGGTCTCTCGGAGGCAGCGCCCGCAACGATCCGGCGGGCGGCGAAAGTGCATTCGATCTGCGCCCTGCAAACCGAATACTCACTTTGGAGCCGCGAGGTGGAGACGGAGATCCTGCCCCTCTGCAGGGACTTAGGGATCGGATTTGTGCCCTACAGCCCCCTCGGGAGGGGCTTCCTCACTGGCAAGTTCAGGAAGCCCGAAGATTTGTCGCCTGGGGATTGGCGCCGGAATTCACCCCGGTTCCAGGAAGAAAACTTCGAGCAAAACCTGCTGCTGGCAGACAGGATCGCCCTGCTGGCCCAGCGGAGAAGGTGCTCCCCCGCCCAGCTGGCACTGGCATGGGTGCAGTCCCAGGGCAGAGATGTGGTGCCGATCCCGGGAACCAAACGGCGGGAATATCTGGAGGAAAATGTCGCCTCCTGCGGAATGGAGCTGAGCCCTGCTGAACTGGAGGAGATTTCAGCAGCGGCCCCGGCCGGATGTGCCGCAGGGATGCGCTATCCCGAGGTGGCCATGAAAGCCGTGAACCGTTGAAGAATGTTGCGGGGTGCGGAACATCCCCCGCATGACAAAAGGGGGCCGGACGTTGGTCCGGCCCCCTGTGCGAATTAATAACAGCAGGGCTTAGTTGCTGCTGCGATAGAACATCCTCAGCGCGGCGCCCGTGGGAACCGTGTAGGGGCTTGAGGCACCGGCAACGGGCTGGTAGGTGCCATTGACTGTCGCCGAAGCGCGCAGTGTGCCGGTGTAGGTGATCTTCAGACCACCGGCATCCCTGGCGATGCTGATCGTGGGCGTCGGCTTGACG
>CAIWMU010000137.1 GCA_903913865.1 uncultured Verrucomicrobia subdivision 3 bacterium
TCGAACTCGGCCTGTCCCTCCACGAACACCCCACCCCAATCGCCTGCGGAGGGGGCGGAAGCATTCTGATCGTAATTGGAATCACCGCCCACCGAATCGTCCTTTACCGAGGTCAGAATCACTGGTGTTGACACCGTGCCTGCAGCCGAGAGATGGCCGCCCGCTTGCACCTGGATGCCTCTGCCCGCTTCAAATTTCACTACTGCGCCCGGCTCGATTACCAACGTCAGACCGGAGGGAACCACCACGTCTGCCAACACCCGGTGGAGGATTGAAGCCGTCCAGGTCTCGTTCGTCGTCAGTGGGCCGGAATGGGTTTGGCGGGAGTACTGAATCCGGGTGAACTCATTGAGATTTGCCTGCGCGGTGCCTTGCCGGACAATTCCGCACCATTCCCCCGGAACCGGACGAACCTGCCCGGGATCAAAATTAGTATCGGCCGCGGCATCGGCCCAACTCGTCAGGACAATGGGGGCCACGGCGGTGCCCAGTGCGGTGAGGACTGCAGTGTCCCGCAGGGTAATGCCCGTGCGCGGAAAGAACCGGATCACCGCACCCGGGGCGATCGTCAAAGTCACGGATGATGCGACCGTGATTTCGCCTTCGACCAGGTGGAGTTGGCCGGCTGACCAGGTTTCACTTTTTGAAATCAAGCCGGAGTGCCAGACCGCGCGATTATTCACGGTGATAAAACGGTTGGCCTGATCGATGAGGGTCGCAGTTGAGTCTCGTAAAAATACTCTTAATTCATAGCGGCCATCCGGCGTTCGCGCGGTGTCCCAGGAGAAATACCCACCGGAACCCGATCCCCGAGCCAGGGTTTCCGAGTGGCCATCGCGGAACGCTTGAATCTCGTAATTCAATCCGTCAGGATCGATCTGCAGTCCGGTCCAGCCTAGAGATTCCGTGCCATGAAACCACTCTGTTGCCGGGGCGTCCCAAACCAATAACGGTTGGCTGCCATAAAACATCGTGCCATTTTGTCCGGTGGCGGCTCCAGTACCGCCGGTTACCGTAACGTTTGTCTGCGGAAAGCTCAGCGCCTCCGACGCGTAAATCGCCACGCGTCCACCACCTCCACCCCCGCCGACAGGCCAACCGCCTTTACCCAAACCTCCATTGGCCGTGACCTTGCCTGTGCCATTAAACGTGCGTGTATTCAGTAAAACACCTCCCCCACTGCCCGCGCAACCTGGTTGATCATAGCCGCCACAGGGCTGGCCATCGGCACGGATGATGCCATCCAGCGTCAGACTTTGGGCGCTGATTCTCACTAACCCCCCGCCCACGCCCCAAATAGAGCCGCCCGACCCCAGTTCATTCGGATTTTGAGCATTGCCGTAAACACGACCGCTAACACCCACCAAAATTCCTCCCAATCCGCCATAACTCCCTCCGGGAGCATTGCGCCAATCGGTGGCTTGGGCGGCGCCATCGGTAACATTACCCTCCGTGCGGTTTGCCAGGTATCCTTTAGCGGTCACATCGATCTTGGAAGTGGAATCCACAAACAGGTTGCCCGCCACCGTCATACGCAAGGAGTAATCCAATGATTCCGTGGCGGCCAAATGAGTCAAAGTGGCCCCATTCAGAAGCGAGATATGTTTAGCTTTAATCGGCAGTTCGTGTTCTGGCGCGACGACGACACCGCTTCCGGTAATGGTCAGACGTTCGACAACGAAGTCCCGTTCGGTGGGCAGACCCAAGGGAGTCCACGATCCGATCGTTGCCCCATGGCTAGCGATGAGCAAGTGAGCTTCTTCTCCGCGCTGTTTTAGATAGATCGTCCCCACGGAACCAGGGCCCGCTCCGTTGCCGCCATGGGCCAGGATGCGGTTCTCCAAGTCAAAGGGCTTTCCCGTATCGTTGGTTTCATAATAGACGGCGACCCGCCCGCCGCCACCCCCGCCGCCCCAAGGCCACAAACTCCGTCCCTCCCCCCCGTTAACGCTCACTGTGCCAGCGCCGGCCAGCGTGGTGGTATCGATCCGTATGCCTCCCCCACTGCCCGCCGAAGCCCCGTAATCTCCGCCATAGGTTTGGCCTTCAGCCATGATCGCACCATCGACAATGATCTGTTGGGCACTAATCCGCACGAGTCCCCCGCCCGCCCCCCAATTGGCGCTCCCTGATCCGAGCTCATTGGGATTCCGGTAATCGCCATAAACCGCGCAAGTGGCACCGCTCGACCCGCCGCCCAAACCACCATAACTACCCCCGGGAGTTCCCCTCCAATCGGTTGCGTAGGCAGCACCATTGGTGACATTACCCAAGGTTCGACCCACCAAATACCCCTTACCGGTCACATCGATCTTGGAAGCGGGATCCACAAACAAAGTGCCAGCCACCGTCATGCGCAAGGAGTAAGTCAGTGATTCCGTCGCGGCCAAATGAGTCAAAGTCGCCCCTTGGAGAAGGGACACTTGCCCAACCTTGATGGGCATCTCATGTTCCGGGGCGACGACAACTCCCGCACCGGAAACGACCAGTTGATCCACCTCGAATTGCCCGTCTGAGGTCAGACCCAGTGGCGTCCAGGAACCCGCTGTGGTTCCGTGACTGTCGATGCGCAGTAATTCGGCACCGGTTTTGGGCTTCAAATAGACCGTGCCGGGAGAACCATTCCTCTGACCAGTTCCGGCATGGACGGTGACATTGGTTTCCAGGTTGAAGGGATTTAGAGCATCCAGCGCATCGTAATAAATGGCGATGCGTCCGCCACCTCCACCCCCGCCAGCAGGCCAATTGGCTTTGCCCATACCTCCATTGGCCGTCACCATTCCTGCTCCAGATAGGGTGCCGGCATCGAGCCGAATGCCTCCCCCACTGGCCCCGCAACCTGGCTGGCCATCACCACCACACGAGAGGCCATTGGCGATAACCGCGCCATCGAGCACCATCCTCAGCGCGCGAATTCGCACAAGACCACCCCCGGCACCCCAACTGGCGCTCCCCGAGCCAAGTTCATTTGGGTTACGGTAATCACCATAAACCTTGCAGGTGGAGCCACACAGCAAACCACCCAGACCGCCATAGCTTCCACCAGGAGTACAGGCCCAGTCGGCCGAGTAAGCCGCCCCTTCGGTGACATTACCCAAGGTTCGGCCCGCCAAATACCCCTTGCCGGTCACATCGATCTTGGAAGACGAATCGACCGTCAACGCGTCGGTCACCGTGAGGTCTATGCTAAAAGTGCTGGTGGCGGTGGCCGGTGGATGAGTCAAAATCGCCTTATTCGTCAGATGTAAGGATTGGAAGGCATGGGTGCCACTCAGAGTCAGCGTGCAGTTTTCGACCGTTAGATCGGCACCGTCGTAAGTAGTGTCCGTCGCCGAGATCAACGTATCCCCGTCGATCCGTAATTCCGCGGCGTCACTCCGAATTGCCAGGGTGAAACCGAGTCCCCCAATCAGCGCATAGGACCATGCCTTCGTGGAGAATGGATGGCCGATAGTACAACGAACCAGAAGTGGCATGGCGGGAAGAATGTTTCTCATAAATCAACCTGGAGTTACCTATAATAGGGTTAATTACGGCAGACCTTTACCAAAAGCAAGCTAATTGTGCCAGGGATTGCGAAAAACTGTAAAGTCGTATTACGAAAGTGTCTGTAACGGCTTGGATATCAGTTGCATGGCTTGAAACAGCGTGAGCGGTTAGCGCGCCTCGCCATCTATCCGCCCAGATCGATCATCCACATCTTTATCCCAGAACCTTGCTATCCACTCCATCGCCTCCGCCCTATCCCGTTCCGAACCCCCACGCAGTTCAGATCGACCGTCCAGATACTTGATCAATCGTGCCTTACCCCACCA
>CAIWMU010000138.1 GCA_903913865.1 uncultured Verrucomicrobia subdivision 3 bacterium
CCCGTTCCGGGTTGTCGAGTTATCCACCATTTACCCATGGTAGCACCTCCGCGGTGCAACCATGGGCTTCATGGCAGAATCCCGTTGGGATTCCCGGAGGGATGCCAGCCCGCCGCGCATGCCTGCCCCCCATCGACTGCAAACCAACGGCTGGGACCCCGCCGGGGTCCTTGTCCCTTTCCGCCCTCAACCCGGGGTGTCGCTCCCGCTCAACCCCGGGCTAATGTCTCGCACCCCCTCCGGGGTGCTGTAAAGGCCTGCCCCGCAAGCCCGAGGCTCGAACACCTGCAGCCGGTGGTCGGGGAGTGTTCAATGACAATTATTCTTCGCCATCAGTGACAATTAGAACTCACCGCCATACCCCCCTCCCCGAACCCGGAGGCTTGACAGCCAGCAGCCCGGGCTTGAGGATCACCGCGACGACCCCACCGGTATAGGCCCGACCCATCCTATTTTACCAAAAATCCATCGGGTGATACCGGGCCTTTGGCCCTGCGGAACGTCACGCCAGTGCTCCTCCTCCCCCGAATCCTGCCCCTCCCCACCCCATTCACGTCCATTCGCGGTTCCCCTTCGAGAGCCGTGGCGCCGGTTCTCAACGCCGTTTTCCAATCTCGAAGCCGCCTTGCCCGAAGCTCCCCCTTCGGCTACTCTTATGCTTTGACCTTGATTGCCCCGCAATCCGTGCGGATGCGGGTTTTTTAATAATTATGTCCGAATCCTACATACAAAACCTGTTCGCAGAGCGAATTGGCGGCCGCCAATACGGCAAATCCACCGCCATCTACAAATTTGAGAAGATCAAGCGGGCCAAACGGGCGGCCATGGCGGCCCATCCCGGCGCCGAGATCATTGACATGGGGGTTGGCGAACCGGACGAGATGGCCTTTCCGGAAGTGGTGGAAACCCTCGCCGCCGAAGCCCGGAAGCCTGAGAACCGCGGCTATGCGGACAATGGGGATTCCGTGCTCAAGCAGGCGGCCGCCCGCTACATGGAACGGGTCTGCGGGGTGCCGGGAATCGATCCCGAAACCGAGGTGATGCACTCCATCGGCAGCAAGGCCGCCCTCTCGATCCTTCCCGCCGCACTGATCAATCCGGGCGACTACGTCCTGATGACCACCCCCGGCTACCCGGTCTTCGGCACCCACGCCAAATATTATGGCGGGCTGGTCCACAACCTGCCCCTGACCTCCGAGAACCAGTTTCTGCCCGATCTCGACAGCATCCCGGCGGAGATTCTCTCCAAGGCCAAGGTGCTCGTCCTGAACTATCCGAACAATCCAACCGGCGCGAGCGCCACCGCCGCCTTCTTCTCGAAAGTGGTCGAGTTTGCCCGGCGCAACAACATCGTGGTGATCCATGATGCCGCCTACGCCGCGCTGGTGTTCGAAGGCAGGCCGCTCAGCTTCCTGGCCACCCCGGGCGCGAAAGAGGTGGGTATCGAACTCCACTCGGCGAGCAAGACCTTCAACATGACCGGCTGGCGCTGCGGGTTCGTGACCGGAAATCCCCTGCTGGTAAAGGCCTATGGCGATGTGAAGGACAACACCGATTCCGGCCAGTTCCTCGCCATCCAGCACGCCACCGCCTACGGGCTTGAGCACCCGGAGATCACCGAAAAAATCTCCGCAAAATACTCCCGCCGTATGGACGGCCTGGTGGAAACTCTGGTTGCCGCCGGGTTCAACGCCCGCAAACCGAAGGGCTCCTTCTTCCTCTACGTGAAGGCTCCCCGCGCCGCTGTGAAAAAGGACGGCACCCGGATCGAGTTCCGCAACGGGGAGGAAATCTCCCAGTGGTTGATCACGGAAAAACTGATCTCCACCGTGCCGTGGGACGATGCCGGATCCTACCTGCGGTTTAGCGTCACCTTCGTCGCAAAGTCCGATTCCGATGAGGGTAGGATCCTAAAGGAGATCGCCGCCCGCCTGGGCGATGTCCGGTTCGAATTCTGATCCACTTCAGGGGGCGACATGCAAGGGTTCGGCTTTGTGGTGGTGGGGTTGATCGGGGTCAGGCTTCTGGCGCAGCTGGGGCTTGATTGGATCAACCGCCGCCATGCCGTTGCCTCCTCCGGGGCGGCTTCCACCTCCCCGGATCGCTCGCTCGAATATACCCTCGCGAAAAGCAGGGCCCACAGTCTGGAACTGGTCTTTGATGCCGTGGTCCTGCTGCTCTTCCTGTTCACCGGCTTCCTGCCGTGGCTGCTCGGTGTCTTCACCCAAACCTTGGGAGGCAGTGCCTGGAGCATGGCCCTGTTTCTCATGACTGCCGGCATCGCCCTTTCCCTCACAGGTCTGCCGTTCGGCTGGCATTCCCAGTTCAGGGTGGAGGAGTCGTTCGGGTTCAACACCATGACCCTCAAATTGTGGATCATGGACCGCGTGAAAGGGTTCGGGCTCGCGGCACTCCTCGGTTTTCCCCTGATTTGGCTCATTCTCAAGATCGTGGAATGGACCGGCTCCCACTGGTGGCTTTGGGGCTGGTGCGCGATGATGGGCTTCCAGTTCCTGATGATCTGGCTGGCCCCGGCCCTGATCATGCCGCTGTTCAACACCTTCACCCCCCTTGAAGCAGGCCCGTTGAAAGACCAGCTTCTGGAACTCGCCAATACCACCGGCTTTGCCGCCAGCAGCATTCAGCTCATGGATGGCAGCAGGCGGTCCCGCCACTCCAACGCCTTCTTCACCGGCTTCGGGCGCCTCCGGAAAATCGTCCTGTTCGACACGCTCGTCCAGCAGTTGACCACCCGGGAACTGCAGGCGGTGCTGGCCCATGAAATCGGCCACTACAAACGCGGCCACATCCCCAAACTGCTCTGCTTCTCGGCCCTCTCCGCGCTGGGGGGCTTTGCGCTGCTCCAGTTTCTGGCCGGGCAGCCCTGGTTCCTCGGAACCTTCGGCCTCCCCGCCGCCCACATCGCCCCGGTCTTCCTGTTGTTCGTTGTTTTGGGGGATCTGGTCACTTTCTGGTTCTCCCCGCTCTCCCATGCCTGGTCCCGGCGCTACGAATACCAGGCGGATGCCTTCGCCGCCGGTGCCATGGGGGATCCCCAGCCCCTCATCGCCGCCCTGCGCAAGCTGAACGAGAAGAATCTGGGGAACCTCCACCCCCATCCCCTCTACAGCATGGTTTACCATTCCCACCCCACCCTTCTGGAGCGGGAAACAGCCCTCGCAGCCCACCCGAAAACAGCCTGAAAACGGGCCGCGCCCGCCCGCCCTTCGCCAGCCGCCGCTTGCGTGAAAATCACGCAGAAATGCGTGAATTTCACGCATTTCGATTTTCCGGATTTTTCGACACTCAAAAAGCCCAATGAAATGGCACTTTTTGCGACCCGCAAAAACTGGCACCAATTATGCTATAAATCGATTTAGCACTTTATTGAACCTGAACGTCATCACGGAAACGACATGAAAACGATTCTGAAAGACCTCAGCACCGGCCTGTTTTTCAAGGGCCCGGATGAGTGGACCGTCAACCCGGCGGAAGCCCGGGATTTCAAGTTGATCGACCGCGCCCTGGAGTTCATCCGCGAGTTCCGGCTTCAGGAGACCCGGGTGGTGTTCTCATTCAGAGATCACCAGGAGATCGTGACGGTTCCGCCCGACCGCCTCTCAGAGTGAACCACCGGAAAAGCCCCGCCACCGGATCAACATTCATGCTGCCCGTTCTCCTCAATCCCCGCCCCGGCACCATCGGCATCGGCTGATGAAACCGTCCCCCGTTCAAAAACTCCTCGGCTCCATCCCCCACCGCCTGCAGCTCGCAGGGGGCTGGATCGACCAGCCGTTCATCTCCCGGCACAACCCCGATCCATTCGGCTCGATGGTGGTGGTCCAGATCCAGCCGGATTTCAGGCCGATGGATCGCTCCGGCATCGCCAGCGGCACGCGCCAGATCGCCATGGACCTTTGGAAGGGCAAACTGCCAAACCGCCCCCCGGGGGAATTGGTGCGCGAACTCTACGAGGTGGAGAACAAGGGCAAAACAGAACCCAGCGGCTCGCAGGACATGATCGGTCTGGTCTATCCCGGGATCAACCGGCTCGACTATGACTTCAAGGTTCACGGGGGCGTTTTCCCCTCCCACATCGAATCCTGCAACAGCAGGAAGGTCGCCCGCTGGCTCGGCAGCGTTTTGCATCTGCTTCCAGTGGAGCCCCGGCCCGAGGGCTACAGCCCGCTCGGCGTCAGGAATCTCACCCCAAAGTGGGTCGCAAGCCTTGGCCGGTCCGGCCGGGATTGTTATGACGCGATCGTGAAGAGGGATGCCACCGCCTTGGGCGCTTCCCTCAACCTGACCATGAAATGCTGGGAGACGCTCCTGCCGCACGTTGTGCGTCATCCTTCGTTGCGTGTGGACCTGATGCCCCTTCTGAAGGCCTATCAGCGGCAATATCCCGGAGCGATGTATTCCGGCTGCGGCGGCGGCTACCTGATCGTCGTCTCCGAGAAACCGGTGCCCGGCTCGCTCAAAATCGAGGTCCGCACTTCGCAACAATGAACCCCGCCAAACAGGTTGTCGTTTACTGTGCCTTTGATGACATCCGGGCGCGGGATATCCGCTTTCTGGAGGAGGCCGCGAAACTCGGGGCGTTGACTGTGCTCCTATGGCCGGACGCTGCCATCCGGGAGGCTTCCGGAAAACCACCCAAATTCCCGCTGGAGGAACGTCATTACCTCCTCAACGCCATCCGCCATGTCACCCGTGTCATTCCACTCGAAGCACAGGCGCAGCCCGATTCCCTGCCGGAAATCCCCGGGCTCCATCCCGCCATCTGGGCCGATCTGGAGGCTTCCGCCAATCCCGCACGCGAAGCGTTTTGCACCCGGAACGGTATCGGGTTCAGGATCTTCACCCCTGCGGAATTGGACAGCTTCCCGGAACCTCCACCCATGCCCTCCGAGCCGGGCCGCAAGCGGGTCATCGCCACAGGCTGCTACGACTGGTTCCATTCCGGCCATGCACGTTTCACGGAGGAGGCCTCCGCCTATGGCGACCTCTACCTCTGCCTTGGCAGCGATGCGAACGTGCGGCTGCTGAAGGGGAACGGGCACCCCCTCCTCACGGAACAGGAGCGCCGCTACGTTGTGGGCTCCATCAAATATGTGAAGCAGGCGCTCATCACCACCGGCACCGGCTGGGTGGATGCCGACCCTGAAATCCGCCGGTTGAAACCGGACATCTACATCGTGAACGAGGATGGCGACAAGGGCGGCAAACGCGAATACTGCGAGAAGCTCGGCATCCAATATCTTGTCCTCAAACGCACTCCCTCCCCGGGCCTGCCACCGCGCAGCAGCACCATCCTGCGCGGGTTTTGATGACCTGTTTGCACAGCTCAACATGGACCGCAAAAAAGCGCCGCCGGGCAGTTTGTGAAAATGGCTCGCGAAGGGGCGCTTGCTCTGGTATCGTATGGTTATGAGTAAGGTTTTGGAAATCCAATCAGCCTTGCGCCAACTGCCCTCCCGGGAGCAGTGGGAGGTTGCCCGCTGGCTTCTGGATGAGTTGGAGGAAGGAAATGGCCATGCAGCCAACGGGCAGAATGGTGACAGTGTTCCGGCGTTGCCGGATTACGCCGCCCGTCGCCGTCGTATCTTTGGTGACAAGATTCTCCCCAACATGGTCCTGGCTTCCCGCTCTGAGGACCGCTGGTGAAAACCTACGCCGACACCAGCCTGTTGTTCTTGCTTTATTCGACCGACTCCAACTCAACGAAAGCCGATGCCTGGCGCAGCATCCACCCGGACCCTTTGCCCTTCACCGCGTTTCACCGACTCGAATTGCGGAACGCGTTGAATCTCGCCGTGTTTCAAAAGCGGCTGACACCGGCTGAAGTTCAATACGCATGGGAGGAAGTCGAGAACGATATTGCCGCCGGGTTGCTGGTTGCAAGAGGCGGATTGTGGCACCGTGTTTGACCCTGAAAAACCTGCCGGAAAATCTCCGCCGCATCGAAACTGCGAGAAAACGACCGTCCCCCAATTTGGGGCAACCTCAAATCCCTCCCTCTATGAAACCACTGCTTCTCCTCATCGCCCTGACTGGAATTCTCGCCTCCTCAATTCACGCGGCGGACATCGCTGGAAAATGGCGCGCCGAGTTCGAGACACAGGTCGGTGTCCAGAAATACCTCTTCACCCTCCAAAGGGACGGCGAAAAACTGACCGGCAAGGCCGCATCGGAGGTGGGCGACCGGAAGCGGGAAGTGGAACTGAAGGAAGTGAAGTTAACCGGCGACACGGTGAGCTTCGTCGAAGACTTCGACTTCCAAGGCAGCTTGATCAGGATCCGTTACACCGGAAAGGTGGGCGCCGGGGAGATCGCCTTCACCCGGGAGGTCGGCGAGTTCGCAAAGGAGGAGTTCAGGGCCGCACGCGTTGAACCCGGCAACACCGCCCCGACCTCCGCGAACAAGGTTCAGGCCCCGGCACCACAGGAGCCGCGAATTCCGCGTGGACGGGAGATCACGCTCGGGCCGGATGACAAACCGGCATTTGACGATCCCCCCGCCGGGATCACCACCAAACGGGACGGCATCCCCCACGGCAGGCTGGAGATGATCGAATACGACTCCAAAACCGTGGGCACCAAACGGAGGATGCAGGTTTACACCCCGCCCGGTTACTCCGCAGACAGGAAATACCCTGTGCTCTACCTGCTGCATGGGATCGGCGGCGACGAAACCGAATGGCAGCGGTTTGCAACGCCGGACCAGCTTCTCGACAACCTGATCGCCGATGGCAAGGCGGTGCCGATGATCATCGTCATGCCCAATGGCCGCGCACAGAAGGATGACAGCCCGGGGCCCAACCCCATGGCAACAGCGCCCGCCTTCGCTGTCTTCGAGCGCGACCTGCTGGAGGATGTCATCCCCGCGATCCAGTCCCGCTACAGCACGGACACCAACCGGACGGCCCGCGCCCTCGCCGGCCTCTCCATGGGCGGCGGGCAAACCCTCAATTTCGGCCTCACACACCTCGATTCATTCGCGTGGATCGGCGGCTTCTCCTCGGCGCCCAATACAAAACCGCCGTCCCTGCTGATCCCGGACCCTGCCGCGGCAAAAGCCCGGATCCGGTTGCTCTGGATTTCCTGCGGTAACAAGGACGGTCTGATCGGCATCAGCCAGGGAATGCACGCCTACCTGAAGGAAAAGGGTGTGCCCCACGTCTGGCATGTGGATGGCAACGGCCACGACGCAACCCACTGGCGAAACAACCTCTGGCTGTTCACACAACGCATCTTCAAGTAACAGCCGCGCCTGGCAATCGCTCTGGCCGCCTCTCCCGTCGCCCATGCTCCCTCCGGGGCTATTTCTCCTGCGCCCCCACCTGTAGGCGCACCTGCTCGCCGCCGCCCAGAGACAGCGGCACTCCTTTCATCAACTGGCGACCCGTATGGGACCGCCCCGGACCGCTGCCATCGCGAATGGCATAACGGGAACCGGCCTGCACGGTGAACCACTCGGGGAACTGGTTGATGCGGGGGTAATCCATCGGCAGGTGCAGATTGTCCCGGTGCCGTGGATGATCAAACAGTAGCCGGCCCTTCCAGGGTTTCCCGGCGGTGATGGAGACCAGAAGCCGCCCGTTGTCCATCACCGCACCCGCATGGACGTCCGCCCGCCACGGTTCCACATGCACTCCCTGCGTTTTCCAGAGGGCATACATGATGGAGGTGCGCGCAAAATTGCCATCCCCGTGCCAGCCTTCGATGACTCCATCCGGCTTTTGCATGGCCCACATGACCCGCATCTCCGTATCCACCCACCGTGCAGCGGATGGGATCGACTCGCGGTTGAGCAGGTTGATGGCCCCCTCGATCGAATCCGCGTAGCCATCGGCACTGCCATTTTCCCAATCATAGCCCGAGTAGGAGGCTTCCAGATGTTCCATGGCCTTGCGGGCCGCCTCCCGGTAGGCGGGCACCTGGTCAAGGAGGTGGACGGTGTAAAACCCGTCAAAATCATATCCCCAGGTGTCACAGAGGCCCTGGCTGTGCGCCCCGGTTTTGGGATTGAACCAGTCGTAGAGCATGCCGTGCCCGTTCCTGCCGGAATCGAGAATCCGGTCGAACATCTCATGGATCGGCTGGCGGTATTGGGCCGCCTTTTCGGGACGGGCATGTTTCGCGGCCACGTAGAGTTCGGCGAGTCCGTTGATGACTTCACATCCGTGATCCCGCAGGCGCAGCCGTTCCAGATCCCGGGTGGGATGGTTCGTGCCGAGCAGGAAGTAGTCCCCGAGGCGCAGGGTCCAGTCCAGATACTTCTCCCGGCCTGTGAACCAGTAGAGCCGGGCACCCGCCTGAAGCAGGTCGCCATTGACCTCCACATTGAGGGTGGGGATCCGCCCAAACGGTGTTTCGACCCGGGCATTCTTCCAGATGTCGTCCACCAGGCCGGTCATCCTCCGCGACCACGGGCTCGGCCCCATAAGCGCTAACTTGTTTGCGTTGACTTCTGAGGTTGGTCGTGTATGGTCACAGGATGGAAACGATCAACGCGTCCGAAGAGGATTGGGATCTCCTACTTACCTTCTTTCCGACCGACTGGAAGAATCTGGCCCAC
>CAIWMU010000139.1 GCA_903913865.1 uncultured Verrucomicrobia subdivision 3 bacterium
ACGGGGAATCGACACCCAGGAATACCTCACCGACCTCCTCACCCGCATGCCGGGAATGAAAAACACCGAAATCGACTCCCTCCTGCCAGAGAACTGGAAATCCAGAAAGACAACCTGAGAATCCCGGAAGCCGGCTCCCCCCACAACACCACCCCTGCTCTGGGGGGCAGAACCCCACATCAAGCCACGGTTATCCTCGCCTGACACAGCAAGAGGTCTCACCGTCCCATCCCAGCCTCTCATGCCACTCCCAATTCCATGGGAGCAACGTGCTCCGCTTACCGCTTACAAAGGGATGGGCCAGGAAGCAGAATCCAGTTGACCGTGCTGGGACAGCGGTCAAGCCAGACTGGTCAATCACACCCATGGGGCAAAGAGTCGGCCATTTCTCAGGTTGGATGGCAGGTTTTGTCCAATGATCAGGTTCCCGGGGTAGCAACCTGAAAACCAAACCAAGGAAACAAAGAAAACAAGTTGGCTGGCGCAGAAATGTACCGTGCCAAACAGTATCAAATCAACAATGAGCTACAAATCCTCGATTCTGCCCATCAGCCTCGCGCTGGCTTGGGCATCTTCCGCACAGGCGGCGTTCAACCCGATACCACTGCAGTCGGGCAGTTACACCCACGACATGATTGTGGAAAAGACTGCGTCGAGCCCGGCGCTTCCCGGCGGAGCCACGACAGCCTCCATGGATGGCGGCATCAATAATGATGGCGACACATGGAACGAGCAGGGATATTTCACCAGTGACACAAGTGTGGGGCTCCCTCCCGCTGGATCCACGCTGACCACCAACAAATATTCCTATACCTTCGCCTCGACCTATGCCGGACCGAATGCGATCGTGCTGGACACCGGACATTTTACCAACGCGAATTGGAAGCTCAGCTCCCCCTCCTCGCTCGCCGCGCTCTCATTTTTGACAAGCGGTGGAAACGGAGGCGTTCAATTCCGTTACACCGCACAGCGGCAGGATGGGACATCGGACGTGGGCGTGACGAACTCAGCAGACTGGTTTTTCGTCAACACCCGCATCGCCTGGGTTGCAAATGGCCGTGTGAATGCTCAGTCATTCACCCTGGACAATTATAATTCCGGCAATCCGCGGCTCTATTCAATCGACGTGGCTCTCTCCTCCTCCACAAGCCCGATCACAAACATCCTGATTGAGTGCACGGGTGGCAATGGGCATACCTGCATCATGGCGATCAGCGGTGCGGCAAGCCTCGCGGACAATTTTACCGCTGTTCACGGTAGCGGCTACAATGCCGATATTGTAGTGGAAGCCTCGGCTCCCCGCCGGTGGGATCTTTCCTCTCCGGGGTCAGTTCCGACCACGACCACGATGGATGGCGGAGTCGCCAATACTGGCAACACCTGGTTCGAGCAGGGCTACTGCACCGTTTCAAACAGGTACGGCATTCCTGCAGCTGGCAGCACATTCACCACAGAAGGTGATGCCGCCCACAGCTTCACGATGGCCCCTGATTACACCCAGAACAATGCGTTCTTTGTGGATCCGGCGACCCCCACGGCAGTGTTGCCGCTCGCAACACCGACATCCTACTCCGCCCTTTCGGTCCTGACGGCTGCCGCGAACGGAAACCCCTCGCTGGAAGTGGTTGTGAGCCACGCAGATTCGAGCGTGGAGACCAACTACATCACCTCCCCGGACTGGTTTGGCAATGCTCCCAGGGCTTGGACAAGCCGAGGCCGGTTCAATGTCTCGAGTGGGGTTTTTGAAAACCTCAACAACGACAATCCCCGCCTCTATTACGCTGATTTTGCCCTGGCCAACACAGTCAGTCCTGTGACTTCCGTGACGGTCAATTTTAACAGCACGGGAGGGCGCGCAGCCGTGTTCGCCTTGTCAGGTGCTGCAGGGGCGGTTCCGCCACTGATCACTTCCCAGCCAACCTCCGTTCGCACGTGGGCCGGGTCCAACATCACCTTCACCGTGGTGGCTGCTGGAACGGCGCCTCTCTCCTATCAGTGGCAAAAAGCCACGAGCGGCGTTTTCTCCGACATCGTTGGTCAGACAGGTTCATCGATCACGCTCAACAATGTTCAGGTTGTTGACAACGCCGATTATCGTCTGGTCGTGTCAAATGCTGCCGGTTCGGTCAATAGCCAGCCAGCGACACTCATCGTGCTGTCTCCGCTGCCGGTCGTCACTCTCCCGACGGATACCATCAGCGCCTATCAGCCAAATGGGGGTAGCTCTCCCGGCGGCGAGGCGGTTTTCCACGCAATCGATTCGAAGACCGACAAGTATTTGAACTTTGCCACCGGAGTTTCACCCTTCACTGGCCCGGTCGGTTTTGTGGTGACCCCGAGCATCGGCCGGACGATTGTCAGCGCCATGCGTTTTTACGCTGCCAATGACGCTCCTGAGCGTGATCCGGCCAACTACATCCTCGAAGGATCCGTGGATGGGACCACCTACACGCTGATATCCTCGAACGCGGTGACTCTCCCGGATGGTCGTAACGGCGGCGGTGCCGCCCTCGATCCCATCGCACAGAATGTGACACAGGTGTTGTTCCCGAATACCACCAGCTACGCCTCCTATCGCCTCAGCTTCACGAAGCTCAAGGGCGGTGCAAGCCTGATGCAGATCGGTGAGATCGAAATGCTGGGTGTTGTGGACACCTCCGGTATTCCGGTTGTGACTCAGGCCCCGGTTGGTGTGACTGTTTATGTTGGAACCAGCCTGCAATTTACGGCGGCTGCCACCGGCAGTCCGGCTCCGACCTACCAGTGGAAGCGCGGCGTGAATGGCAGTTATGTGAATTTGACCGATGGTGGCAACATCAGCGGCTCGAAGTCCGACACGCTCTCGATTTCATCCGCCCAATTCAGCGATGCCATGGACTATGTGGTGGTGGTCTCGAACAGCAAGGGGACCGTTCCCAGCGCTCCTGCAAACCTTACCGTCATCTCCACGCTCGGCGATGTGACCTTCCCGGGTGACACCGTTTCGAGCTTCGGCGATGAGTCAGATGTGTTCTGGGGCGCCGCCACCAATGCGGCCAACGCCATCGATAACGCCACTTTGCTTTGGCGCAACGGTGGAAGCGGGTTCAGCGCTGCAGCTGGATTCCCGCCATTCTCCGGGCCTGTGGGCCTGGTTGTTGAGCCGAGTGCAGGCACAGGCAGCCCGACCAACACCCTGGTGTCAGGTATCCGTGTTTATACGGCTGATGGGGACATCCTGCGTGACCCCGCTGATTACAAGCTGGAAGGGTCGAACGATGGCGGGCTGACCTACAAGGTCATTTCATCTGGCGCGCTGGCGCTGCCGACTGGCCGCAACGCCAACGCTCAGATCGATCCTTTGCAGCTCTCGATGCAGGAAGTGCTGTTCGCAAACAGCGTCTCCTACACGTCCTATCGCCTGACGTTCAACCATACGAAGAACGACCAGCTGGCCAACTCCATGCAGATCTCCGAAATCGAGTTGCTTGGCACGACGGCAGCCCCGTCCGTGAACCTGTCCTTCTCGAGGACCGGAAGCTCCCTCTCGATCACGAGCTCCGCACCGGGGACACTGCAATCCACAACGGCTCTGAACGGAGCAAACACCGTCTGGGTTGATGAGGGTCCGATCAGCGGAACTCGCGTGCTGACCATCGGCGCCGGGATCAAGTTGTTCCGCGTCCTCGCTCAGTAATCTCCAATATTCATTCCACGGGCGGTCAGGCTTCAGGGTCTGGCCGCCCTTTCTATTTTTCGGGCCACTGATTATCCCCCGCTTGATTCCTCCCACAACACAGGGTGTCGATTCTTTTTGGAAGATCGATGCTGACACTGTTTTGAATTTCTGATTTCATTCCGCTCAGAATGAAGATTTCGTGCTTCTCCTTTTCCGGACTTTCCCTCCAGTTCTTCCTGTTCGCCGGGTTATTGCTTGGTTTTGGCCACTTTTCCGCCAAATCCGCGATCATGTCGCCGATCCAGGTGACGGGATTTAATTCCGATCTTGTTGTGGAGAAGGGGGCGTCCGGGCCGCCGTATGCCTCCTCTGCTGTTGAACTGAACCCGGGGGAGAACATGGCGTTTTATCAGGCTGGGCTTGCCGGGAAGAGCTATGGACTCCCGGTGGATGGATTGTTTACGAGCGCGCTGGGGGACGGAACGACTTTTCAGTTCCAAAGCTATTCTGCATATAACGCAATGGTCATGAACAGCGGGAGGCCCGCGGGGTCTCTCGTTCTTGCGGTGCCCCAAACCTTCAAGCGCATCGCTCTGGTCGCTCATTCCGCCAGCGGCGGAGGGAGTGGCACGATGACCCTGAACTTTTCGGATGGTTCCAGATATGATGCGAGCTACAATGCCCCTGACTGGTTTAACAACACCGGTTACGCGCTGGCTGGGTTCGAGCGCATGGACATCACTTCCGGGGCAACGCAGGGTGCGCCCGATAATCCCCGGTTTTATCAGACGACGCTTGAGCTTGAGGCCATTCTTGGCAGTTCCAACAGGCCATTGGTATCGATCACCTTCAATCAAGCGCCGTCCACAGGGGCCACGGCTGTCTATGCAGTCAGCGGAGAAGTTTCCCCTCCGACGGTCGCCCAAATCCTGAGTGATCCTTCATCCACCAATGTTTTCGAGGGGGATGCCAGTGCCTTTCGTGCGGTTGTTGGAGGTTCCCCGACCCCGGGAGTGCAGTGGTTGCGCAATGGCTCCCCCATTCCAGGCGCGACGGG
The DNA here is from genome assembly GCA_903913865.1 of uncultured Verrucomicrobia subdivision 3 bacterium. Classification (GTDB taxonomy): domain Bacteria; phylum Verrucomicrobiota; class Verrucomicrobiia; order Limisphaerales; family UBA8199; genus UBA693. The sequence goes on from CAIWMU010000139.1 coordinate 4,716, forward strand.
TGCCTCATATGTAATACCCGCCACCCCTCTTGCCTGGGGTGGTTCGAACTTTCGATTGGTGGCCACCAATCTGGTAGGGGGAGTTGGGACTTCCGTGACGAGTTCCCCCGCAATCTTGTCCGTCACCGCTGATCAAACAGCCCCCACTCTAGTGCGTGCCTACACCGCAGGATTAACCGAGGTCAGGGTCGTTTTCTCCGAGGCGATAAGTTTGGCCAGCGCAACCAATTCAGCCAACTACAGCCTCCGGTGGGCTTTGGGGCTGGTCCCGATTTCGGTGCTGAATTCGGGTGGGGTATCATCGAATGTCACTTTGAGCGTGCCAATGCTTGCAGATGGCTCGAACTATCTGCTTTCAGTCACCGGGTTGAGGGATGGTTCTGTGGCTGGAAATATGATCTCTCCGGGCGCCTCGTGCAGCTTTACCGCCTCCAGTTTTATCGCGGCTGATGTTGGACAATCGGGTCTTCCAGGGTCTTCCACCCTTGCAGCGGGGGGGGTGAATCTGACGGGTTCCGGCGTGGACATTGGGAAGGGGGAGGATCAATACTTTTTCAGCTATCAGGCCAAGTCCGGGGATTTTGATGTGAAAGTGCGGTTGGAATCCCTCACCCTCTCAGATGCGTGGTCCCAGGCGGGTCTGGTGGTTCGCGAAGATCTGCTGGCGGGAAGTCGAATGGCGGCAGTGATGGCAACCCCGACGATCAGCGGATGCTTCTTTCGAAGCCGTTCAGTAAGCAACACCGTCCCTGCGGTGTCGGGTTCCTTTCCGGTGAATTATCCGGCCACGTGGCTTCGCTTGCGGAGGGTTGGATCGGTCCTCTCCGGATATGCCGGATTTGACGGGGTCCGATGGACTTCTCTGGGAAGCATGAATGCGACTTTGCCGCCGACCCTATTCCTTGGGTTTGCCGTCTCCAGTCAGGAGTCCCTGAGCAGTGTGACTGCGGCCTTCCGCGATTATCAACCGGTGACGAATGCCGTGCTCATGGATTTCCAATCCAGGGAACGCCCGGGGCAGACGACAACGCGCGGGCCTCTGGCATTCTCGGAAATCATGTATCATCCAACGAACAGCAGTTTGGAGTTTGTGGAACTGTTGAACACAAGGGATGAACCTTTTGATGTTGGAGGGTGGACCTTGGGCGGCAGCATAGCCTATTTGTTTCCAATGGGGACGACCATTCCTGGAGGGGGGATACTTGTTGTCGCAAAGGATCCTCCGGCACTTGAGGCTGCCTATGGCCTGTCCGGTGTTCATGGGCCTTATTCGAACAGCCTTCCGAACTCCCAGGGAACGTTGCGCCTGGTGAACGGGATCGGGGGTGTTTTTCTGGATATACAGTATGATTCAGAGATGCCATGGCCGGTGGCTGCGGATGGGGGAGGTCATTCGCTCGTTTCGTCAAGGCCATCGCTCGGGGATGGGAATCCGGGGGCATGGGTGGCGAGTGAATCTGTGGGAGGGTCTCCCGGTCGTCTGGATCCGGTGAACGTGGATCCCCTCCAGGCCGTTCGCATCAATGAGTATCTCGCCCACACGGATCCCCCGGATTACGACTACATTGAGCTCTATAACCATGGCAACCAGCCGGTGGATATCTCGGGTTGCAGTCTTTCTGACAGCCCCGATACAAACCGTTTTATCATTCCTTCAGGAACGATCATTCCGCCCAAGGGGTTCGTGTGGTTCAGCGAAACAAACATGAATTTCGCGCTGAGTGCCGCCGGGGAGACGGTATGGTTCAAGAATCGAACCGGCTCGAGAGTTCTGGATGTGGTCCGGTTCGGCGGCCAGGAGAACGGGATTGCCTCCGGCCGGTTTCCTGACGGCGCGGATGAGATTTACCGGCTTCAGGCAAAGACCCCGGGGCAGCCCAATGCACCGATCCTGGTGCATGATATTGCCATCAACGAGATCATGTATCACCCGATCTCCGGGATGGATGACGATCAGTATGTGGAACTATACAATCGAGGTCGTTCCCCGATCCGTCTGGATGGCTGGGCGCTGGGGGGCGGGATTTCTTTCGCCTGTCCCACAAACACAGTAATTCAGGCGGATGGGTATCTGGTGGTGGCCCGACTGGCCTCCCGGTTGTTGACCAACTATCCCGGTCTGAATGCCGCCAACACGATAGGGAATTTTTCGGGTAAACTTTCCGGTGCCGGTGAACGGGTGGTCTTGACGATGCCGGATACCATCACCTCCACCAACAGCGCGGGGGTCGTGAAGACCACCACCATCGCGATTGCAGTGGATGAGGTAACCTATGGCACGGGTGGAAGATGGCCCCGGTGGGCGGATGGGGGAGGCAGCAGCCTGGAGTTGGCCGATGTCCGCGCCAACCACAGGTTGCCCACCAGTTGGGCGGATAGTGACGAGAGTCGAAAGGCCCCGTGGAGCATCGTCCGCGCAACGGGAACGGTTGATAACGGAAGCACGACAGCGGACCAGTTGCAGCTGCTCTTGATGGGGCCGGGGGAGTGTCTTGTGGATAATGTGCAGGTCCTGCTCCCAAGTGGAAGCAACCTCGTCACCAACCCGGGCTTTGAATCCAATGCAACCGGATGGACGGCGGAAGGGACGATGTCCGGATCCGCCCGGGACACGACGGAGGGATATGGTAGCCTTCGCAGTTACCATATCCGGGCGGTGGAGCGGGGCGACAACCAGCTGAACCGGGTTAGAACAGGTTTGTCGTCCACCCTGAGTTCTGGCACGACGAATGTGACTCTGCAGGCAGCCACCCGATGGATCAAAGGCTCGCCGAATCTGCTCCTGCGGTTGAGGGGCAACTGGCTGGAATGTGCGGGCACTCTGGCCCTGCCGGCCAATCCCGGGACACCCGGTGCGAGGAATTCAAGCTGGACGAACAACACACCTCCAGCCATCACGCAGGTCAGGCATCAGCCTGTCCTGCCACAATCAGGCGCACCGATAACGGTGACAGCGATGGTTCAGGATCCGGACGGAGTGGCTGCGGCGACACTGTGCTACCGTCTCGATCCGGGAACCACCTACACGGAGGTTGCCATGACTGATGATGGGGCTGGGAGCGACTTGATCCAGGGGGACGGGGTCTTCAGCGGACAAATCCCCGCCCAGATTGCTGGGGCCATGCTTGCGTTCTACGTGCGTGCGACGGATCGTTTCCTGCCGGCCGTCTCCGCAAGGTTCCCTTCGGACGCTCCAACTCGAGAGTGTCTTGTCCGGGTGGGGGAGGTTCAACCTTCTGGAAGCTATCCCGTGTATCGAATTTGGATGACTCAGGCCACCTTGAATTCCTGGCGCACACGCAAGCAGTTGGACAACAACCCGCTGGATGTCACTTTTGTGCTCGATGACTCGCGCGTGGTATATAATGCGCGGGCCCTGTACGCGGGAAGCCCCTATATTGCCCCCGGCTACAGCAGTCCCACCGTGGGACGTTGTGGTTATTCGCTCATGTTCCCGGAGGATGATCTTTTCCTTGGGACAACAGATCTGGTGCTGGATTGGCCGGGGGGGCATGGGAATGAGTCGACCGCGATGCAGGAGCAGCTGGGTTACTGGGTGGCTGACCAGCTGCGGCTTGCCTACAGCGACCGGCATGTCATCCGGCTCCATGTGAACGGGGTCACGGATGATGCGCGCCAGGCGGTTTTTGAGGCTGTCCAACAACCCGCTGCTGATTACGTCCGGCAGTGGTCGGACGGTCACACAAGCGGGGACTTTTTCAAGGTGGACCGGGCTTTCGAATTCAGCGATGCAGGCGGGCTTATTGCTGATCCCCAGCCCCGGTTGCAGAACTTTACGACGACGGGAGGCCTCAAGAAGAGGGAGAAATACCGCTGGAACTTCATGTTTCGAGGCGGCGCGGGACCTCGTGATTATACCAACGTCTTCGCCCTGGTGGATGCCCTGGATGCCGCGAAACCGGAACCCTACACTTCCGGTGTGGGTGGTCTTGCGGATACAGAGCAGTGGATGCGCATCTTCGCCGTTTCCCACCTCATCAATAACTTCGACGCCTACGGGCACGAAATCGGAAAGAACATGTATGCATGGCGGCCGGATGGGGGGAAATGGCAGTTCTTCCTGTTCGATCTGGATTGGCTGATGCTGGCTGCAAACAATCATGGCTACACAGCATCCTCGGGGCCGCTGTTCAACTCCGAGGATCCGGTCATAGGCTACATGTTTGGATTTCCTCCCTTCTCAAGGGCTTATTGGAGAACGCTGGCCGATGGAGTGGCCGGGCCGTTCGCACCCGCCAGATACAACCCTGTGATGGATGCCAAGTACAAGTCGCTTGTGGCCAATGGAATCAAGTGGTGTGATGGTCAGGTTTTGACGGCTCCAACACTGGTGAAGACCTGGTTCTCCGAGCGCCGGGCGTTCATGCTTGCGCAACTTGCAACGGTTGCATCTCCGTTCAAGGTCAACTCCGCCATCGGAGTCAGCAACGGGCTTGCTGTGATCACTGGGGTGGCTCCCGTGGACGTTGCGATGGTCTCCATCAATGGGCAGCCATGGGACGTGACATGGACCACTGTGAGCAATTTCACCGCCCTCGTCCCCTTGCGTGCGGGCAGTAACTCGTTTGCGGTAACCGGGCTGGATGGTTTGGGGCAGATGGTTTCCGGAGCGAGCAACCTCGTGAGTGCTTCGTATGTGGTGACTCCTCCATCCCCGGTGGGGAACATCGTCATCAACGAAATCATGCATCATCCTGCCCAGTTCGATGGGGGCTATGTGGAATTGTATAATATTTCCACCAACACGGCCTTTGACCTGTCCGGATTCCAGGTCAACGGCCTGGGTTACACTTTTCCAGGCGGTTCGGTGATTCAGCCGGGGGGATTCATGGTATTGGCGGAAAGCAGGCTTGGGGCCGGCATCGCTTATGGACCCGGGTTGAGGATCGCCGGGGAATACGGTGGAGTCCTCCAACCGGACGGGGAAACCCTCTCCCTCATCAAGCCGGGGTTGGTGCCGGAGCAGGACCTTGTCGTAGACCGCGTGCGATATGAGGCGGCTGCGCCATGGGTGGCAACGACTGCAGGAACATCTTTGCAGCTGGCTGCTCCCGCGCAGGATAACAGCCGTTCCGCAAATTGGGGGGCCGGGCGCACAAACGTTCTTGTGGGGCCGCAGTGGGGATATTTTTGGACCAACGTCACACCGGCATCCTCCCGTTTATATCTCTACATGACCAACGCGGGGGACTTTTATATGGATGACCTGAAGCTTGTGTCGGGCATGGTGCCCGAAACGGGCAGGAATCTGATGACGAACGGAGATTTTGAAGCTGTGCTCGCGGGAAGCTGGAGTCTGACGGGCAGCTTCGTGGGATCTGCCCTGAGCACTGCGGTCAAGCACACAGGGAATTCGAGCTTCCATGTTGTGGCGACAGGCGCCGGAACCGGCTCTGGAAATGCGATCTATCAGGATATCATCCCGGCTCTGACCAATGGCGGGGCATACACATTGAGCTTCTGGTATCTTCAGAACACGAACGGTCCGGTCGTTGCCCGATTCTCGGGTAATACCACAGCCAGCGGGGTGGTGGGTCAGACTCCGCTTCAATTGGCCCCGGCAGCCGTCAGCACACCCGGCAGCGCCAATTCTGTCAGATACAATCTGCCCGCATTCCCCACGTTATGGATGAACGAGGTGCAGCCCGAAAATATAACCGGCCCGGTGGATAATTTTGGCGCTCATGAACCCTGGCTTGAGTTGTACAACCCGGGCACCAATTCACTGAGCCTGGCGGGATATTTTCTGGGCACCAATTATTCCAGTCCTCCTCTCTGGGCGTTTCCACCCCAGACTTCGATTGCGCCCGGGGAGTTCCTGACGGTGTGGGCGGATGGCCAGCCGGAGCAGGGGACCGGACGGGTGATGCACGCGAATTTCAGGTTGCCACCTGAATCGGGAACGCTCGTGTTGTCACGATACCTCTCAAATGCACTACAGATTGTTGATTATCTGACTTACCAGAATGTTACCGCAAATCACAGTTACGGGGACCTTCCCGATGGGCAACCCTTTCACAGGCAGTCTCTCTATTGGGCCACTGCCGGCGGGACCAACAGCGCAGTCCAGCCTGACGTCACTGTATGGATTAACGAGTGGATGGCTGAGAATACGAGTGTCCTGCTTGATCCGGCGACAGGAAAATATGAGGACTGGTTTGAATTGTTCAATCCGACAGCCACGGATGCGGAACTCGGCGGGTATTATTTGAGCGACACGCTTTCAAATCCGCTTCAGTTTCAAATCCCGCCAGGATTCAAAGTGCCCGCCGGCGGATATCTCCTGGTCTGGGCCGATGGCAAGAGTTCAGCCAACACAAACAGCGTGGATCTCCATGCCTCGTTCAAGCTGGACAAAGCGGGGGAGGCGATCGGCTTGTTCACACCCGCTGGACTGGTGGTCGATGCGGTCAGCTTCGGCGCACAATCAGCAAACACCTCCGAGGGCAGGATTCCGGATGGAGGGGGCCTGAGATTGTTTCTCTCCTCCTCATCGCCGCGCGGAGTCAATGTTCCTCCGCCAGCTCAGACGCCTCCCGTTCTGGGTAGCCTCACCTGGGTAGCACCCGGCACATTGGGGATCACTTTTCAAACGTGGCCCGGGCATGTTTACCAGGTCGAATATAAGGCCGATCTGTCTTCATCCGGTTGGAATCCACTTGGGGCCGCGCAGCTTGCAGCCGCCGGGGAGATTACGGCGCAGGATCCTGCTGCTGGTGCGGGTCAGAGGTTCTATCGCGTGAGGATGGTGGAGTAGGCCGGTTCCCCGGCCCTCGAGTTTACGTTTCCGGTCCGGGACAATTCCGGCGTTTTCTCGAAACCGCGGGTTCGGTTTATGGTTGTGTACAAAACCTTTTGACTCGGTTGAAGGGCGCCTGCAGAATGGGGTAGTTGCAGCCATGAAACCTCCTCTAACCATATCCGTAGCAATTCCGGTATTGTCCATTATGAATCGTGATCCCAAGTCCTCTGCTTTCCGGCCTTGTTTGTTGATGAGCCTGTTTTTGTTGTTATGCGGGACGGCGCCAGGAGGGGCCGCCGGCACAAATCAGGGCGTGTATTCGGTTCTCGACTATGGGGCGGTCGGGGATGGGGTTGTGGATTGCACGGCAGCTTTCCAACGGGCGATGGTTGCGGCTGGCTCAGCGGGCGGCGGAACCGTTTTGGCTCCCCGGGGCAATTACAGGTTTGCCGGGCATCTGGACATGCCGACAGGGGTTACCCTGAAGGGCATCTGGGAATCTGTTCCCTCGCACAACGGCATACGGGATGCCGGGTTGCCAAAGCCGACCGACGACGGCACCACCTTTCTGGTCACGGAAAATCGGGGACATGAGGATGGACCTCCGTTCATCAAGATGAACAACAACTGTACGTTGAAGGGGGTAGTGATCTACTATCCCGACCAGGACCCCTCTGCGGTGCCAGAGCCCTATCCGTATGCCATCGCGATGACCGGGAAGAATCCGGCCGTTCTGGCTGTGGAACTGCTGAATCCCTACAACGGCATCGACACAAGCACGAGTGAGCGACATTTGGTGCGGGATGTGCACGGTCAGCCGCTGCGCCGCGGGATTTTTGTGGATTCGATTTACGACATAGGCCGGATTGAGAACGTTCATTTCAATCCCTGGTGGAGCATGAAACCGAAGCTTCTGGAATGGCAGCAAGCCAACGGGGAGGCGTTCATTTTTGGACGGACCGACTGGCAGTATGTGTTTAACACGTTCTGCTTCGGCTACAATATCGGCTACAAGTTTGTCGAGACGAAGGCCGGGGTATGCAATGGGAATTTCCTCGGGATTGGCGCCGACGATTGCTTCACGGCACTGCAGGTGGACAACTGCGCACCGATGGGTCTGCTGATCAGCAACGGGGAGTTTGTATCCTTTCACGGGCCGGACCCGACAATGATCCGGGTGGGTGCTGGCAACAAGGGAAGTGTCCGTTTCGTGAATTGTGCCTACTGGGGCCCATGCAACCAGATCGCTAAAATTGCCGGAACAGGAACAGTCGGGTTCAGTGACTCGATCTTCGTGCAGTGGGATCGGAACCGGGAGGGGCGCCATGCTCTGGATGTGGAGAGCGGAACCGTGCTGGTGCGTGGGTGTGAGTTTCAAATGGATCGTCCCCAGGTCCGGCTCGGGCCGAAAGTGCGGCGTGCAGTCGTTTCCGACAACGTCATCAAGGGCAAATTGCGGGTGGCCAATGAGACGGGCCGGGCGGTCGCGTTGGAAAGTAACGTGACCGATGAACCGGCGGCGCCAAAATGATGGAGGTCAACTGCATGGCTTGCGAGTTCCACAACCTTGAGCGCCAGCACAGCCAATCTCGGTTCCCTAATGGGGAAGCGATGGAACTAATGCGAAGTCAACATATGCAAATCATGAAAACCGAAAGCGCGATCATTCTTATTCACAGACTTCGTTCCAAATGGGGAATTTGGATCGCACTGGCCGGGGCCGTTCTGATGGTTGGTTGTGCCGGCACATCAGCTGATGCGCCCGAACGGCCGAAGCCCGGGATCGGTCGCTTCTTCGTGGCGACCAATGGGAATGACCAGTGGTCCGGGCTGTTGCCTGAGCCCAATGGTGCTCGAACGGATGGCCCGTTCCAAGGCATTCGCCGGGCTCTGGAGGCCTCGCGCGCACATCCCGCCAGCGTCGGCGAGCGGGCAATTTACCTGAGGCAGGGGGTCTATTTCTTAGCGGAGCCTCTGCACTTTACCGCTGCGGATTCAGGTCTTTTGGTCTCGGGGTATGGCGGGGAGCATCCCGTGATCAGTGGGGGACAGAGGGTCACAGGATGGCGTGAGAGTGAGGTGTCAGGGAGGAAGGTCTGGGTGGCTGAAGTTCCCTCCTGGGGGCAGACCCAGAGTGGCACAGTGGCTCATCCTCCCATGTTCCACCAGATCTGGGTGAACGGTCGACGTGCTGTGCGGGCCCGCCATCCGAATCAGGGATATCTGAAGGTGGCAGCGGTCCAGGACGCTACGAAGGAATGGACTCAGGGCCAGTCCCGGTTTCAATTCTTCCCGGATGATTTGAAGCCCTGGCTGACCATCACGCAGGCTGAGGTGGTGGTGATGTCCCGCTGGGTGGAGTCACGGCTGCCCGTGACCAAGGTGGATCCGGGGACGAAATCTGTAACCTTCAGCAAGAGATCCGTCTTTCAGCTTGGTGAGGGTGATCAGTATTATCTCGAGGGGGCTTTGGAGGCTTTGGATGAACCGGGAGAGTGGTTTTTGGATTTTGAGAGAGGGCTTCTTCATTACATCCCCAGACCCGGAGAAAAACTACAGGGGTTGGATGTCATCGTCCCCCGTCTGCCCCAGTTGGCAAGTTTTGATGGCAGTGCGGCCCAGCCGATCCAGAACCTGAGGCTCGTGAACATCGACTTTTCCCACACCGAGTGGTATTTCCCGAGTGGTTTTGAAGGGGATTCAAAGCGTCAGGTTTCACCCGCGCCTGAGGCTGCGGTTGGCGGTTTTGCACAGGCTGCTATTGGAGTGCCCGGTGCGATCGTTGGCGAGTATGTCAGGGACTGCAGCATGGACCGGTGTGGTTTCACGCATCTGGGTGGCTACGGATTGGAACTTGCCCGGGGATGTCAGCGGAACACGATTCGTGGTTGCGAGTTTTCCGATCTGGGTGCCGGAGGTTTGCGATTGGGTGAGGCCGGTGTGAGGGAGGATCCTCAGGACCGGGCAGGGGACAACACGGTGGTCAACTCCCGGTTTTTCGAGGGGGGGCGGCTGTTCCACAGTGCGATTGGCATCTGGATCGGTCAGTCACCGGGCAATAAACTGCTCCACAATGAGATTCACGATTTCTATTACACGGGGATTTCCGTTGGTTGGACCTGGGGTTATGGACCAGCCCTGGCGACCAACACCCTCGTGGCATTCAATCACGTGCATCACATCGGAGTTCAATCCAACGGGGACGGCCCGATCCTGAGTGACATGGGAGGCATTTACACGCTTGGCAGGCATGACGGCAGCCTGATCCTGAACAACCTCTGGCACGATATTTCCGCCGTCCGCTACGGAGGATGGGGGATTTACTTTGACGAGGGCACCAGCGGCATGCGTGCAATCAGCAACGTGGTTTACCGCACGACGCATGGAGGGTTTCATCAGCATTACGGAGCTACCAATCACGTTTACAACAACATCTTTGCCCAGGCTGTCGAACACCAGATACAACGATCCCGGGCGGAACCGCATCCGAGCTTCACTTTTGCGACGAACATTGTTTACTTCAACCAGGGTGTTGTTCTCGGGGGCAACTGGGATGGTGATCATTTCATGATGGACCGGAACCTGTTCTTCGACGGGCGTGTTGGTAGTGCCGGAGGACAGATGAAATTTCCCGGAGGCAGTCTCCAACAGTGGCGCGATCGCAAGCATGATCAGAATTCCATCATCGAAGATCCCCTCTTCTTGAATCCCTCCAAAGGGGATTTCACTCTTCGAAAGGGATCACCCGCATTCCGCCTGGGATTTCAACCCATCCAGTTGGATCAGGTGGGGCCGCAACGGTAAGGCCATTATCTCTGTTGGAAGGCCCTCTCAAGCTGACGGTTCGAGCCAGATGCAGGCTCTCGAGGACACTCCCCATGTGGGGAATCGCCCCTGCCGTAGTCACGCGACAGGGGCTATCACTGAACCCTTATGAGGTCATTTCCCTCAACGGCCTGGTTTCGGCTGCAGTTCCTCGACTAGTGTGAATGGGGCAAACAGGCCGTAGGAAACGGTCGCGTATTGGGAACCTGAGGGAATTCCATCCTCCGGTCCCTGCTTGAACATGCTGGGCCAGGCCGATCCGACGGGGAAGTTCCCGTGGTGCGGCCCGAGAGTATTTTTCAGGGTGCCGAAGATGGTCACTTCCACAAGGTTTGCGCCGGGGCGCAGGGATTTGCCGAGCTGGCATTCCCAAGGCGGCGCATCGATATAACCCACTGGCTTGCCGTTCACTTTAACCTCGGCAACGCTCCCATACCACTGATCCATCCTGACCCGGTATTTCCCCTGGACGGATGATAACTGGAACGTCTCAGCATAAGTCACACCTGCTGAATAGAATGGCAGGCCTTGCCGGTTCCATCCCTGCCTATCCTGACCAAGTCCGCTGCCATCGGTCAGCATAGAGGCCAGACGATTGAAACGTTTGAGTTCCGAAGAGGCTTGCGCCTTTACCGATGGGATAATTGTTCCTGTGCCTGTGAGAAAACGGGCCTCAGCCAATCCCACAAAACCATTATCGTCCGGATCACCAACGCAGGGGTAGTGAACCCCGTTGGCATTCGAAAGAATATCAATCCTGACATAACGAGCCCTTGTGGGCGGGACCGTTACACTTTGGGCTACCCCGGCCACCCCATTTGCCTGTGTCAGGGTGAACTCACCTAGACTGACCCCTTCCTTTGCTGTGGGGTCTCCCACAGCCGTTCTGATCCTGATTTCCTTCACCCCACGCCTGCTCAAGTCAGCAGGGGTTCCCTCGTTGTAATTCCAGAACTGTATTTCGCCCAGTTCAACCACTTTGCCGAGATCGAAAAGAAGCCATGGATTGCGATCCTCGACCGGGTTGCCTGCTCCATCCTTGGAGAAACCGATTCCCGCAGAGATCCACATCGTTCGCTCGGGGCTGTTCCCATGAGTCAGGATGTTGGTTCTGGTGCCCAGATCCAAAGGGCAGGGAGGTGTTACGGCGAACCCTTTCCTGGTGGATTTGAGACTGAAATTCCCCAGGAGATATGCGGATTCGAGTTCGTGGAACATCGTGAATGGGGAAGCCTCGATGGTGATGGTGTTCTCCCCGGCCCGGGCCAGTTTCCCAAGTGGAATCCGGCCGAAGGCACGATCCAACCACCATTCGCCGCGGGTCCAGGACAAAGGTGAGCCGTTGCATGAGACGTGGTAAATGTCAGGGCGTTCAATGACTATGGCCAGATCGGAGGGTGGATTGCCCTCGACATTGAACTTGTAGGTAGCGCTGAAGCCGCTATTGGCAGGGAATTTCTTCGAAATCAGTTCGTCTTTGAACTGGACGGCACTATCCCATGGGTTTTGATCCATCCCGTTTTGCTGCCATACGAAACGGTTGGCAGCGTAAACATAGATGTTTGTGCGGGATTTTCCTCCGGCCGTCACATCGACGAAATCCAGAGTGAGGACGTTCGGCTGATCCCGAGTCACCTTCGGGGTTGATGCCGGCTGAATGATCCGGCTGATACCCACCGGGGGCGGCGTGCCGGAACTCTTCGAGGAGAGCAGCAGAAGTTTGCTGCCGGAAGGGGGGAGTGAGAATGGGATTGTGAGGTGGCCATCCCTGCGCGTGGCCCGTCCGGCCTGGGTTTTTCCAGTGTAAACATCCCACTCTTGCACTCCGGAGCGGGAAGTGGTGACTTCGCCCGAGCTTTCGTGATCGATGCTTGTATTCACGAGGAACAGGATTTCGGCATCGGCCAATTGTCTGCGCTGGTGAAGCAGGATTCCTGCGTCGCCATCCGCCCGATGAATCGCGAAATCGCCTGACAGAGGCAGACTTGCAGCGAGGCCCGTCAGGCGCCGGAGCTCGGCGGAGGGATCCGCCCTGAAGCTTGCACAGGCCTTGTCATAATCGGCTGCTGCAGTCGTGGAGGAGGGAATCGCACCATCGATGCGGGGTGGTTGTGCGCCTGAACACTCAACCCGGACCTTTGACCTATCAAGCAGATCCTTTGTGCTGCTGTTCATGTTTTCCGTGAGCGGCGGAATGATCACCATGGAGTATTCACGCTGCCCGACATGGAGAGTGCCACTTCCCGGCTTGCCGTGACGCGCCATGATATCTTCGGAGACGAGGTCATACTCCACTTGCATCGACTCCATTTGGAGCAGCAGTTTGAAGAAGGCATCCCCCAGTTCTCCGAGCTTTGCGCCGTCACCCTGATACATCCAGGCGGTTGTGGTTGGCTCGATGATGAGAATCTTGTTGATCTGCTCCCCCTGGGAGAGAGCGGCTGAAAGGTGGGCAAAGTATTCTGCGGAAAGATGGTAGGCAGGCCACCAGGGGGTGTGATAGGAAAACGATTGTGGATGATCCCGCTTGCGGGCTCCACGAATCGTGGAATAGGTCAGGTGCTGATTGATGGTGTTGACCCCCAGAACCTGCAGCCAGTCACCGATCCGCTTCATGTCCTCAAACCGGAGATCCCAGCCACCCGCACCGTAGGTCTCGCAAAGTGTGCGGCGGCGGCCCAGTTGGTTCGCAACGCTGGTGAGTTCCCGCACCATTCGCACGTTGCCGAATTGGGCGTGCGTGTGCTCAGCGTATTGGTTCATCAGGCAGTCAATGGCCGGCAGTTGGTGCCATCCATACATGGCCATGTTGTCAGGAACACCCTGGCAGTTGGGCCATTCGTGATCCCAGTAGTGTCCTGTGAACTTGAGGCCGTTCTTCTCGCAGTATTCGAAATAGGGCTTCGCCCAGTGCTCAATGAACTGCGCGTTTAAAACCTCAAAATAATTGTGCCGAACCTTCCGCCAATCGCCAACCTGCTGGGAGAGACTGGGGAGGTGGTCGAGCAAATCGTAACCCCAGCGCTTCTGGAATTCACCCACCAGCACCTCGCTCCAGGGCCAGTCACCGGCAGGCCGGATGTTTGGCTCATCGGTGAAGACACCCGGCACCCGCTTGCCGAAATGTTTCCCGATCTCCTTGCGATACGGTTCCATGGTCACTTCCAGAAACTTTTCCGTGACCCCGGGCGAGAGCAGGTTCACATAGGAGCGGTTTGCGTGCCAGGGGGAATTTCCAGAGCGGACCTGGGTTGCCACCAGATACTCACCAGCAGGAAGGGTCTGGTCGCCACTCTTGACGCGGGCGGTGACGTTCTCGACCTTGCCATCATCCACACGGTAGGCCGCGATGAATTCGGGCTGCCACTTGGGGACGGTCTGCTCCTTTTTGAAGACCATGCCGCGTCCGCGAGACTCGGGCATGGCATCAGGGACCATCCCGCCGGCAAATCCGGATGGATAGCTGTTTTCGTCGTAGATCCAAACCTTCATGCCCAGCTTGGCGGCCTCGTCCAATGCGGTCTGCCAAAGCTGAAACCAGGAGGCCGAGAAGTAGGGGGTCATCAAGCCCGGGCGCGGATGAACCCAAACCTGTTTGACTGATTGGGAGGCCAGATCCCTCAAATCCGACCGGATTCGGGATTCCGTGAGCATGTCGTTCCACACCCATAGGGGGCCGGTGCTGTAATCGACGGTTGGTTTCTCGAAAACTGTTCGGGTTTGTGCAGCCGTTTCAAGCGAAGACGCCTTGTCAGCAGCATGCAGAGAGATGGCCGGCAGCAAGGCCAGCAACGACCAAAAGCGAGGGAATTTCATAGTGGCAACTGCTTCATTCTGCATTTGCGCGCGGGGTGAGTCAAAGGCTTTTCAAGTTCCCGTGAAGCAGAGTTGTCCGGATTGTTTGTGTTTGGTTGTCCACGGTTAAACAGGCGAGCGGTCAGTGACCGGGCCGTTTGGCCGGGGATCCATCCCCCAAAAAGGTGATCTGATGGCCCTCATTTTTCTGCGGTCCGGGTTTGACTTTTTACCTGCCTGATTGCCAGACTAGCCCTGCATTTTTTGAAACCATGAAAGTTTACTGTTTTATTGCCCTATTTGGTGTCATTTCCAGCATCTCTCCTGTTTCCACCATGGCACAAGGAGCTGGATCGTTCGTTTTTGAGACGGCCCGTGAACTCTTCAGTTCCGGCGATTTTGACGGGGACGGCCGGGCTGACATGGTGATTGTGGACAAGGAAAGCGGTAAGATCCGGCTCGGCTACCAACTTGAGACGGGGGTTTTTGCCTGGGTGGATAATCGCCCCAGCGGGATCAAAGGAGTGACGGGGATCGCTATTGGCAAGCTCGTGGCGGGTGCCGGTCAATCCCTGGCTCTAACAGGCCCGGATGCCAACCAGATCAGCATCGTGGATATTTCGAACCGGGGTTCCTCCTCCAAACCCCAGATTCTACCATTTGAGGCTGGATTGGGTCCCAACGTCATTGCTGCTCTCGACATTGGGGGGGCAGGTAACACCCCTTTGGCGGACCTCTTCGTCGGCAGCATCTACAATTCCCCGGATGCCAATCTGGCGACCCTCCTTCGGAACGACGGAGCTGAATATCCGAAGATCAGTGAGGCAGGCCTCTCAGGGGTTCCCGCCAAGGCGAATAGTTTTTCGATGAAAACCGGATCGGCCGCGTATGTCGCCATGCTCGTCGCTCCGGATGCCCTCAAAGTTGAGTCTGTTGATTCCGGCAAGCTTGTGGACGCCGTTGTGCTCTCAGGCCTTCCCGCCGGTGCCGATTATTGCATCGGCAGCTTCCGCTCAAAGGATGCGCGGGACTTTCTGGTTTATAAGCCGGGCGAGACCTCGTTTTCGTTCCGTTCGCTTAATGAGAGTGCCCCCGGCAAACTTGAGTTCGGGAAGGCTGAAAGTTTTGACCTGGGACAGCCCGTGAAGGCGATTATTCCAATTGATCAGCCCAAGGGAGCTGGTTTTGTGGCGATTTTTGGCGAGGGTCAGACGGCAGGCCTGTTCACCTTTGATGGTGCAAAGACCCCGAAGTTGTCCCAAACGATTTCTGCGACAAACGACATCTTCACAAGCGTGACCAAAACCCCGGCGGGGCTCGTAGTGTTGACCCAAACCTCCACGGGCAAGTATTCCACCCGTTATCAACTCTACACCTGGGCCGGGGAAGGCTGCACACCAGGCGTTTATGGGGGGTTGTCCTCGCTCGCTGATAACGACAACATCACCATTCCGGACATCCACCAGCGCATCGTTTCAAAGATCGTTGAGAAAACGGAGCCTGAGATGCATCCTTACACGAACACCATCCCGGGAACTCGTGCGGAGTATGCCATGATACCCATTCCATCCGGCGAGTTCACGATGGGGACCCCGGACTCCGAAGCCAAGCGCAACGCTGATGAAGGTCCGCAGCACACAGTCAAGATCGAGCCGTTCTGGATGGGCAAGTGCGAGATCACCTGGAATGAATACGAGCTATTCATGTATCCCGACGAGGAGCGCCGCACGCGTGGGACCGTCCCGACGGATGCCGACGGTGACAAGCTGGCCGATGCAATCACGCACCCCTCAAAGCCTTATGTTGAAATGAGCTTTGGGATGGGGAAGGACGGATTCCCTGCCATCGCGATGACCCAGCATGCGGCCAACAAATATTGCCAATGGCTGAGCGCCAAGACCGGACATTTCTACCGCCTGCCGACCGAGGCTGAGTGGGAATATGCGTGCAGGGCCGGGACGAAAACCACCTATTACTTTGGGGAAGATGCGACGGAGCTTCCGAATCATGCCTGGTTTGAGCAGAACAGCGATTTCAAGTATCAAAAGGTGGGCAAGAAGAAGCCAAATCCGTGGGGGCTCCATGACATGTATGGGAATGTGGTGGAATGGGTTCTGGATCAATACGATCCCGAATACTATCGCGTTTCCGCACAGCAGGGGACATCGGTTTTCCCGTGGAACAGGGCAACCAAACCGTATCCCCACGCGGTCCGTGGTGGTTCCTGGGATGATGAGGCTGCAAAGTGTCGCAGTGGGGCCCGCAGGGGTTCCGATCGTTCCTGGAAGATGCAGGATCCCCAGTTGCCCAAGAGCATCTGGTATTTTTCGGATGCCCAGTTTGTGGGCTTCCGCGTTGTTCGCCCCTTGAAAGTCCCTTCTGCTGGGGAGTTGCAGAGGTATTGGACCAGCGGCGTGGAGCGGGATTGAATTTAACCTTGGGTGAAGGGGGTTGTCCCTTTCACCACAGTTCAGGAAGTTCCAGAACTGGCAGTTAGCACTGAAACCAAAGCAAACGGCAATAAATCGTGGTGGATCGGACGGCCCTTGCGGCTTTCGCACGAAAGCGCAGGGGATACGGACGCCACATAGACAAAGCGCAATCACCATGCAAGAAAACACCAATCCCCATGGCGCGTCCTTTTCGCGCCGGCAGTTTATCAGAAATTCAACACTCGCTGCGGCAGCCGCCACGGCAGTGGTGAACTTCCCCTCCATCGTCGTAGGGCAGGGCAAGCAAACCATCAACGCTGTGATCATCGGGATGGGTGGCCGAGGCAGCGGAGCTGGTGAAAACTTCCGCGAAGCAGCCAAGGAAGTTGGCGTCGAGGCAAAGATTGTCGCCGTGGCCGACATTTTCCCTGAGAAGGCCAAGGGCGGAAAGGATACCTTCGGTTTGCCTGAGGACAAATGTTTCAGCGGTTTTGACGGGTATCAGAAGGCGCTGGAGGTTCCCGGTGTTAATTATGCGATTCTGGCCACGCCTCCCGGATTCCGCGCCCCTCATTTCCGTGCTGCGATCGCCGCCGGAAAAAATGTATTCATGGAGAAGCCGGTCGCGGTGGATGGCCCCGGTCTCAAGATCATGTATGCCGCGCACCAGGAAGCGCTGAAGAAGAATTTGAAAGTTGCTGCCGGCACCCAGCGCCGCCATCGCCCCAGCTACATTCAGACCATCAAACAACTACATGATGGGAAAATTGGTGATATCACCGCGCTGCGAACCTACTGGGTCAATGGTGGGCCGATCTGGCACCGTGGGGATGTCGGTAGCACAGATCTGGAACGGCAGATCCGGAACTGGTATCATTACGTTTGGTTGTGCGGTGATCATATTTGCGAACAGCACGTCCACAATCTCGACATCGCCAACTGGATCATGAAGGGCGAACATCCCGTACGCGCCTGGGGCATGGGTGCCCGCCAGCAGTTGGAAGGTAAGTCGGGGGAGATATGGGACAATTTCGCTGTCGAATACACCTATGCCAATGGCACACACCTGCACAGTTATTGCGGGCAGGTCAAGCGCAGTTGGGCATCCGTCAGCGAGGCTGCTGCTGGAACGATCGGCACCGTTGAACTGAACGACGGTCGCAACATCATCAAGACGAAAGATGGCAAAGTTTGGAGACCGGAAAAAGTTGAGAAGGACAACGGTTACGTCAACGAGCACGTCGACTTGATCCGTGCGATCATTGAAGACAAACCGTTGAATGAGGCCAAGCAGGTCACCGACAGCACACTCACAGCGATCATGGGCCGCGAGGCCGCCTATAGCGGTGGTGAGGTGACAGCTGAAGAGATCCTCAATTCGACGTTCGCCTACGGTCCGTCCCTCCTTTATCAGGATCCGTCCAAGATGACCTGGGAAGCGTTCCGCACGCTGCAGCCTCCCATGCCGAGCCAGCACAACATCCTGGCCAACCCGCCTGTGGTTCCGGTTGTCAAAGGTTGATCCTGCCAGAGTATGATTCGCCACCTTCACGCCCTCGAATTGAGGGCGTGAAGGTTTTTTTCAAGTTCTGAAGGAAGCATGCAACCCATGGCAAGTGGGTTTTGCTTATCCCATTCCGATCATGGATGATTTTCATCCCCATCTTACAGTGATCAATCCATCCTCCCCCAAAGGATCAGTTTCCAGGAACGTTGGGGTTGCGGCGATGGCTTTCATTTTCCTGACTCTGTTGCCGTTCCTCGCGGGATGCCGAACCACACCAGTGGCAGTTCCGGGAGCTGCTGATGCCAGTCTGACCCGTTTCCATTTCAAAGGAGCCCACATGGGAACCCTGTTTGAAATCACCTTGTATGCAACCAACAGGGAATGGGCAACGACCGCCGCTACGGCAGCATTTGAGCGGATCAACACACTGGAAGACATCCTGAGCGACTATCAGGCGGATAGTGAACTCTCCATGTTGAGGAGTTCAACCGTTGGCCAGCCAGTTTCTGTGGGTCAGGATCTTTTTGAAGTGCTCCGGCGGTCCGAGGAGTTTTCCAAGCGTTCCGGAGGGGCGTTCGATTGCACGGTGGGTCCCTACGTCCGCCTCTGGCGGTTCTCACGGAAGCGTGGGACGCTCCCTGGTGCGGCTGAGTTGCAGGAAGCAAGGGGGCTGGTGGGATATCGGTATTTGCGTTTGGATTTCCGCAAGCACACGGTTACTTTGCTGCGCCCGGGGATGCGTTTGGATGCAGGGGGAATTGCCAAGGGTTACGCAGCTGACGAAGCCCTCAAGGTGCTGAAGGGCATGGGGGTGGATCGGGCCCTGGTGGCGGCGAGTGGAGATATTGCCATAGGGAGGCCGCCTCCCGGACAGGTGGGGTGGAAGGTGGGGGTTTCCGGCATTGATTCAAAGACCAACATCCTCACCAGAAACCTGATACTCTCAAACGCAGCCGTTTCCACCTCGGGAGACACCGAGCAATCCATCGAAATTGGAGGCATCCGCTATTCTCATATTGTGGATCCGCGCACCGGGCTCGGGTTGACACACCGGGTGCAAGCGACCGTGATAGGTCCGAATGCCACCACCACCGATGCGGCAGCCACGGCGGTTTGCATCCTTGGCAGGAAAGCCGGGGCGGCTTTCATTAAATCCCTCCCCAACTGCGGTGTTCTTGTGATCACGAGGGAAGGGGGGCATGAAGAGGTTTATGCATCCCCCCGGGTCAGGCAGCTGCAGCGTGAGATTACTCCGGTGCCCCTCCGGTAGGGCAATCCTCAACGCAGGTCGATTGAGTCCCCTGCGAGCAAAGGGATGTCCTCGCCGCTCAGAAGGCGCTTTGGGTCAATCGCCATTTCCTCTCCACCTCGGGTCAGAACGATGACACGGGGATCACCTCCCTGATAGTCTGCTGCGATAATCGCTGCTGCCAAGGTCATGCCTGGTGTCCAGGGGACGGCGTGTAACCGGACTTGCCCTGCGATAAAGATTGTCGGTCCCTGTGCACTGTTGCTTCGCATTTGCCCCTGCTGTTGGCCCGCGAAAAACGCGGCACGGGCCTTTGCCTCCGCCGCCTTCTTTGTCACGCACCCGGAACTGATCAAGGCTGCAGCCAGAAGTGCCACCACCAGTATGCTGTTTTTCATTTTACAGATCGTTTGTTGTTGCGCAGCAGATTAGCTGCCCGGAACAATTTTTCAATCCATGCGCAGCTCCGAGTGCGGGGAAAAGCAGGTGTTTGTCCGGGTGTGAATCAAGCCATCGCCTGCTGGCATACGGATTCCTGCCACTCGCTCACCACCCTGCGCATCTGCTCTGCTGCGTTGAGACGTGGTTTCACGTGCTTGAGGCTGAACCATGGAAGCATCCCCAGAAGGTCGGGAGTGACGAGGACCTGGCCGTCGCACAGTTTTCCCGATCCGATGCCAATGGTTGGGATGGAGATGTGAGTGCTGATTTCTCCCGCAACGGGGCTGGTAACCAACTCCAGGACGAGTGCAAAAGCTCCCGCCTGCTCCAGTGCCTTTGCATCCTGCAGGAGTCGTTGATGCTCTGACTCCACCTTCCCCTGAACCTTGTAACCCCCAACCTCAAGAACATGCTGAGGAAGCATTCCCAGGTGGCCGAAGAAGGGGATGCCCTCCGCGATGATCGCTTTGACCTGATCGATGATCTCGATCCCGCCCTCTGCTTTGACAGCCTCAGCCCCTGCGGCTATCAGCCGCCGCGCATTAGTGACGGCATCCTGAACGGTCTCGTATGAGCGGAAAGGGAGATCGGCTGATAGCAATGCTCGTGGCTGGGCCCGGGCCGCCGCCCGAACGTGATGTTCCATCTCAGCCATGGTGACATGCGTGGTGTCGGGGTAGCCCAGCACCACCATGCCAAGAGAATCCCCGACGAGGATCAAGGGTATCCCCGCATCGTCGAGAAGTTTTGTCATCGGATAATCGTAGGCAGTCAGGGCCGCGACCTTGCGGCCCAGGGACTTCATCTGGCGTATTTCGTCGTCGGTGACTTTGCTGCGCGTCGTCATTCCAAACACCATTGCGGTATAAGGGGTGAGTTAACAAGAGCAAATCTCAGGATTTGTGGCATGATGTCTGCTGTAAATCGGTTGGCCAAGCGCCTAAACGCAGCTGCCGAATGAATCTAAATCTGCCGATCAACCTGTTCGATCTGGCCCTGTTGGTCATTCTCACTCTCGGAATTTCCGCCGGGAGGAAGAATGGCATGTCCGGGGAACTGTTTGATGCCATAAAATGGATCCTGATCCTCGTGGGGGCCACCCTGCTTTATGAGTTTTTGGGCGGCATGGTGGCTGGCAAGCTGCACCTTAGCCTTTTGACGGCCTACCTCCTCGTCTATGTCGCGATTGTGTTTTTTGGACTTATTTTTCTTAATGTCGTGAAAGAGCGGGTGGGATCCAAGCTGGCGGGCAGTGATTTTTTTGGACGCGGTGAATATTTTTTAGGCATGGTTGCCGGGATGGTGCGCCACGCATGCATTCTCATGATCGGTTTGGCGCTTCTCAACGCCCGCTATTTTAGCTCCACGGATGTGGTGGCCATGAAGGCATTCCAGACGGAAAACTACGGGAGTGACATGTTCCCCACCTGGCAAACGGTGCAGTCGGTGGTTTTCCAGAAATCGCTGACAGGTCCCTGGATCAGATCGAATTTGTGGTTCGCTCTCATGAAGCCCACCAAACCTCAGGATGCCTCGATTCATTCCGGGGAGTATATTCTTCCTTGACCCATTCCCTCGTCTGGCCCCCTCTCAGGGACAAGCACTGCTTGAAAGGCGGCCTACCCGACCTTATGGTTCACGGCGATGTCCGTCGAACTTACAGAGAAGCTGCTGAGCAACGCAGGTGGATGGGAAGTGATGAAACTTGCCAGAGCCTACATTCTTCAGTCCCGGGTCCTTAGTTCCCATTGGGAGGATCCCCTCTTGCGGGGAGTGGTTCAGGTGGATCAGGGTTCATTCAGGGCCTCGATGGTGATCAAGAGCCAGTCGGACATCGAGAATTTGTGCACCTGTCGCGATGCCCGTCAGTGGGGGAAAATCTGTGCCCACAGTGTCGCTGTTGGATTGCACTGGCTTCAGCAGCAGTCCGGTTCCGGAGGGGAGCGTGTGGCGGGAACCCAAGGGTCCCGTCCGTCCGATATTGGGGATCGGGCGAACAGGGCAGGACACGCGGAAACGAACCCATCCAAGGGGGCAGGGTTGCACTCGCCGGGTGGATTGCCTGCTTCACTGCGGCTTGTCTTTCCCCCTAATCTTGAGGATTCGCTTGTTCGAGGGAAGGTGATGCTCTCCATCGAGGCTATCTGGGAGGGGGGAGGAAGGTCCTCCCTATCCGCACTCCCCAAAGGTAGATCCTTTGCGTTCTCTCCGCAGGATCAGGCTGTGATTGCGTGGGCTCAACGCCTCACGAAGGGGGTCATCCCGAGCTTCATGCAACTGGGATTGCTAGATATGGGATCCTTGCTCCCCGTCCTGATGCACCATCCGGAACTTCTTTCTGGGAAGGTCGCGCTGACAGTCAGCTCTGATACGTTGTCCCTGCCCGTGACGGCAACCTTGGAGCCTGACGGTGAGATCGTGGTGCGCTTGATGTTGGGATCCGGCGGTTCCCCCTCGCTGAAGATGGTGGATGGGAATTGGGCGTGGGTTGGCGGCGAATTTCGTCCTCTGGCCGGGTTTCCGGGGCTTGAGGGACTGAAGAATGGCCCGGTCCGCATTTCCCGCATGCAGGTGCCTGTGTTTCTGATGCAGTCCTGGCCAGTGCTCAAAAAAGCGGGAGTTGAAGCCAATTTCAAACTGGAGGATTTCCAGCTTGAACCGCAGCCCCCACGATTTTCTCTGGAACTAAAGGGCGGATTGGCGCAGCTGACTGCGGTGCTGCAGTGCTCCTATGGAGCGAGGGTGATGACCATTGGCGTCACTGAAGCTGGAGAGGCAGCATGGGTGCCGGATCCGAACAAGCCGACCCGTTATGCGACCCGTGATAATGCGGCAGAGCGTGCGGCAGTGGGAAGGCTGCAGAGGAGTGGTTTTTCCACTCCGGACTCCCAGGGGCGGATGCAACTGCAGGGCCAGCAGGGGGTGTTGACCTTTTTCTCCCGCGAATTCACCCGTCTTGAGCGGGAGTGGAGCGTTTCCCTTGAGGAGCGGTTGCAGCGGAGCACAGCCCAGAATCTGGAGCGGATAGAGCCCCGATTCGAAATCACATCCTCAGGCGTGCAGTGGTTTGATCTGGGGGTCGTATTTGCCAGCCATGACGGTGAGAAGTTCTCCCAGTCGGATATCCAGCGCCTCCTACTTTCCGGGCAATGCCATACGCGGCTCAGGAATGGGAAGCTGGGGATCATCGACACCGGTGCTGTGGAAGAGCTGCAGGAGGTGCTGTTGGATTGCGCTCCCCAACAGCATGCAAACGGATACCGCATGAACCAGACCCAGGCGGCGTTTCTTGAAAGCTCCCTTCGTCAGCAGCCGGGTTGGAAACTAGAGGCCCCAGCTTCCTGGCGTCAGAAGGCCTCAGGCCAAAGCGGAGAGGCGACCCTTTCGTGTCCCGCGCTTGGGCCGCTTGAGGAGGTTTTGCGTGGCTATCAAAAGCAGGGCGTCGCCTGGTTGTGGTTTCTGCGTGAAAACGGGTTTGGTGGCATCCTGGCGGATGAAATGGGGTTGGGCAAGACGTTGCAGGTGCTGGCATTTTTGCAAACCGTCCTGCAGACCCGGGATGCCGGGCGAATTCGAAAGGTGGGTCCCGGGGCCGGGGCGGGTGACACGGATTTGAATGTTGCACCGATGCTGGTTGTCTGTCCCACAAGCCTGGTTTTCAACTGGGTTTCCGAGGCGGAAAAGTTCACCCCTGGTCTTAAGGTTCTGGCGTTGCATGGACCAAACAGGCGTGCCCTTTTTTCGAAGATCCCCGGGGCAGATCTGGTGATTACTAGCTATGCGCTGATCCGTCGGGATGCGGAGCACTACCGTGGATTGGAGTTCGACACGGTGATCCTGGATGAGGCACAGCATATCAAGAACAGGCGCACACAGAATGCCCAGGCTGTTAAAGCTGTGCGGGCCAGGAACCGGATCGTGCTGACAGGAACACCGATGGAGAATTCAGTGCTCGATCTGTGGTCGATTTTTGACTTTTTGATGCCGGGCTACCTTGGTTCGGCACAGGATTTTCGGGAGCGCTACGAGCAACCCATTGCCCGGGAGAGAAACCCTGCGGTGCAGGGACGGCTGGCGAGGCGTTTGCGACCCTTTCTCCTGCGCCGCTTGAAGCAGGAAGTCGCTGCCGACCTCCCTGCGAAGCTGGAACAGGTCTCGTTTTGTGAACTGACTCCGGAGCAGCGTGGGGTTTACCAGCAATTCATCGAAGCGACCCGGAAGGAGGTGCTGGGAGCTGTGGGTGAGCAGGGGGAGGCCCGGAGTCGAATGCTTGTTTTGAGCGCTCTTCTACGCCTTCGGCAGGTGTGTTGCGATCTGCGCCTGCTCAAGTCGGACAAGCCGGACCCGGATGCCACATCTGGAAAATTGGAACTGTTCAGGGAGTTGTTGGAGGAAGTTCTGGATGGCGGCCACAGGGTGCTGGTGTTCAGCCAGTTTGTCGGGATGCTGGCTCTGCTGCAGGAGGAACTGAAGCGTGAGGGGGTTGAATATTGTTATCTGGATGGTTCAACCCAGGATCGCGGCGAGGTGGTGAACCGGTTTCAATCCAGCCCCCAGATCCCGGTGTTCCTGATCAGCCTCAAGGCTGGCGGTGTCGGCCTGAACCTGACCGGGGCGGACACGGTCATCCACTTTGATCCCTGGTGGAATCCGGCAGTGGAGGACCAGGCAACAGACCGGGCCCACCGGATCGGTCAGACCCGGGTGGTCACGAGTTACAAGCTGATTGCCCGCGATACGGTCGAAGAAAAGATCCTGACCCTCCAAAAGCGCAAGCGGGAGGTGATCCAGGCAACGATTGGCGGCGAGGAGCAGTTTGCAGCGAGCCTCTCGTGGGAGGAGATCCAAGAGTTGCTTGCTTAGTGTTAGAAGTGAAGGGGGATATGAGTTTAGGAACATTCAGCGATTCGGCCCTGATGATCATCGGTCATGGGACAACTTCGAGCGATGGAGCCAGTCAGGCTGTGCTCGAGCATGTGGAAGCGATTCGGAAGTTGGGAGCCTTTCGCGAGGTTCATGGTGCCTTCTGGAAGCAGACACCGTCGGTTGAGGAGGTGTTTTCACAGATTCGGTCTGAGCGAGTGTTTTTGGTGCCATTCTTCATCAGCGAGGGCTATTTCAGCGACATCGTGATTCCACGAGCGTTGGGGTTTCTGGAGGAGTCCGGAGTTTTAAGCCGTCGTTTGGTGCGTGACGGCAGGACGTTTTTCTACACCCGTGTGGTGGGGGGGCATTCTGGGGTGACCGATGTGATCCTGGCCCGCTCACGGGAGGTCGTGGAGCGGTTTCCATTTCCAAGATGTCCGCCTCCCGGGGAGACAACCCTTTTTATCGCCGGGCATGGAACCCTGAAAAACACGAAATCGCGGGAGGGGGTGGAACTGCAAGCAACAAGGATTGCCGGGATGGGAATTTACAGCCAAGTGAAGGCGGTGTTTCTTGAGGAATCCCCCCGGATTTCGGATTGTTTTTCCCTCGCTGCCACACGCCATCTGGTCGTGGTTCCGTTTTTCGCGAGCGAGGGGATGCATGTTCGGGAGGATATCCCGGTGCTGCTTGGGGAACCATCTATGGTCGTCCAGCGCCGGTTGGCCGGTGGGCAACCCTCCTGGCGGAATCCGACTGAACGGCAGGGAAAACTTGCCTGGTATGCAAAAAGCGTGGGCAGCAGTCCCGCGATGCCGGGAATGATCATGGATCTGGCTCGCGAAGCGGCGTCGGGTGGTTGATGGCAGGGCTTCTCTTTGCTTGAATCGAGGGGCACGAACGCTGAAACTGCGCGGGTGCATTGGAAGAGAGTGACATTGATAGGCGTTGGACTGCTGGGCGGTTCCTTGGGGATGGCCCTGCGGGAACGGCGTTTGGCAGGTCGGGTGACGGGCTACGTCCGCCGCGAAGCAAGCGTTCAGGAGTGTGAGCGCTGCGGGGCGGTTGACCAGGCCACGGTCGATCTTCTTGAGGCTGTCGAGGGAGCCGACCTCATAGTGTTTTGCACACCGATTGCCCAGATGGCGGGGATTGCCCGGGAGATTGCTCCCCGGTTGAAAAAGGGTTCGATAGTGACGGATGTGGGAAGTGTCAAATCCGGGGTGGTGCGGCAATTGGGAAA
The DNA here is from genome assembly GCA_903913865.1 of uncultured Verrucomicrobia subdivision 3 bacterium. GTDB lineage: Bacteria > Verrucomicrobiota > Verrucomicrobiia > Limisphaerales > UBA8199 > UBA693. Next base: position 30,837 of record CAIWMU010000139.1, read on the forward strand.
GGTGATTGGCAAGGCAGGTGGGCATTTTGTCGGGAGTCATCCCATGGCAGGAGCAGAAAAAACAGGTGTTTCTGCCGGTCGGCCCGATCTTTACGAGAAGGCTGTTTGCGTGGTGACCCCCACACCGGGCACTGATTCTGGAGCTCTGGAGAGAATCGAGGGACTCTGGCGTTCTGTGGGGGCCCGAGTGTTGAGCCTTTCACCCTCGGAACATGACCGTTTGGTAAGCCGCTCCAGCCATCTGCCCCATGTTGTCGCTGCCGAGTTGGTGAATTTTGTTCTGGGCTCTGCAAGGGGATCCAATCAGGCTGACCTGTGTGCCAGTGGCTTTCGGGATACCACCCGAATTGCCTCGGGATCACCGGAAATGTGGAGGGACATCGCGCTCGCCAATCACAAAAACCTTCACGAGGAACTGACCCGCTTTGTGAGCGGGTTGCAGGAGTTCATGGAGCGGTTGAAGGTGCGGGATGAGGTTGGAGTGCACCAGTTTTTTCTACAGGCCAAAGCGACGCGTGATACCTGGGCGGCAAGGGGATTGGGAATTCAGGCAACCCGATCCTCGGGCGTGGGCGCGGCGGGGGGAGCAACCACCACCCCGGAATGATCGATCAGCAACCTTTCTCAACCATGGCACTGCCCGACCTGATTGAAATCATCCCTCCCGCCGCCCCTCCTGCGGGAGTCATCGCCATTCCCGGATCCAAGAGCATCACCAACCGTGCTTTGATTCTGGCAGCATTGGCGGAGGGGCAGGTCACGCTTGAGGGCGCTCTTTGGAGCGAGGACACCCAGGTGATGGTGGAATGCCTGAGGAAACTTGGGTTTGAGATCCGCGTTTCCCCGGATCCGCATGAACCAGCCAACCGGTCCATTTTGGTTCAAGGGCGGGGGATCGAGGCTGTTCGTGGAGGCACGGAGGATGTCCCTTTGGAACTTCATGTGGGAAATGCCGGTACAGCCGCCCGGTTTCTTGCGGCCTTCGTGTGTCTGGGGCAGGGGATCTTTCGGCTGTCCGGCGTGGCGAGGATGCACCAACGGCCCCAGGCTGCCCTCTTCCGGGCCTTGAGGGAACTCGGCTACCGCGTGGATGCCACAGGGGGGGGCGACACGCTCCCAGCCAAAATTCATGGGACAGGGCCTCAGAGAGGGCGATGCCGGGTGAGCATCGGGCAAAGTTCCCAGTTCGCCTCTGCCCTGCTGCTGGTTGCAAAGCAGGGCGGGTGGACGGTTGAAGTGGAGGGGGAGAATCAGGATGAGTCACCCTACGTGGTGATGACCTCCGATATGGTTCGACAATTCCCCGGACAGGGTGGTTTGTTCCGGATTGAGCCCGATGCCTCCAGTGGCAGTTATTTTGTTGCCGCGGCCCGGCTGTTCGATCAGGCGGGAGTCTCAACAAATCCGGTTTCAGGGGAAGTTCCGGGCGGCAAAAGGGGAGGGTCTCTTGCGAATAGCGTGAGGGTTGCATTCTGGCCCGAATCCGGACTGCAGGTGGACGAGCAATTCCCGCGAGTTATTGCCGCTGGTAGCGTCGAAATCTCCCGATCGGGGGATCTGGGAGACAGCATTCTCACAGCGATGATCCTTGCCCCGTTCGGGCGGCGAAGCACGAGGTTCACTGATCTGGGCCGGTTGCGTGTGCAGGAATGTGAGCGTGTTCAGGCTATGCGGACTGAGCTGGCAAAGTGTGGCGCAAGGGTGGAGGAGCGGGGCGATACCCTGGAGATCTGGCCAGGTCCCCTGCATGGGGCGGAGATTGAGACCTATGATGACCACCGCATCGCAATGTGTTTTGCCATTTTGGGACTAAGGGTTCCTGGGATCAGGCTCAAAAATCCCGCCTGTGTGAAAAAGACGTTCCCCAATTTCTTTCAAAAACTGGCGGCGCCAGCCCCCTCCGGACTCAATATCGAGCTCCGGGATGGGGCGGGTTGCGTGCTGGATCCGAAGGATCTGATTGCAATTTGACCGAATTCAAATGACCACAAAAAAAAGACAACCCATCGTCATTGCCATTGATGGCCCGAGTGCCAGTGGAAAGAGCACCAACGCAAGGATGGTGGCGAAGATCCTCAACTACCTCCATGTGGACACCGGGGCGATGTATCGCACTTTGGGTTGGTATTGCCTGAAGAACGGAATTGATGTGAACGATTCCCTGGCGGTGACCAAGGCCTGCCGCCGTTGGAAAGCCACCCTTCAGAGCTCGGAAGGGCAGGTCCGGCTGGTGGTGGATGGCTATTATCCGGCGCAGGAGATCCGGACCAGCGAGGTGAGCGCCGCTGTGGTGCATGTGGCCGCAGTTCCGAAAGTGCGCGAGTGGATGAAACGGATCCAGCGCGAGTGTGCCCAGTTCGGGGACCTTGTCATGGAGGGTAGGGACATTGGAACCAACATTTTTCCGGAATCGGATTTCAAGTATTACCTGGACGCAAAGATTGAGGAGCGCACACGTCGGCGGGCGGCCGAAGGCGTCACGGAAAACCTTGAGGCCAGGGATCGCCGGGACAGCCAGAGGGCGACCTCCCCACTGATGATTGCCCTGGGGGCAAGAGTGATCAACAATTCCGAGATGACTGCAGAGCAGACGAGCAGGCTGATCATCGAGGACATTGAAGCTCGATTGAAGCTGCCCCGCTCATGACGCATGTACGGCCATTGAACCCATTCGCATGAACCCGTTATACATCCTCGTATTTGTCGTCTCCCGGTTGATGTATAAATTCCTGTTTCGCTGGCGTGTTCACAATCCGGAGAATGTTCCCGCCACAGGTGCGGCCATTTTGGCCAGCAACCATGCCAGCTATCTGGATCCACCGCTGGTGGGGGCCGGATTGACCCGTGCAATCAATTATCTCGGGCGCGAGTCGTTGTTCCGTTTTCCAGTGATTGGCTGGGGAATGAGGATGGTGCATGCGGTTCCGGTCGATCGGGATGGCGGCAGTGCCTCGGGCTTGAAGGTTATCCTTGAACGGTTGCTGGCAGGGGGGGCCATTCTCCTGTTTCCCGAGGGAACTCGAACTTCCGATGGCCGGCTTCAGTCGGCCCGATCCGGTATTGGTCTGACGGTGATCAAGTCCAATGCCCCGGTGATTCCCGTCCGCCTTTTTGGAACATTTGAAGCTTATGGAAGGCAGCAGATACTTCCCCGAATTTTTAGGCGGGTCCAGGTCAAGTATGGACCGCCGATCGATTTCACCGATTTGCGCCAGGAGGCTGCCCGCTGTTCGAAGCCGCGCCTGAAGCAAATCTATCAGGAGGTTGCAGACAGAATCATGCTGGAAATCGGGAGGCTGGAGCCTCACACCGACAAGGCCACATTCCCGTAGTCTGACGATTTGTCTCGGGCAGTGGGATGGTGAGGCATCGCCCGTTGGATGCCAGATTTTCAGGCTGCCGGAGGGGCTTCCAGCAGAGGAACGACACACTTCCAAATGGAGTCCCTCACCAGATCAACCGATCCTGAGGCATCCAGCGAACGCACCCTGTTGGGATGGGCTTGTGCGATTTCTGTATAGCCTTGCTGTACCCTTTCGAAAAAAGCGCGATCCGCCTCTTCCATGCGATCTCGCATGAATGGAAGTGTGGATTGACGGGCCAGGCGTCGCTGTTCGCTCATTTCGGTTGTCACGAGCAGCAGAAGGGTCAGGTCAGGGCGCGTCTCTCCCACCGCTGCGGAGATGATGAGATCGACCATGTGAAGGTCGAGCTGGCGGCCATAGCCCTGGTAGGCTGTGGTGGAGTCATAGAACCGGTCGCACAGGATGATCTCACCGGCTGCGAGGGCTGGGCGGATGACTTCGCGGACCAGCTGGGCGCGGCTCGCATTCATGAGCAACAGTTCAGCCTCCGAGGACATGGCCTGATTATTCTGGCTGTGCTTGAGCGTGTGCCGGATTTCCTCGCCGATGGGTGTGCCCCCCGGTTCCCTGAGGGTGCGCACAATACGCCCCATCTCCCGCAGCCGATTTGCCAGAAGGGAGATTTGGGTGGATTTTCCGCTTCCCTCCGTCCCCTCAAATGTGATCAGCAGGCCTTTCATCAGGCAATCCGTTTGGCGCGGGCCCCTTTCGGCGTGTCCTCAATCACCCAACCCTTGGCCTTCAGTTCATCGCGGAGGCCATCGCTCTGCTTGAAATCTTTGGCTTTCCGTGCAGCCTGCCGGGCCTCGACAAGAGCCAGGATTTCCGCTGGAACGACTGCCGCCGAAGGAAGTCCGACACCCAAAACCCCATCAATCTTTTCCCAGCTTGCCAAAAGGGAGGCGGCTTGGGCCGGCAAAATCGAATTCTCGGCGAGCTTCCGGTTTGTCTCACGAATCCACTCAAACACCGCGCCCCAGGTGCCTGAAATGTTCAAGTCATCCTCCAGCGGCTTTGAGAGTTGTCGGACCAGGGCATCATCGGCTCCAGCCGTCTCTCCCGCCGCGATTTCCCGAAGTTTTCCGATGCACTCATCAATTCGCTGCAGGGAACTGCGCGCACCCTGAAGTCCCTCCAGGGTGAAATTGAAGGTCTCCCGATAGTGTGCTGTCAGGAGGAGATAACGGATCTCCCGGCCGGAAAACCCTTTGGCAATCAGATCCCTCAGGGTGAAGAAATTACCGAGCGATTTGCTCATCTTGCGGCCTTCCACAAGCAGGTGGGCGCCGTGCATCCAATATTTTACAAAGCGCTGGCCCTCGGGTTGCAGGCCGGTTCCTTCGCTCTGGGCGATTTCATCTTCATGATGGGGGAACATGAGGTCCTCACCACCCAAATGGAGGTCGAAGCTGGGCCCCAGAAGCTGCATGCTCATTGCGCTGCATTCAATGTGCCAGCCGGGGCGGCCTTCGCCCCAAGGGCTGGGCCAGAACACGGCACCGTCCTCCGGCACACGGGCTTTCCAGAGGGCAAAGTCAGCGAGCGATTCCTTGGCGTATTCGTCGTTGGCGACCCGCTCCCCGGTGCGCATTTCCTCAAAATTCAGGTGAACAAGCTGGCCGTAGCAGCAGCCGGCACCCCGGTATTTCTGGATCGAGAAATAGACCGAGCCATCGGGTGCCTGATAGGCGAAACCGCGCTGCACGAGCCGCGAGATCAGGTCCACGATCGCGGGGATATGCTCCGTCGCTCTTGGCGTGTGGTGGGGAGTGCGGCACTGCAAGGCGGCGAGATCCTCTAAAAAGGCCTTTTCAAACTTCCCGGTGAAATCGCTCAAGGTGCCACCGGTCTCCTTCACACGCCGGATGATTTTGTCATCCACATCCGTGATGTTCATCACATGGCGCACGTTGTAGCCATGGAATTCGAGGCTACGGCGCACCAGATCGCCAAAGACGAAGGTGCGCCAGTTCCCAATGTGGGCGTAATCATACACAGTCGGCCCGCAGCAATAGAGGCCCACGTTTTTTCCGGATGGATCGAGAGGGACAAAATCCTGCACCGACCGCGTCAATGTATTCAGCAGCTTCAAACCCATAAATGAAGGAACTAGGCTAGGCGTGATTCCGACGATTGCAACCCGAGAATTTTACCCGAGATTTCCGCCTTTGCTCCGTTCCGGCGAGTCGAGTACGGCCCGACGCTGCGTGTCGTTGAGTTCAATCCATTTGCCGGGCTCCAAAGTGGTCAGAAGAAAGGATCCGATGCGCACGCGCATGAGCCGGAGGGTGGGGTGACCTATGGCGGCAGTCATGCGCCTGACCTGACGGTTTTTGCCCTCAACGAGTTCAAGACCCAGCCAGCATGTTGGGACGCTTTTTCTGAACCGAATCGGGGGCACGCGAGGGGCGGGGGTGGGCTGGGGATCCAGCATCCAGCAGCGGCAAGGAAGGGTGGCGTGACCCTGTATCACCAGGCCCTTTGCAAGGGTGTCCAAAGAGTTCTGTTCTGGAACCCGCTCCACTTCGACCCAATATTCCCGTTCGTGGGCACTGCGCGGGTGCAGTAGACGACTGTTCAATGCCGATTCATCGCTGAGCAGGAGGAGGCCTTCTGAGTCGGCATCCAGACGGCCGATCGGGTAAACACTTTTTGGAAAGCCAAACTCGCAAAGCGGACGGTTGGGTGAACCATCCGGGGTGAATTGGGAGAGGACTCCAAACGGTTTGTTGAAAGCAAGGAGCATGGATCAATCACGGATCGGGAACTTACGACCGGGGATGGGCCCCCGCGTTTGCATGGCTTGGGGGAGGTTCATGCCTCATGGGCGGACCTGGAGCCGGAACATAGCCGGATTGCCTGGTGGATTCGTGGGCAACAGCATTGAGGCCGGGGATGACTTGGGCTGGACCCAATCCCCCACCGGGGTCCATTGGTTTGCGTTGGATTTGGATTCCAACCGGTAGGCGTGAGGAGGGGAGGGCGGCCAGAGCAACTGGACCCGGTTGGATGGAGTGGCTTGAACCTCCAGCTTCAGATCGGCGGGTAGCAGAGCGGAAGCCCCGCCTGCGGTCTGACTATTTGTTGGTGTGAAGGTTTGTGCACGGAACCATGTTGCCGGTGCGCGGTTCGATACATCGAGATGTGATACTCCGGATGTGGCCTCGGTCCAGGGAGTTGCGTTCAGCCACGATTGTGCGTTCGTGCTGGACTGGATTCGATAAAGGTTTCCGGCGGTCGTGGGCCATTCGAGCCGGATGATCTGCGGGTTGGGCAGGGTGGCTGTGAGTTTGAATGCCGGTCTGGGCAGGAGGGGGTCTGTCCCGGCGAGAAATTCAGCCAGATCGGTGAGCCCATCACCATCGGAATCGGTTGTGGAAGTTCGGCGGGTGGATGTGTTGCCAAAGAATGCCAGTTCCCAGGCATCGGAGATGCCGTTGTGATTGATATCGGCAAAGGTGTAGTTGCCGGAGAACGTGATGGATCCCCCTGGCGCCAGATGGTTGGTGATGGAATTGGGTGCCTGGTAGTAGGGCACATCCACGTATTCCATAATGTATTCCCCGGGCGGGGCATTCGTGAACACGGCGTAGGTCCCCACACCCTTCTTGTGCAGGGGACCGCTCAGGAGGTAGGAGGACTGCCAGAGGTTGTTGGTGATCGTCACCGTGCCCGGTGCCAGATTGGACATGGTGATGGAGATGTCATCGACGAGCCATCCCGGGCGGGTGGCCGTTTCGGGAGAGATCAGGAGGTAATACCAGACCAGATAGACCACCTTTCCAGCAAAGGGGGTGAGATCCAGTTCCTCTTCAATCCAATCAAAGGAGGAATCCCCGAATTCCGCGATGGGGACGGCCGCCTGATTATCCGCCACAACCATCACCTGCCCAAACTCGACATCATAACCGGAAAGGTCTGAGAAGTCGTAGGTGTGCCAGAATTTCAGGGTGCTGACGTTGCCGTTAGTGAGGTAAATGGCGGGGCTGATCAGGAATGCCTCAGTGAAATCCACCGCAGCCCCTTTGAGATTCGAACCCCAGGCATTGGGTGGCGAATGGGCGGATGTGGCCAACTCGTTGGAGGGAACCCCCAGAGTCCATTCAGGGGTGGAGCCGGGGACGAAAAATGAGGGGTCGGTATAGGTGGACCAGTTTGTGGCGCCCGAATCCAGATTGTCGGTCCATGGGGCGATGACGGGCCTCAGGGTTTGGAAGGTATAGAGGTGCCCGTTGTTGTCGTCCACGATGGCGTTCCCGGCGGCATCACGGCTTACGACCTGATAGTAATAGAGCCGGTCCGGCGCAAGGAACGGGATCGAGACCTCGTGAGCGGTGGAAAGTTCCCCGGCATAGGCAGTTCGATTGAGGATCTGGGATTCCCCGAACTGGACGAGCGCATCTGTCGGCTCGTCGGTATCCCAGTAGACGATTGCCGAGACGTAGTCTGGTTCCGCCTCCACAAGCAGGGTGGATGGGGGTTGGGTATCGATGATGGCGGTGGCTGTTGACGTGGAGGCAAGGGAGTCGGTGTAGTGAACGGTGAGGGTGTCGCCATTTGCTCCACGCACCTTTCCCGACTGGGGAGCATTTGTGGAGGGAATCAGATCAAGGTAACCGGCAAAGATGCCGGATTGTGGCGTTTCAAAGAGGGTTGTCTGCAGCGGTCCCGGCTGGGTGTCGGTGCCTGCGGTGACGGTGACGGTCCCCAGACCCGCTCTGGACGAGTCCCCCACCTGAATAATCACCCGGGATGGCATTGTGTAAGCTGCGGAATCAAGGAGCACATCACCACCTCCGTGGGAACCCGGAGCCAGATAAGCGAGGATTTTGGCCAAAATCGGACCCCTGTCGGCAGTGGGAATGGCATCGAACGGGAAGGAGCAAAAGACCAGACGGCCCGGAGCCGTCTGCCCGGGGCCGGGATACCGGAGCCCGACGGTTCGCCCGGAACCGTTTCTGAACAGGCTTGCAGCTTTCGGTCCGGGAACGAAGGTGTCGGAAATATCCGGGCCGAGCAGTCCCATCCACAGGTTCTCATACTCAACGTAATCCATCGTCAGGCTGATCCCTGCGGAGATTGGATCGAGGGGGATTCCCTCAATCTCGGCTGCCCCAGTGCTGTCAGGATCCGGGGTGTAGGATTGTATCTGGAGCACATCCCGGATGAAGCCCGCCCCGACCGACTCCTCCAGCCGCGATAGCACTTCCATGGAGGCCACAAAGAGGGAACCTCCTGAGGCAAGGTAGTTGGATATCGCCACACGCTCTGCGGGTGACCACACTCCGGCCAGTTCCGGGACCCGCCAAACCACGGCGCGATAGCTGGAGAGGAGTCCGGCCGGTGGGGAACCTTTTTTGGTGGCATCCCAGAAATCCCAGGATGCACCGCTGGCGGCCAATGCCTCGGTGTAGCCTGTTATGGGCGGGGCTCCGAGTGTCATAGGGTCATCCGCAAAGGAATCGACAAGCAGGATCGGGGGGACAGCCTTGATGTTGATCTGGTAGAGGGCACCGGAGTTGTCATTGGTGGCGGTGTTGCCTGCAGCATCCGTGGAACAGATGTAGAGGTAGTAGGTCTGGTTGGGCTTCAAACCATCAAGGGAGAGGCTGTGGCTGGTTTCGAGGGTGTTGTTTGTCAGGGACCGGCTCCAGCTCTGGCGGTTTGAATTGGTGCCAAAACGGACGATGGAGCTTCCCGGTTCGTCCGTGGACCATCCGAGAATCGCCTGTCCAAACTGGTTCGTGATGGTGACCGCACTGATGGAGGGAGGGGAGAAGTCCGCGTGGGCGGTTGCAGAGCGCCAAACGCCGGAGGATGTGTCGAAATAGCGGGCTTCAATCAGGTCCCGATCCGCCAATTGCAGGCGACCATCCGGGATGGGGGGGCCTATGGCCGTTTGAACTGAGCCGGTGAAGACTCCACTCGAGCCATCCTGCAACAGAAGGACCGGTTCGGGGGTTGGCTCGGAGGTGCTGGAAATGGAGATCATGGAGGATGTGCGCCCTGCCAGATCTGTATCGACAAGGTGGAGGTGGATCGGCTGCCCCTGCCTGTATCCCGGGCGATTCAAACCCAAAACACCGGTGCCGGCTGGGGCGATGTCCGCTGAGATCACCAGCGCGAAGTCCTGATCCACCGCACCTGTCTCTAACACCACATCCTCTGCCACCCGGACGGCCCTTACCCGGATCTGGTAGCGCCCGAGAATGGGAGATGCGAGATGGACCGCCTCGACATTGTTGACCGTGTCGGACTGGGTGGCATTCGGGACGGATTCCCCGTTAAAAAACTGGTTGCCCTTGTAAATCACCCCCGTGGGGTCGGTCACCTCAAGATTCAAGTCGTTGACTAGAGCTGGAATGGCACCTGGAAAGCCAGGGGCATCCGAGTAGGTGATGGTGATTTTCAGCGGTTGGTCGGTTGATGCCACCACGATTTCACGCTTGTAAAGCTGGCCGTTGGTCAAGGGGGCGGACTGATCCAGAAATTGGGGGCTCATGGGGCCTGCGTCTCCTGACGGAAACGGCAGGAAGGCTGTCAGGTCGATGCGGCCCCAGCCTTCGTCCATATTTGGAACGGGGCCGGTGCCAAACTCGTCGAACAGGTCCACAGCTGAATTGATCAGGGCGGCCTTGACCAGAGCCGGGGACGGCGTCTGATTCGTGTGCCCCTCGCGATACCACTGAACGAAGACGGCAGCGGCCCCGGATGCATGGGGGCCAGCCTGACTGGTGCCTCCCTGATACTGGTAGTAGGAGGAGATGGCAGACCAGGCATATTGGTCCGATGCTGAGGCCGACTGCAGTGAGGAAATGTAGGTGCCGGGGGCCACGACATCCGGCTTGATCCTCCCATCCTCACAGGGGCCACGGCTGGAGAAATCGGCCATGGTTTCAGGCCCATCCGCATAGATCAGGAAGTCGATCCGGTCATTTTGAGAGGCGCCGGTTGCAATGACGTTCTTTGCAATGGCCGGGCTGCCGATCGTCTGGGCGCTGGGACCAGCGTTTCCGGCCGAGAACTCCAGAATGTAGGGCTGGTCTCCAAGCCGAAGCGCATCGGCATCCCGGACCAGTTCATCGAACTCCATCGCGGAAACATCATATCTGCCCTGGGTGTCATCCCCCCAGCTGTTGGAGCCTATGTCGGCTCCTGCGCGTAGGGCGTCCCGCGTGAGCCTTTCATAACTTGGGGGGGCGTAGTAGCCGCCCACGCCGTCAAAGATCCGTTGGGCGATAATATTGGCCCCCGGCGCGACCCCCAGGCCATAGAGTGCTCCGTTGTCATCCATCTCGCCGGTTGCTCCGTTGCCCGCTATGATGCCAGCGACATGGGTTCCGTGGCTGTGCTCATCCGCCGCATCCGGCAGTCCGCCATAGGCAAAAAAAACAGGAGTGCGACCCAGCAGATCCGGGTGCATCGTGTCGGCATCGCCATTGTTCAATCCGCTATCGGCGACGGCCACCGTGACTCCGGATCCGTCGTAACCAGCCTCCTGGGTCAGGAGTCGCCCCGGTCCGGCATCACCTGCCACGAGCTTGGATGCCACTTCGTCGAACAGTTTCATCCGGGGGGCAGGCTCGATCCAGAGCACGGCGGGAGAGTTGGCAAGATCAAGCATCCGGCCCGCTGCAAGGGTGCCACGCAGAATCCGTCCTGATTTTAGAAGACTATCCTGATCCACCACCGTCAAAAGGCTTCGAATCTGTTCCAGTTCCCCACCGGTGGTGTCGCTGGCAGCCAGCACGGTGATTGCAGCAGGCGCTGAACGGGCCTTCGAGCCTGCCAGGCTCCGGTGAATTTTCCATGCGGGGAGATACTCCCCCACCCAGCTGACGAAGGGCAGGGCTCGGATGGCTGAGGACCGGATGTTCGTCCCTCGTCCCAGCCAGGCATTGTCAGTGGTATATCGAAGCAGGGTAAGTCCCAGTTGTTGCAAGGTCGCCCGCTGGTGAAGGTCCGGGGGGGACTCCAACTGGATGAGCAGCAGACCGTTCGTGGCTGTGCTGTCACTGCTGGACATGGTGCGACTCGTGAGAGTGGGGATGCGGGTCGGGTATCCGGCGTCAAGGGACCTTACTGTGGGAGCGACACTCTTCGCAGTTTCAGGACTTCCACTCTCCCTGGGATTGGTTGAATTGTTCCTGGCGGGGTATCCGAGTGGCCCTGTTTGAACAAGTTCGTTCCGTAGTCGGATTTCGCCACTCCGGACTGTCCCGAAAATCAATGGAAAGATGGCAAGGACAGCCGCCACACGTTTAACGGGGTGGCCCCGGATGAATCGAAGCGTCACACGCCTAGGATAGTCCTCAGCGAGGGAAACACAAGCGTTCGGAATTTGCGAATCAGATCCTTTTGGATGAGCGGAAAAGCGGGTTTTGGTGCCTTCCGGGGGCAGATAGTTTATCCCCCACGCTTTGGCCCCGAGGCACAGTTGTGATGAAGTCTTTGGACAAACGGTTGTCACCCGGCCCCCGATGCGGTATCAAACAGGGGAACAATGATTGGAACAGTCTTAAATGTGGCAGGGGTTGTGGTCGGATCGGTCGCGGGGCTGGCGGGCCGTCAGGGGTTGGGGGCTGGAAGAGAGTCCTACTTCAAGGTCATCATAGGTGTTTTTACTGTGTGGTATGGCCTCAGGCTGACCTGGGTGAGTGTGCATGGTTCATTTTACAGCGTTTCAAAGCAGATGGTCATCACTTTGATGGCGATGAGTCTCGGCAGGTTGCTGGGGCGCTTGATGGGGTTGCAGAACTTTTCCAACCGGTTGGGTCGCTTCGCGAAAGAAAGAATCTCCAGCGCCCGCCCGGATGATCCCCAGAGGATTGGCAATGGGTTTAGCACGGCGGGGGTTCTATTTTGCGCGGCCCCGCTCGGTATTCTGGGGGCGGTTCAGGATGGGTTGAGCGATTATTGGTATCCTTTGGCAATCAAGGGGGTGATGGATGGGTTGGCCGCCATGGGGTTTGTGACCATGTTCGGCTCGGGTGTGATTTTGTCCACCCTCCCACTTCTGGCATTTCAAGGCACGATCACCCTCCTTGTTTTGCGGTTTGCCCGGCCATGGCTTGAGCTTCACAGTCTGATTGATCCCATAAACGCCGTCGGGGGGTTGCTGGTCTTCAGTGTGGCCCTCGTCATTCTTCAGTTGAAAAAGCTCGAGTTGGCCGATTATCTCCCCAGTCTTGCCGTGGCACCGGCGATCGCCTGGTTTTGGGGGTAGAAGTTCCAAGGCGTCACCTCATTCCTGGTTGATTTGGTTCCGGATAACGATCACGCGCGCAACATCCACGTTTCGAATCCGTAATAATGCGGATAATTTTTTTATCATCAGTTGGTTGACAAAGCGGATGCTGTGTGGGAATTTTTTGAGGCAGATGTCCCACTTAGTTCGAACAACAGGAGACCATAGGGTGTAGATTTAGGAAACATTCGGAAGCAGGATTCTTCCGAAATTCCACCGTTTGGTCCTTCGGGGTGGGTGTTGTTGGGTTATTGATGTCCGTCATCTTGAAGGCTTAAGTATGGAAAATCAGAAGGTCCGTATCCGAAGAGCGGTTTTGGCGGTCTGGTGTTTGTGCGGTGCCATGCTCGGGGTTTCCGGGCAACAGATTGAAGCTGCATGTTTGCCCCAACCGGCCGGATTGATCGGGTGGTGGCAGGGAGAAGCCGGGGCGGGGGATGCAAGAGGTCTGTTTCCCGGCTCCTTGCAAGGGGGTGTCACATTCGTTCCGGGCAAGGTCGGCCAGGCTTTCCAGTTTAACGGCACGAACACATGGGTTGAAGTGCCGGATGCGAGTGAGTTAAGTCCACACACCGGAGCGAGCGGGGAATTGACTCTCGAGGCATGGGTTTATCTGCCCCGGCTACCCAAATGGGATGCTCCAACCGGTCAGGCCAATCGGGCCATCGCGATCAAGGGAAGCCCTGGCAATTGGGAGTATGGCTTCTATGTGACCACCAACTTGATCCCGGTGTTTGGAACCTGGCAGGCGAACGGGAGCGGTTATTCTGGAGCCTCGCCTACAAACTCGATTTCCACGAATGAGTGGCATCATCTGGTGGGTGTCCTTCGCAAAGGGCAGTTCGCACGGATTTATGTGGACGGTGTTCTTGCCGGTGAATCCACCAGTTTTTCCGGGGATACCTCCAACGGGACGTCTCCGTTGTATATAGGAAGGCGAGGGGATGGCCAGTGGTTGGACGGATTGGTGGATGAAGTTTCCGTCTACGGTCGTGCACTCAGCAGTCTGGAGGTTTCGGCCCTGTATGGTGCGGGGACGGATGGCAAATGTCCCGGTTTTGCAGGGGCGTCAGTTCCATACTTTACCGATTTTGAGAGCGGGCTGGGCAGTGAGTGGTCTCTACCTTCCTTGAACGCTGATGAACAGGCGGTTTTCACAAAGTTTTCAGGACGCTTCAACAATACTCCTCAGACCCTCACGCTCACGAATCTGGTGGTTGGGCAGACCTATCGGCTGGGTTTCGATTTATATGCGTTCGACAGTTGGGATGGCAACGGTCAGAACGACACCGTTTCCGTGCGGATCAACGGCTCGACTCCCTGGCAATACACGTTCAGCAATTACAATCAGGAACCTCCGAACTCGGCACAGTCCTTCCCTGGATCCCCCGATCAGGGTCGGGCAGGCTTGGGCTTTGTGACCGCATATGTCGATGCCATCTATCGCAACATTGAGGTTCTGTTCACCGCATCCAATTCAACAGCGCTGATCTCCTTTTGTGGTGTGAATGTGGATGGAAACGTTGATGATGAATCATGGGGGTTGGACAATGTGGGTGTGGGGCTTGCGTCGAGTGTCACAAACACTTTTGTGAGATCAAGCACACTCCCCGCACCCGCTTCGGTCAGCAGCATCTCCCTCAGTTATTTTACAATTTCTGCGAATTGGCCTCTCAGCCTTTCGACAGCCACCAATGTGGCGAACTACTCCCTCACGACCCCCGGTTCTGATGGTGTGTTTGGGACTGCTGATGATCTGATGATTCCTTTCACCGTGGTAAGGCCCGGTGGGGGAGGTCGTTCGGTTCAGTTCACTCTGGCTCAGGCTCCACTTCAACCCGGGAGTTACCGGTTCCAAACTCTGGCAGGGTTGCAGGGGACAAATGGTGTCGCTGTTTCTTCTTTCGTCAGGGATTTCACAATTGCCAATCCAATGATCGGGGCTATTGAGTCTCCCTCGAACGATTCGATCCCGGAGGCGACATCACTTCCAGTCGTCGAAACCCCGGTGGGTAGCGGATTCAGCACCGCGTTCGGAATAGGGGAATTTTCCAGCACAAGCGATGTTGACTATTGGCGGTTTGACGCGGAGGCTGGGGATGTTTTGACGGTTCGGATTGAGTGCGAAGCGCGGGGTGTTTCCCCCTATCTGTATATCCAAAATGCCTCAGGGGGAAACGTCTTTACCACATCCGGAGGGGCGGAGGGAGTGGCACAACTTCAGAATGTCACGATCACCACCCCGGGAACCTACTATGTGCGGGTCTGGAGCAGCAATAACCGTTCCCGTTACTGGCTGAGGTTTGATCAGGCCCGGGGATTGCAGACGGAGACCGAAGACAACGGGTCCACTGGGGCTGCAAATCAGCTCAATCTGGCCTATAGTGCCGGGTTGTCTCAGGGCAGGATCGCAGGATCCTTGCCGATGGCAGATGGGGCAGGAGACTACTTCCGTTTGGGGACATTGAACGTGGGCAATTCGATCAATGTCACCGTTCAATACCCGACAGGATCAACCTTAGCGGGAAGGCCCCCGGTGCTCACTGTTTGGATGGAGGGTCAGGCGCTGCCACTCGCCAGCACCACCTCGGGTAACCTGAACCACACCGTCACTGCGGATGGGGTTTACCATGTTCGCGCTTCTGCTCCGGCCCCGGTTGGCAGATCGTTGACATCTTTTGAGAGTGCTAGCCTTGCACTTCGTGCCCAATACATTCTCAACTTCACCCTGGGGGATGGTGTGACCCCTCTCATCACATCTGCAACTCTTCCAGCGGAGGGCTCGACCACGACCGATATTGTGGACCGCTTCTCGCTGACTTTCTCTGAGGACCTTGAGCGGTCCTCCGTCAGCAATAACGTGAGCTACGAGTTGCGGTGTGCCGGGGCTGATAACGTGTTCTTTTCTGCCGACGACCAACTCTACGCGGTCCGAACCACGGGCTACACGGTCGGGCTTAGCTCCGGCTACGCAATTATTGACGGCCCGTTGCAGTCTGGAAGTTATCGGTTCACAGTTCGCACAAACATCATGGACCGGGCCGGAAACAACATGTCTGCGCCCTATGTGCGCAGCTTTGCCATTGCCAAGCTGGCAGGTTACGTCCTGGAGGGAAGGAACAATGATACCTCTGGTGCGGCTACTCACGTAGCCCCGGTTGTTGGTACCAATGGAAACGGATCTGTGGGATGGATCAATAATGTCGGGACTGGATCCAACCCGCGCTATGCGGCGCCTGCTTTCCTCAACGGCGACACGAACTTGGATTTACTGGTTGCAAATTTCTCAAGCGACAGCATGACGTCCCTGACGAACGACGGGCGCGGGGGGTTGGTTGCTGCCGCGAACATCCCCACGGGGGATGGTTCGATCTCGGTAGTGGCTGGAGACATCGATGGTGATGGCAAGGCTGATGCGGTTCTCGCCAACTACTACGCCAGCACCGTTTCTGTTTTGGTTGGCGACGGAACGGGCCAGTTTGTGAGTGTCACCAACATTGGAGGGTTTTCAAATCCCTACAACATGGCGATGAGTGACGTGAACGGGGATGGCAAGTTGGATCTGATAGTGCCCTCCTATGGAGGAAGTTACCTGAGCGTGCTTTTGGGGAATGGCGATGGAACCTTTCAGGCACGGACCAACTATCCCACAGGGACCAGCCCTCAATCGGTGGCGGTCGGCGACCTGAATGGGGATGGTCGTCCGGATCTGGTGACGGCGAACTACGCAAGCTCCACCCTAAGCATCTTTACGAACGGCGGATCCGGCAGGTTCACCCTCTCGACCAATCTTCCATGTGGACCCAACCCACGGTTTGTTGCAATTGCGGATGTAGACGCTGATGGAAAGTCGGACATCGTTGTGCTGCAAACTGGAGATTCCACGGTGGGTGTTTTTCTTGGTAACGGTGATGGCACCTTTAAGGCCAAGTGCAGCTACCATACCGGGGGATCCGACCAATACAATTTGGTCCTTTCCGACATGAATGGGGATCAGAAGGTTGATATCATCGTTTCGGGCTACGGAAACAACACCTTTTGTATTATTCTCAACAATGGTTCGGGTGTTTTCACTAATCTCCATGTATACGGTGCAAGTTCAAATCCCATAGGCGCAACATCGGGCGATTTCGACAACGACGGGAGAACTGACCTGGCATTCACCCTCTACAATGGAGCCTGCGTTTCCCTCTGGAAGGGCAATCCGGTCAGCATTTTGTCAGAGGATCCACCGGGAAGTGGATTGCGGACAGCTCTGGTGCGTGGTCGGCGGTCGACGAGTTCAGATGTGGATTTTTATCAGTTCTCTGGTAATGCGGGTGACCGTGTTATTGTGGGTGTGGAGACTGTTGGGAACCCTGCTGCCAGCCAGTTGTATTATCAAATCATGGAACTGGACGGAACGGTCTACACCTCATGGTATCCTGATTACAGTGGATTTGGTCAGAGTGGTATTGTGACGCTCCCATACACTGGAACATTCGTTGTGAGGGTGGCTGGAAATTATGACTATCAGGGGGAATACAGGCTGAGGATTTCGCTCACACCCCCGGCAGGTGACGGGACCAATGTGGCTCTCGATATTGAATCCGAGGCCAACAATACCATTGCCCAATCCGGCGGATTGAATCTCGTTCGTTCGCCCGGCCGGTTGAGATCGTCAGTGGCAGGGGCCATTTCGGTCAACGATGCCGGTGACTACTACAATCTCGGCTACCTACAGGACACGGACATCGTCCGGTTCGGAGTTCGGCGTCCTTCGTCCAGCGCTCTCTCCACAATCCTGACGGTTTACAATGCCGCGGGAGTAGCCATGACGAACAGTGCTGCGGGCTCGACAAACTTTGCTTTCGTCGTGCCCATTGGCCAACCCGGCGTTTATCATGTCCGGGTGACTGCCGCCACAGGGGGATATCTTTCCCAGACCTCGACCGCATTGGGATTGTATAGTGGTGACGGGTCTGTCGATCTGGGTTCCTGGTTCAATTATCAGGGATTTACACTTTCCTTCTGGTTGAATCCGGCGACTTCCCAGCCCGGTAATGCGGATATTTTTGATAATAACCACCAGGGCGGGATCAACTGGGTGATTCAGCAGAACGGCAGTGTCCTAAATCAATATGTCTGGGGCCCTCAGGATGGAGGACCGGGTATTCTGTTCGATCTGGCTCCCAGTGTTTGGCAACAGGTGACCATCACCCGGGACCAGACCAATGTGTCCCGGCTTTATCTCAACGGATCCCTCGTAGGGACAGCGATAGGAGCTGGGCAGATCAACTACAACGGCCAGCAATTTCTGAGAATAGGCCGCTGGGGAGGCGGGGGCAGGAACTGGGGCGGTATGATTGATGAAGTTCGTATTTGGGACCGCCCTCTGACTGCTGGTGAAGTTGTTGCCGGGTTGAACGGGTCCATCACAGGGAGTGAGACAAACCTGGTCGGCTATTGGAGGCTCGATGAGGGTTTCGGGACGGTTGCAACTGATCGAAGCAGTATGGGGCGCAACGGCACGCTCGCCGGGGGTGCAACATGGGCGCTTCTCGGGCCGACCAATGCAGCCCTGCCAAGCATTTCAGCGCAATACATTCTGGATGTGGACATGACCAATTCGGTTGCCCCTCTGGTAACCGGTGTAAGCCTGCCATCGGGTCTTTCCACAAACCAGCAGAATTCATTTACAGTCAATTTCAGCGAGGACATGAACCCAGGGTTCATGGCTCTTTCGCGCAATGTTTACAAGTTCCAGGGGCGCAGTTATTTTCTGACAGATAGCGCTGGAACATGGCAGGACGTGCAACGGCAGGCCCGGATGTTTGGAGGGAACCTTGCAAGTATCGTTAGTGCCGACGAGAACAATTTCGTCAACTCCAGTTTTTCAAGTCAGGGCTCTCTCTGGATTGGGCTCAACTTTTTCGCCAATAGGGAGACTCCCGCCTGGATCAACGGCGATCCCTATTCTTTCAGCAACTTTGCATCGGGACAGCCGGACAACAGTGGAGGTATCCAGACTGTGGTGCGGATGTATGGGAATGGAGATGCCCGATGGGACGACATCGTGGCTTC
Organism: uncultured Verrucomicrobia subdivision 3 bacterium; assembly: GCA_903913865.1. Taxonomy (GTDB): domain Bacteria; phylum Verrucomicrobiota; class Verrucomicrobiia; order Limisphaerales; family UBA8199; genus UBA693. The sequence continues at coordinate 49,512 of CAIWMU010000139.1, forward strand.
GTCCAGTTATCGGGGAGTGGTGGAGGTTTCCTCCACAACAGACTCCGATGGAGATGGACTGGTCGATGTGATCGATCCCTATCCAACCGATCCGCGCAACGGTTTTGACCTCCGGGCCACCGGTCCTGATGGTCTATTTGATACCGCTGATGATATTGTCTATCGTATCTACAGCACGGGCTATTCAAGCGGACTCAGCACCAGCTTTCAAATAAGTGATGGGCCGCTCCAGGAGGGGGTTTATCGTTTCACGGCAACGACGGGGTTGCAGGACAGGTTTGGGGTGAATCAGGCGTCAAATTTTGTGCAATTCTTCACGAATGGCCCTGTGGCGGGATACATCAGCGAGCAGCGCCGCCAGAATGGGAACAACTATAGCTATACTTCCTTGAGTTCGTCCCCATCCAATCGACCAGATGGATCCTTCAGCCTCTCGACAACCCTGACCACGACGGGCAATCCCCACTTCATGATTCAGGGTCGGTTTGATTCAGATACCAACCTGGATTTGATAACAGGTAACTATTATGCGAACAACATTTCGGTGTTTAAGGGAAATGGGGATGGGACATTCCAGTTAACCACCAATATTTCAGTGGGTGCAGGACCGGTTGGGATTGTTTCTGCCGATTTCAACGGAGATTTGATTCAGGATTTGGCTGTTTCAACATACTCCGATCACCGTGTTGCGATCCTTCTAGGCGATGGCGCGGGAAGTTTTACTGTTCGAACCAATCTCACAGGGTTCAGCAATCCTTTTGTTCTCGCTGCTGCTGATCTGAACCATGACGGGTTTCAGGATCTCGTGGTTCCAAACTATGGTTCTGCTACAATAAATGTCAGACTTGGAAATGGAGATGGAACGTTTCAGCCCGGTGTCGCTTATCCCGTCGGAAGCAATCCAGAGACTGTAATGCTCGGGGATTTCAATCAGGACGGACAACTGGACGTTGCTGTCACCGACTATGGCAGCTCGACCGTGAGCGTGCTGCTCGGGAGCAACGGAGTTTTTCAAGCCCGCACCTCCTACGCTTGTTCCGCACAATGTCGTGGCCTCGCTTGTGGTGATTTGAATGGGGACGGGAAGCTGGACCTTGTCGCCGCCGGGGATGCGAAAATTAATGTGTTCATTGGAAGCGGGGATGGAACCTTCCAGGCAAGAAAGGAATACGACGGTAGTGCAAATAATTCCTATCAGGTGATTCTGGCAGATCTTAATCGGGATGGAAATCTGGACACCGTGGTCGCGGGATACAGTGGGAACAGGTTGTTCACCGCACTCGGCAATGGCGACGGGACCTTCACAGCTGCTACCGCTTACAATCCAGGCGGGAACCCGATTTCTGTGACAGTTGGCGACTACAACCGGGATGGGATTCCTGACATCGCCTCGGCGAACCACAATGGCAATACTGTCAGCATTTATCTCGGGAACAATTATAAGGGTTTTTCACCCGATCCTGCAGGGTCTGGTTTGTTCACTGCCGCAGCCAGGGGCAGCCTGTCACAATCCGGCGATTTGGATCACTGGACCTTCTCCGCCGACGTCGGGGATAGGTTGCTGATTTCGACCGAGGCGGTTGGCTATCCTGGAAGTGCGAGCCTCCTCGTTCGCATCTACTATCCAAACGGTGAACAATGGACCTACTTCTACAGCGACGGTAACGGCAATATAGGTAACGCATCGCTTGTTGCTCCCATGTCGGGGACCTACCTGATTCGTCTGGAGCATAATAACGTATTCACCGGGGAATATCGCCTGCGAGTTACGAGGGCCAAGACTCCGCTGCAATTGGAGTCGGAGGCTAACAACACCCTCGCAACCGCAAATGCTCTCACCTTTGACCTCAACAATGGGGAACGGAACGCAAGTGCCTTTGGCTATATCCAATACGGCGATGGGGGTGATTGGTTCCGTCTTGGAAATCTGGCCGCCAACACGCAGATAACTCTGAATTCGAGCAAGCCGGCAAGCAGCCGGCTGGGTCAGGTTATGGAGGTTTACAACGCCGCCTCCGAACTGGTGGCAAGATCCCGCCCCTCCGATACAAACATGGTTTTTGTGGTCGGGCCAACAAATGGAGGCGCCTACTACGCCCGCATGGCTTCCTCCTATCCTAAGAGACCGGCCGGCGGAACCAACGGCCTCTATTTCGAGAATAATTATGTGAACGTGGGGGCTTGGGGGCCAGGTCCAAAATGGTCCGTTGAGGCTTGGGCGATGCCGTCGTCCCTTCCAGGCGGACGCAGGCATATTGCGGGGTCGGCCGGTGGGTGTCTTGATTGGGGCATTATTATGGCCGATGGCCGCTTCGCGGTGAACACACGCCAACCCGGCGGTTGTGCCATCAGTTATAGTTCCACCAATTATGCTCAACCGAATGTCTGGTATCACCTTGCTGCGGTTTGCGACGGGACGAATGCCTACCTGTATGTGAATGGAACGTTGGCTGCCTCCGGGCCCACGGAAAACAACTATCTGCCTTACACCGGATCTACTCGGATCGGGGGGAACGTTTGCTGCGGGGATTATTTCCCGGGCGTCATTCAGGAAGTTTCAATTTGGAGCCGCCCTATTTCTGCTCTCGAGGTTTCGCAGACTATGGCTAATAACCTGACCGGGACAGAGGCAGGACTTGCCGGTTACTGGCCCATGCAGGAAGGAGCGGGGGCTACCGTGGCCGACCTGAGCCCGAATGGCCGCACAGGCTCCCTGAATGGGCCGTATTGGATTACCTTGGGGGGGACGACTGTTCTGCCCTACGGAATCCTTCAACAATACACTCTCTCGGTCAATTTGGTTAACACCATACCGCCACAGATTTTGGCGGTCACCCTTCCTGGGGAGGGAACTTCGACTGGTAATCTTTTAGATCGATTCACCGCGACCTTCTCTGAGGACATGGATGGATTGACAGTAACGAACTCGGCGTATTACGAGCTTAGGAACCTGGGTGTTGACGGGTTGTTTGGAACCGCCGATGATCAACTGTTCCCGGTGGTTAACTCGCCAGCATACTCCTCCGGAGTTTCTGCCACCTATCTCATTCCGGATGGTCCTCTGCAGCCCGGAAATTACCGACTCACCATCCGCACCAATCTGGCCAACCCAGTTGGGTCCCGTCTGGCGACCAATTATGTCCGCGGATTCACCGTCACCAATGTTTCAGGATTTGTGTTTGAGTCCCGTGGTGGAAACTCCTGGACCACCGCAACATCCCTTAGCACCAATCGCAACGGCTCTCCAAACGGATCTTTCACCTCGGGTGCGACACTTCCACTGGGAAGCGGGACGGAGCGGATCGCCTCAGGATTCCTCAACGCTGATACCAACCTTGATATCGTGGCGGCACTGTGGGGTGCTGGTCAGGTGGCTGTTCTTGCTGGAAACGGGGATGGAACATTCACCGTAAAGACGAACTATAACACAGGATACCAGGCTTGGTCACTCGCACTCGGAAGGTTCAATGCGGACACAAATCTGGATCTTGCTGTTGCAAACTACGGTGCAGCCAATGTCACCATCCTGACCGGCAATGGGGATGGGACCTTTCAGGTCGTCACGAACATGGCCGTGGGGGCCAATCCGTATCATGTCATAGCCGTGGACGTGAACGGTGACAGCAAGTTGGACCTGGTCGTTCCGAACTATGGCAGTGGCAATTTCAGTCTGCTTCTGGGTAATGGTAACGGAACTTTTCTGCCGGCCACGAATTATGCGTCTGGCACCTATCCCATGTATGCCGCTGCCGGGGATTTCAATGGAGATGGCAGGCCTGACCTTGTTGTGGCCAACTACGGGGATAACGATCTCATGCTACGGTTGGGGAACGGGGATGGGACGTTTGGTCAGAAGTTAGTGATCCCTGTTGGCAATAATCCCCGGGCCGTGGTCGTGGCTGATTTGAACAAGGACTCGAAGTTGGACCTTGCCGTGTTCAATGGCGGCGACAACACGATCAGCATCATGTTTGGCAATGGGGATGGGTCATTCCAGCCCCGCATCAACTACCCTGTCACTTCGGGCGACGGTTACGAATTGGTAGCGGTTGATCTGAATGGGGATGGTTGGCTGGACCTGGTCATGCCCGGTTATAACAACTCCCGGGTCAACGTGCTATTGAGCCAGCGAAACGGCTCGTTCGGAACCCCGGCAGCTTATTCTGTCGGGAACCGTCCTGTGGGAATTGCCATTGGGGACTTCAACAACGACAACCGTCTCGACATAGCCTATGGCAACGACAGCGGCAACAGTTTGGGAGTGCTTCTTGGCAACGGTGGCGAGCCCGTTGGGACCGAGCCGGCAACTGGGTTACGTATCTCGGCCGGTCGTGGAATGCTCTACAACGGATCTCAGTCGGACTATTGGAGTTTTGATGCCAACGCCGGAGAAGTTCTCTTTGTGGCTGCTGATAATATTGGCAATCCATCAGGATCCGGACTGAGGTATCTCATCTATCAGCCGGATGGGAGTTATCTGACGGATTTTTATTCCGATTATAACGGCCGGGGCCAGCTTGGATCGGTGCTTCCCACAACAGGTCGTTATATCCTAAGGGTTGATCCCAATTATGGTTACGGAGCGGAATATCGGCTTAGAATAACCCTCGCACCATCCACTGTTCAGAGTGAAACAGAGGACAATAATGCTTATTCCAGCGGTAACTTGCCGTCCTACAGTCTTGCTGGTGGGCACCGTCTTGCGACCATACTTGGGTATTTGAACAGCGCTGATCCTGCTGACAACTTCAAGCTCGGCACACTCTCATCCAACAGTGTCATCAGCCTTTCGCTTCGCCAACCTGGGGTGGTTGGTTTTGCGGATGTGATTGATGTGTTGAACCCCTCTGGAACAGTTGTCACTTCCAGCACGATTGGTGGGACAAATTTGGTTTTCGCGATTCCCTACGGCGGAGATGGAGCTTACTACGCCAGAGTTCGGCAGGCAAACGGGACCTTGGTGCCAACTCTGACTCATCCTACCGGTAGCACAAATACAGTCTGGTATAACGGCTCCGGGATGACTGAGGTTCCCATCAACATTCCCGAGGATGGATGTTCCATCAGCCTCTGGTTCCGCACCGCAGATCCAAACGCAGGAATCTTCTCTGTTTCGGATGGGGGAGGCGGGCATGATCGCCACATCTACCTCAGCGGGGGGAATATTTTCTCCAGAATATATAGCAACGTCACCCTTGGGTCATCAGGCTACACATTGGCGGACTCGCAGTGGCATCAGGTCGTGTTGACCTACGGCACATCAATTGGAGGGAGCAAGCTTTATGTGGATGGGGTTGAGGTGGCTTCCAGCACGAAGGCCACTTCAGACTTTGGCAGCCAGAACCGTATACGCTTCGCCTTTTCGCAGGATGCCTCGAGCGCTTACCTCGTTGGATATCTGGACGAAGCCAGGGTTTTCAACCGGGCGTTCACTCCTGCTGAGGTTGTTTCCAACCGAACTAACAGCCTCACAGGGAAAGAGGCGGGCTTGATCGGTTACTGGCGTTTTAACGAGGGTTCTGGCAGTGTCTCGCTGGATCAGACCACCAACAATCATAACGCGGTTCTTAACGGGATGAGCTGGGCGAGAACGGACGATCCCGGTTATCCCATCGTCCGAGGTATCTTCGCCCAATACCTGCTTGGGATTGATGTGCTTGATGTTCAATCGCCCTTGGTAACTTCGGTCACGCTCCCGGATCCAGGGGCCACTAATAGTTCCCTTTCGGATAGGTTTACTATCAACTTCAGCAAGGAGTTGGACACCCGCCTTAACGGATTCAACAGGGATATCCGCCTCAACAATGGAAAAGCCTATACGGTGACGGCTGGGGGTAGCACATGGTATGCAGCCCAGCAGCAGGCCCTTGCCGTTGGGGGGAGTCTTGCATCGATTTCTGACGGGATTGAGAATTCCTGGCTGGCCGATAATTTCCCCGGCTACGGAAACTTGTGGATCGGATTGAACGATGAACTTCAGTCCAGCAATTACGTTTGGGTGAGTGGAGAAGCGTTTGCCTATACGAACTGGAACAGTGGCCAACCGTCTGCCGTTAATAATCAGGATTTCGCCGCGATGCTTCCGGGTGGAAAATGGGGGACCTTTTTGAACAGCGACAGCTATCGGGGGCTTATCGAGGTCTCCGGCGTTGATTCGGATCACGATGGGATTCCGGACTCTCTGGATACATTCCCTCTGGATCCCTATAACGGTCTCGACCTGCGTGCCTCAGGGCCTGATGGTCTTTTCGACACTGCTGACGACATCGTTTACAAGCTTTCCATCGGCAATTACACGGGAGGGTTTTCGCTCGGTGTGACGATTGTCGATGGCCCGCTTCAGCTGGGCAACTATCGGTTCATGGCTACTTCCGGGTTTGTTGACCAATCAGGCAACGCCATGGCCCCTTTTGTTCGCTATTTCTCAATTGGATCGGTTTCCGGCTATGTTCAGGAAAACCGGGCCAACGACACCGTGGCTGGCGCTACACCGCTCCCCCTTGTTGAGGACCCACCCGGGTTCAAGAGTGCCGCAGCTCGAGGCAACCTCTCCAGCACATCAGATTACGATTATTGGGCCTTTGCCGGGACTGCTGGTGAGGGGATGAATTTGGCGACATGGGTTCCTGATTTCCCCTCCGCCACACAGTTGCGGTATCGTGTCTTCCGGCCGGATGGGACTGTGATTTTGGATTATTACCCTTCCTATTATGGTGATGGACAGTCGGGTGTTGTAACCCTGCCGGTTACCGGGACCTATAATTTACTGGTCACCTACAACTATAACTATCAGGGCGAATACCGGTTTCGGATCACCACTTTCGCCCCACCGACGCAGTTTGAATCGGAGGAAAATGGCTCCATCGCGACAGCCAACTCAATTCCCTGGACGTTAAACACAAATGGTCAATCAGGAAGCATCGCCGGAAGGATCCGGGCTGTCTCGGATCTCGACTACTACAGCCTCGGGAACATCACGAACGGATCGAGCATCTTCCTGAATGTTCGACTGCCTGGAAGCAGTTCCCTTGGGCCGATCGTCAGTGTCTATAACTCGAGTGGAATCTACCAACCCGAGACAATCGGAGGCCGCTCCAGTGATGGGTTGGCAAACGTGCCGATCACGGTATCCGGGACTTACTACGCGCTTGTTCGGTCCGGAAACGGCACGGGTGGGCTCAATGACCAATACGTTCTGGATGCAAACGTTGTGCCGACCGGGAGTGTGAACTTCCCGAATCTTGTCGTCACGGCTGTGAACCCACCCACAGGCGGGGGGATCCTGAGTGGTCAAAACATGGCTTACTCCTACACCATCGCAAATCTGGGAAATGCCCCGACCCTCGTTGGGAATTGGATCGACAGGGCGGTTCTTTCGGTTGACCAGACGCTTGGAAATTCCGATGACATTCTGCTCGGGTTCTTCCCCCACGCGGGAACCCTGACTGCCGGTTCTGAATACTCCTCCACCAACAGCTTCGGGATACCGGACGGTGTGAGCGGCGATTACTTCCTGATTGTTCAGGCCGATGCCGGGAACGCCGTAAACGAATACCTGTTCAAGGGGGATAACATTACGGCTTCCACCAACACGCTCCACATCACCCTTGCTCCGTATCCCGATCTTGTGGTGGAGAATCTGACAGCAACCGGCCCTGATTCATCGAACAGGTTTTCCATTACATGGAATACGGCTAATCGGGGTTCAGCCACGGTTCCTGCCGGCTATTCGGAGAGGATTCTTATCCGGAACCAGACGAGTGGCCAGTTGCTCACAAACCTTGAGCAGGTTCGGTCCAATGCTGTTGCCGCGGCCAGTGTGGTTCCCGGACAGTTCAGTCTGGTGACGACCAATCCCGGCTTGTATCAGATTCAGGTTGTAACGGACTCAAAGAGCCAGATTTATGAGTTCAATGCTGGCGGCAGCACTGCTGCCGAATTGAACAACACGGCCTCCACCACGTTTGAGATCACCACATACTATACGGTGACGGTTCAGAGCGAGCCGCCTGGCGCCGGTATTCTGACAGGGGCCGGTCGTCGCAGTTCCGGTTCAGCAATCACCGCTGCTGCCACACCTGTTACGAACACGCTTCCCTATTATTTCGTGAATTGGACTGAGGGCGGCGCTTTTCAAAGTGCTGCTTCAAGCTACTCGTTCATTCTCACCCGGGACCGGACGTTGACAGCTAATTTTGCTCTGCCGACCTTCCAGATCGCGGCATCCAATAATCCCGTAAGTGGCGGCACCGTATCAGGAGCCGGCAGCTATGCCTACGGGACGACTAACATCCTCACAGCGAACGCTTCCTTTGGTTATTCATTCACCAACTGGACTGAGGGTGGTTCGGTCATATCGTCCTCGGAATTCCTCACCAATGTGGTTACGAGCAACCGTTTTGTGGTCGCCAATTACAGGGAGGCCAACGTTCGCCACGTCGTCGCGACCGCCAGTTTTCCGACAAACGTGGCCGTCGTGGCAGGTTCGGGGACTTATACCAATGGGCAGCAGGGTGTGATTTCCGCGCCCCTGTCAGTAACGAATCCTCCGAATATTTACACCTTCAGGCAGTTCACGCTGAACGGTGCTTTGGCAGGTTCGATTGCAACCATCAGCCGCACCTTCTCCACTCTGGATCCGACGAACATGCAGTTCGTCGCGATCTACGACACCACCAGCATTCTGCCGCTCGTCACCAACGTGCTCGCGAGCATCCCGAATCCTGTGCCGGTGACGACGAATCTGACAGTGGCCTTCCAGTTCAACAGGTCGATGAATACCAATATCACTCCATTGGTAACCTTTACCAACCCGGCTGTTTCCGGTCCGCTTCAGGCTGTGATTCCCGCTGGTGGAAACTGGGCGTCGGTTAGCGTATTGAACGACACCTTCCGGACCCGTCCGATTGCCTTCGCAAATGGCATGGATGGAACCAATGAAGTGTTTATCTCCCTCGCTCAGGATCTGGGCGGCGGCCTGCTGGCCCGGACGAATGTTGCACGGGTTGTCGTGGATGTGACGCCACCGGTTCACCCGGTTTTGACACTGGTTTCATCCAACAACTCGAGTGCCACTTTGGGTTGGTCTGCATACGGCGCCCCGTCCGATCTGGCCAGCTTCCGGGTTTATCTCTCCACAAATACTTTCTCCAGTATTGCTGGCATGACGCCAGTATCCTCCCTCGGATCTGCCGCACGCAGCTACACCTACACAGGGTTGGCCTTGGACCGGCAGTATTACGCAGCCATCGCCGCCGTTGATGCGGCAGGCAACTGCAATTCTTCCGTAGCCCCGCTTGTGTTCTCACTGCCAAGCAGCCTTCCTCCGGCGGTCTCCGTGGCTGTGGTCCCGGTGGGAGCTTCCTCGGCGAATGTGACGTGGACCTCTTATAACACATCGTCCCTTCTGGGTTTCGCCGGATTCCGGGTTTACTCAGAGACGAACAGTTTCACCTCGGTTGCCGGACTGACTCCCAAAGTCATTCTCGGCACCTCTGTCAGGTCTGCCCAGTTCGATTCCTTGGATCGGACCAGGAGTTATTACTTCGCAGTTGTTGGTTTCAATGTTAACACCCAGTTCAACTCGGCGGTCACAGCCGCCAGTTGGTCCGATCCATACGCGGGGAACATTGCCGCCAGTGTCACTCTCGGAGGCGCAGGACAGCCGATCGTGGACATCCTTCAGGATGTTTCAATTGTGAGCAATGCCGTGGTCACCATTCCCGCGGGCACCACCGTGCGTGTGGCTCCGGGCAAGGGAATTTCAGTCCGCCAGGGCGCGCTGGTCGCGAATGGCACGGCTCTGGATCCTGTCACATTCACATCTGCAAATGATCAGCCAGGCCTATCCCCGAATGCGGGTGACTGGAAGGGGATTCAGCTGGGTAGCACAAGCGGAAGCTCATCCTTGCGCCACGTTTTTGTGAAGTTCGCCGCCGGTTTGTCCGTGAGCAATTGTTCACCCTCAATTGAGGCATTCAGTGCGCTTTACAATGTTCCGGCTGGATTGACCGTTACGAACGGAGGATCAGTGGTCACAACGAATGCGCTGCTAGCCTACAACGGGCTGGGCGCGTTGCAGCTTGGATCCGGGGTTCTCACCATTCGAGGTTCCGTGCTTAAGAACAACGACACCAATGCCCTTGCTGCAGGCGGTGCCGTCATGAATGGTCAGGGAAATTGGTGGGGGAGTGCCAGCTCAACCGACATCGACGCCACGATCCGGGGAACCATCGACCGGTCCTCCTTCCTGCAGAGCGAGCCACTTCTGACTCCCGCCATTGGAACGGTAAACAACGTGACGCAGGTGGGCAGCGCATCCGTGAACCTGCGGCTTGCGTGCAGGACTGCCGATACGATGCGCGTGAGCGAGGATTCAACGTTTTATGCCGTGTTCTTTGGTCCGTTCACGAACACCCTGCCGTTTGCCCTGAGCAGCGGGGGAGGGGAGAAGACGGTGTTTGCCCAGTACCGGAGCGTGACTGGCCAGACCAGCGCCCCTGTCGCGATCACCATCAACTACATCACTGCGGGGCCGACGATTTCGTCGTTCAACCTCTCCGAGGGGCAGTTGCTGAATCGCCCGGTTCGCGTTCTTGCTGATGCCTCAGCACCTCTTGGCATGGCTGGAATGGAATTCTACGTTGATAATGTGGGACTTTCCACAAACTCGGGAGGCTCGCTCACCTATTGGTGGGACATTCGCAATTTCACGGTTGGGATTCACCGGGTTCGGGTTGTAGCCCGTGATACAAGTGGCAATTTTGCTGTGGCTGAGCGGAATCTCACCGTCTCACCAGTGCCGCCGACCGGCCCTGTCATTACAGACCCGGCAACCGATCTGGTGATCAATTCAAACTCCGTCACCATTGCGGGAAGTGCCGAGCCCTTCGTTGCCATCCGACTGGTTCAGAACTCCGCCCCCGTTGGGAGCATCTTCGCCGACTCCCGTGGAAAGTGGGCCTTCACCAATCTCGCCCTCGTCGAGGGGACGAACCTGATGACAGCTGTGGCTTTTGACACTTATGGTTCCGCGAATTCAAACATCCGCAACGTGGTTCGCGACTCAGGTCCTCCTGCTGCGCCGATCCTGAACTCTCCGACCTACAGTCAGGGCGCAGGCTTGAATCTAAGCTGGCGCTTCGCTGATACGGGCGAAAGGGCCACCCGGTTCAGGGTCCTGTGGCATACAAATACATTCTCCACTCCTGCCCAGGCTTCAGCTCAGAGTGGGATCATATCCGGAATGGCTTTTGCGCCCTCTGGTCTGGTTTCCGGTACCTATTATTTTGCGGTAATCGGCTATGATGACGCCAACAACCCGAGCCCGATCTCAAATGTCCTGGCCTACAACTTTGATCCCCTTTCACCCTCGTTTGGGATTAACTTCGACAAGGGTGCTCCTGTGGGTGTGGGACCGCTACGGATTATTTTGACATCATCCAAGGCCCTCGCGAGTGCGCCTTCCCTGAATCTGAGACCTGTGAACGGGTCCCCCGTGGCCCTGCTGGTCACCAACACCGCGTTCAATACTTATGAGGGCACTCTGAATGTGACCCCATCCTTCCCCTCCGGGGTGCTTCAGTTCGTGGCATCAGGACAGGATCTGGTTGGAAACACCTTCAATGGTGCTCCATCCGGCCCGGGCATGGTCATTGATGTCGCTCCTCCGTCAGGTATTGTGGCTTCCATACCCCAAGGTCCGCTGCAGGCGACGAATGCAACTAATATCACCATCAGCCTGACTCTGTCTGAATCGGTCAAGTCGGGCACGGTTCCCGCCCTGAGCTTTGGTCCGCCGATCGGTGCCTCTGTTCCGATTCCCTTGACAGGCTCCGGCTCAAATTGGTCTGGGGTGCTTCAACTCCAGCCGACGATGGGCTCCGGCTATGCGACCTTCTCCATGACGGCAACCGATGTGCTTGAGAACGTGGGCCACCTGATAACGCGTGGCAGCCCGTTGGAAATCTATAACACAACCCTGCCATCCGCCCCGGGGCAGCCGGTGAATTTCCAGTGGAGCAGTCTGTCTGCGGGGAGGGTGCAACTCAGTTGGAATGCTGTTTCCAACGCTGAAATCTATCGTGTTTACAGTGAGATCGGGACCAACCTTTTTGTCACTCCGACGAATCTGGTTGCGGACAACATTACCTCAAACTCATTCATCGACCTACCCGGTGTGGATGGGCGCTACCGTTACGTCGTTACTGCCTTGCGTCGTGGGTCTGAGGGGACGAACTCGATCGTTCGGGTTGCCACATCGGATCGCACTCCGCCGCCGACTCCCACCAACGTCACCGTCCAGTTGCTGGCCTCGGGAGTCCAGGTGCTCTGGCAGCCCGGGGTGGGGGAGACGCCCAATTACTTCCGCGTTTATCGGAATGGAGCACAAATCGCAACGGTGGGCTCCACCACAACCAATATCACTGATTCGCCGCCACGAGGGGTGATGAGTTATGTGGTTGCATCAGGGGACTCCCTCGGCAACGAAGCGCTGGCGACTCCGGCCGTAATCGAGTTGCTGGTGAGCGCGGTCAACAATCTGGTCGCCTATGTGACCCCAGGGCAGGCCCCATCACTTAGCTGGCTCTCCACGGATAACACGGTGGTTGGATTCAACCTTTATCGCAACGGAGTCAAACAGAATACCACTCCGTTGGCCTCCCCGGCCTTTACGGATAATCTGGGGGTGCCACCCGGTTCCACTTCCACCTATACAGTCCGTGCGGTGAACTCGACCAATGCGGAGAGTGCTCCCCGCACTGTAACCGTGATGGATGCTGCCATCGGGTTTCAAGAAAACCTCCAGGCTGGGATGGAGAACCCTCCTGTCACTTTCTGGTTTGATCGGCTCAAGGTCAGTGTGACCAACCGATCCGCAGGAGTGGATCTTCCGATCGACACGGTGGTCGTCTCCCGGAGCCTCGCAGGGAGTGGGTTTGTCACTCGTGGGGCCAATGTTCAGACGGTTGTGGCTTCGGGCGGGCATTTGGAGTCCGAAATCGCCTTCCCTGCGGGCACGAACACCGGCCTGCTTAATGTCAGGGTGCAGGCCATTCAGCAGACCGATGCCGCTGGAAGCAGTGTCATCTACCAGCGCTTTCTGAACTACGACTCGGTAGTCCCGTTGGGAGCCATGGTGGATGTCAATTCCGCCCAACAACCTCTGGCGGGTGGACTTGCCAGCTTTACAGTGACCCTTTACAACCGTGGCTATGCAGACATGGACGTGATGGTGACCAAAAACAACGGGTCAGATCCAGGTGATGTTTATCTCTCAGTTATTGACCGTTTTGGTCAGGAAGTGGGACGCACTCAATATAAAGGCACACCGCCGGGGACGTTTTTCGCTCTGGACGGTCGTGGGTTCCTTAGGATTGCACCAGGCGATTCCAAGAGCTTCACCATTGCGAATGTTCTGGTTCCTGATGCGCTGGGGACTAATCTGACCCAGTTCGTCGTCACGGTTCCACGAATTTTCTACCGGTTGGGTTCCGCCGACGAAGCCGTCGCAGGGCCGCTGACCGGGGTCATGGAATCCTCACTGGCTCTCACGCCATACTATGGAGTGGCACAGGTGGACAAGCCCCTTTATGCCAACGACGATGTTGTGCGCATCACGGGCCAGGCCATTGACCGCCAGACGGGTCTTCCCAAGCCGAACGCTCCGCTCAAGATTGGATTCTTTACCCGGGGTTGCCAGTTCTTCCATCCGGTGACTACCGACACAAACGGCAACTACCTGTTTGTTTGGAATCCGACACCTGGACTGAGTGGGACATTCAACGTCTGGGCTGCCCATCCTGAGGTCTTCGACACCCTCAAGCAGGCTCAATTCAAGCTCTACCGCTGCTACCTTTCTCCGTCCCAGCCTGAGCTGAGAATGAGCAAGAATGACACGATCAATTTCAGCATCACGTTGGTGAACCCAGGTGATGAGAATTTGACCGGGTTCAGCCTCCAATCCCAGTCGTTCCAAGTGGTCGGAACCAACCGGACGCCGATTACAACCATTGGGGTGACTTCACTCTCGGCACCTGAGTTCAGCATCGCTCCCCGGTCATCGCAAAAGGTCAGCTTCCAAATCCAATCTGATCTGGATGCTCCCGACAATGCAGTGGTGGAACTTCGGTTCTCCTCCAGCGAGGGTGCCACAGCGACTTGCACAGCCAATTTGGCGCTTCTACCTGCGAATCCGTTGCTTGCAGTGGTTGACCCGCCGGTTGGATACGCTGAGGTGAGTGTCAACAGGGGGAACATCGCCAGCCGGACAGTGACTTTGGTAAACCGGGGCTTGCGTGCTCTGAAGGGAGTCACCGTTCAACCTCCCACAAACATTCACTGGATGAGTCTGAACCTCCCGATCTCGCCGGATGGTATGGTTCACATCCCCGACATTGCAGTTGGAGCCTCCAATGTGTTCACGGCCGTGTTTGCCCCCCCAACAAATGCACCGTTGGATTACATCAGCGATTTTGTCACCATCAAGGGGACCAACAGTCCCGCCAGCTTCAAGGTGAACATGTATGCCTTGGTCACCTCATCCCAAAAGGGCAAGGTGCAGTTCAGCGTGGATGACATTCTTGTGGAAGCGGTGCCAAATGCGACGATCCGAATCAAGAACACGATTCTGGAGCAGGAATACACCCTGAAAACCGATGCCAACGGAAAGGCAGAGATCGATAATCTGCAGGAAGGCCCGTGGGCGTGGCAGGTATCGGCTGCCGGGCACGGAACGACCGTGGGAGTTGTCGATGTCATCGCCAATCAAGTGGTTGGCGTGGACACCCGTCTCTCCCGCAGTTTGGTGACGGTCAGCTTCACCGTGACGCCGGTGCCTTTCACTGATCGTTACGAGATCACCATTGAGCAGACCTTCCAAACCCACGTGCCGGCCCCGGTTCTCATATTCAGGCCGTCCCTCATGGATTTCAAACGGATCCATGCCGGATTCGATGCAACGTTCATTGCGACGTTGAAGAATGAGGGGTTGATTGAGGCCGTCGATGTTCAGATTGTCGGCAGCGTCATTCCGCAGGGTCGGCTCACGCCGCTGATCAACTACTTCCCCAAGCTTGCAGCCCAGCAGGTGGTGGAGATCCCGATGCACTTCCAATATGGTGGTTACACATCGACCACCAACAGTTCGGGTCCCGGATTGACCTCTCCATGCGGACGGAAGCGTTGTTTTGGCTATGATATTGACGCGGATGGGAATATTACGCCGCAACCCGGGTTGGCCATTCTCCAGAACTACAACGACTTCAACCAATATCCCTGCACGGGAGGTGCTTTTGATCTTGAGCATCTGCTTGGCGCTTTGAACGCAATCGCGGACGCTTGTGCCGTATGCCCGGACTTGCGGACAGCCATGCATTTGGTTACCGGACTCGTAACGCAGTTCGAGGACGATGTTGTTTCTGATATCACCTCCACCATATCCACGGCGGCTCAGGTGGTTGATACCTTGGGTGCCCTGTTTGGGTGCCCTGGCGGTGGGGGCGGGGGCGGTGGAGGCGGTGGGGGTGGGGGCGGTGGGGGTGGCGGGGACGGTGGGGGACGTGGGTTCTCATCATACACAGGTGGCGGTGCCGGCTGCTTTGTCGCTGGAACGACGGTCCTGATGGCTGATGGTTCCCGGAAGGCCATTGAGGATGTGCGAGTGAATGATCTCGTCAGAACAGGTACCGGCGCGAGTGATGTGGCACATGTCAGCGAGGCCATCACGCGCAGCGCACCACGGGTTCTTGCGATCGAACTGGGTTCAGCATTTGCTGGTTCAACCAGTTCCCACGCGATGTCCGGATCGATCGTTGCCACTCCGGAACATGAGTTCTGGGTTGATGGCAAAGGATGGGCGACTGTGGCGCGGCTGAGGGTGGGAGACTGGCTGATGGACAATCAGGGTCAGCGCGTTCTGATACGGGCCATTTCGGAGGTTGCGGGCCCGGTCAGCGTTTATACCCTCTCAAACCGAGAGGATCATGCGTTTTACGCGAACGATCTACTCGTTCGGGATAGTTGTGGTGATCGATATCCTCTGCCTGTGACAACATCCAGAGCCAAGGCCACCCAACCGCAGATGGAGGTGGTGCGATGAACAACTTATCCTGGCTCAAGAACATGAACCTAGTGCTCTGTCGCGTGATGAATATGAAATCCAGTGTAGCGATTCTTCTTCTGATACTGATGCTTCTCCCGGAGGCAGGGGCACAGCAGCAATTCCAGGGGGTCTGCTCCCGGGTACGCATCGTGATCGAGCAGGAGTTGACATTGGAGCGGGTGGGTTTTGAGGCCCGGCTTGAAGTCACAAACAACGATGGGCAGGATCCGGTGACGGATTTCTTTGCCAGCCTGACCTTCCAAACCACTGCCAACGGAACCAATGTTGCCGGTGCCGATGCATCACAGCTGTTCTTTGTGCAATCCCCAACATTCGAAAACCTGAATTCTGTGGATGGGGCAGGGGTTATTGGACCGACAACAAAATCCGTCGTCCGTTGGTTCATCATTCCGAAGGTTGCGGCGGGGGGTATCTCCCCGGATGGGCTGCGTTACAGCGTTGGATGCACCCTCTCAGGCAAAATCAGGGGCACACAGATACCAGGCGATGTTCTCTTCGCGATTCCTTCCACCATCACAGTGAAGCCGGATCCCCAGTTGGATATCACCTACTTCCAGCCGCGTGATGTGCAGGGGGATGACCCTTTCACCCCGGTGGTCGAGAGTCCAATCCCGTTCACCCTGGGTGTCTTGGTCAAGAACTCCGGATACGGTCCGGCTCGCAAGTTGAAGATCGACTCCAAGCAACCAAAGATTGTTGAGAGTGCCAACGGACTGCTGCTGGTGGCGCAGTTGCTGGGGGCCAGAGTTGGGGATACTCCGGTCCAGCCCACCAGCCTCGTTGTCAATTTGGGGGACATCAACCCCAGCACCACCAAGAAGGGGTCCTGGGACATGATCACATCGCTTTCGGGCGAGTTTATCGAATTCAAGGCAACCTATACACATGCCTCTGAATTGGGAGGCGAGGAGACATCGGTGATCAAATCCCTGAACGCCTATTTCATTGCGCATGAGGTTTTTGACGATCAGCCGGGCAGGGATTCGCAAAAGGATTTTCTGGCGGATATGGTGGACGACACCGACCATATTCCGGACACCCTTTTTGAGAGTGAGGGCAACACTCTCCCGGTCAATTACCTCACAAATGCAGCGGTGGTGGGATCGGCCGGTCCAGGGGGCAGCTTCCAAGTGCAACTTACTCCCCAGGTGAACGGTTGGGGTTACGTGCGCCTGACTGATCCCGGGCAGGCCAAGATTCCCATATCCAGGGTTGTTCGATCGGACGGCAAGGTGATCAATACAAACAATGTCTGGACAAACTTTCGTTACACTAAAATAGGAAATATCCGGCAAAATTGGTTGAACATTTTGGATCAGGTTGACCTGAAGGATTACACCTACACAGTCACCTATTCGCAGACTCTGGTCGATGTGACGCCTCCGGTAACCACAATGAGGTTTGTCGGAGCTGTGGACGTGTCTGGTGGTTCTTACTTCATCACTCCCGAGACCCAGATTTATTTTACTGCCGAGGATGTGAGTCCCGTGAATATGTTCTACAGCCTTAATGGTGTGGACTTTGTGCCAGCCCTGCCTTTCATTCCCGGCACACCTGGTGAATACAAGATCGTGTTTTACTCCACAGACAGTTCGGGAAATCGGGAGGTTAACCAGACCAATACAGTTGTGGTTTCCGGAGCTTCAGGACTGGCTTTTGCCGGTGTTACAGCGCCGACTCAGCCGATTTTTGCGTCTGGTGAAGCGGTCTCTGTTCGTCCGTCGGATGCTCCGTTTACCTTTCAGGCCTCAGCGAATCCAAGCCAGGTGGATGCGCGGGTTGAAGTATTTCAAGGGGTGGTGGGTTGGGCCAGTGTAGCAGGCACACCCTCATCCCCGACTCCGGCTACGACCGCAGCACTCACGGTTTCAGGCCCAAGTGTGGATTTTTACAAATATCGGCTCAACGGGAGTGCGTGGAGCGGGGAGCGAGCCGTGACGAACACCCTCTCTCTCACAAATTTGACTGCGGGGACACAGAAGGTCGATGTTCTCGCCCGGTCCCAATATGGTGGATATCTGGATGAAACGAACAGCGTCAGTGCTTCATGGGTGGTAAATCCTGCAGCACCCGCCACGAGAATCACCGGAGCGCCACCCTCTCCCACCAGGAGCGAGGTGGCAACCCTCAGTATTGGGGGCACCGGTGTGACTGCCTATCGCTGGAACTTCAACACCTCCTACTATCGAGCTGAGAGCAACGCACCATCCACCTTAATCCTGCCCGCAACATCACCGGGACGGCAGGTGATGAATCTTGCAGTCATCGGCAGGATCGGCGGGATCATGCAGGAGCAGGCCAACGCCACCACGGTTCAGTGGATATATGATCCTCTTTTTGGTTACGATGTTGGGAACCTGCCTCTGGTTCGGAGTTATAGTGTCACAAACATTGGGACCGCACAGCAGACGTTCGTGTGGGATGGACGAAACAACTCCGGGGCCATCCTCCCCTCTGGATGGTATACGGTGCGCATCACGCTGGCCGACGGGTTGGGACGGACCAATTTCTCCAGTCGGTTTGTTCAGATCGGAAATCCTGCTGGAATACCTGGAATTCTGGCTGACGTAAGCCGGGGACCCCGCAACCCCCACGCGAGGGGCGGTTGGGCTGTCTGGCAGGATCAAAGCGCGACCAAGTGGGATATTTATGCCCAAAAGATCGGATCGACTCCACCTCCGATTCAAAAGCTGACCACCACGCCGTTGAGCCAGGAAAATCCGCAAACAGACGGGCGTTACGCTGTCTGGCAGGGGCGCCAGACCAATGGCAACTGGGAAATTTATGTCAAGGATCTCGACACCGCAGCTCCCCTGCAGGCACTCACGGCCACAGCTGACACGGATGAGATCAATCCATCGATCGACTGGCCGTGGGTTGTCTGGCAGCGCCGTTCCGCCGCAAATCCCAGCGCTCCCTGGCAGGTGTTTGCGACCAACCTTGTCAGTGGTCAACGATTCCTGGTATGGCCGTCCACACAGGACCAGCTTAATCCAAGAGTGCAAGCGGGCAGGGTGGTCTGGCAGGACTGGCGGGATGTTGGTCCGGGTGAGATTTACTACCGGAATCTGGAGACGACCGAGCAACGGCGGATCACCACCAATACTTTCGGACAATATAACCCGGTCATAGAAAACCGATGGATCGTGTGGCAGGACAATCGGAGTGGCCAGGTCGATCTTTATGGATTTGATCTGCTTCGGAACGCGGAGTTGCGTTTGACGGCAACACCGGAAAATGAGACCCGTCCTGCACTGGACGGCCCATGGGCGGTCTGTCAGGAGGATTCGCTGAGCCCTCTATCCGCCAATCTGCGGTTGGTGCATCTTCCCAGCCTTCGCACCGTTCCCATAACACGCACGACGGCGGCCAAGGATCGTCCATCCCTCGCCAACGGGAAGGCGGTATGGCTTGAAACCGTTTCCGGTTTGGCCAGCGTTCAGAGTGTTGATGTCCCATCGTTGCAGGCGGTTTTTCAAAATCGCAACGCGGTTGCGATCACCGAATCCATGGCAACTTACCAGCAAACCGCATACAAGCTTCTAAAGCTTTGGAATGCCCAGGCGGGTGTTACGGAGATCGGACATTACACCGCGCTGGTTCCGCAGATGGTGAGCGAGGTCGCGAGGTATACCAACGGGGTTGCGACCGGTGCGAACTTCAATTTGGTGCCGGGTGATTTTCTCTGGATCAAATTTCCTGACAACCAGATCGTGGATCTTGGTGTGAACACTGCAAACCCCCTGAATCTGGCAGCCGGCCCCACCGTATTCAGCTATTCAGGATTCCCAAGCCAGTATGGGGCGTACAAGCTCATTAACCAGATGGGAGTGGCGAAGGTGAAGGCGGTTCGGATGCTGGACGCGGAGACGGGGCGGTGGGTTGTGGCATTGGTCCAGAATGGCCGTCCCATTGGCAACGACTTTCCAATTCCCAACGTGGCAGTGCTGATGGTTGATCTGTCAGCAGCAGTCAGCAACTTTCGTCCCCAATGATGACCATGAATAAATTGAAATTACAGATCACGATGCTCGTCCTGATTGGAGGGGCGACCTTGGTGAATGCCGCTCCCGGGGCCATTGCCCCTGGTGAGCTTTCGAATCGTCTCCAATCCGGCGAGGCTATCACCGTCATTGACGTTCGGGCAACCGACTTCTTCCAAAAGGGGCATATCCCGGGTGCCATCAGTGTTCCCGCCACCATTCTTCCGCAGAAGGGACTTCCTAAACTTGGGAAGGTGGTCGTTTACGACGCCGGGTTGGGTGAGGATCTGGCCACCGGGGCGGTTGCCGCCCTGAATGCAAAGCCAGGGATAACAGCTCAGGTGTTGGATGGAGGTCTTGCGGGTTGGGAGAGTGCCAAAGGCGAGACCACGGCCGACCCGGGAGTCACGGCAAGCCAGTTGCCCATGATTTCCTACGGAAAGCTGAAAAACATTTCGGGCGATTATGTGATTGTGGATCTGCGCCAGCCGGGGACTGCGTCAAAATCCGCCGCGGGTCAGCCATCCCAACATGCCGATCTTTCCACTGAGTTTCCCGGGGCTTCGGTGGTGAGGGATGCTTTTGCTGTTTCATCCCCTCGCAAGGCTGTGAATGGAGTTTCTGCCGCACCGGCTCCGCTGCTCGTGCTGGTTGATTCGGGCGACGGCAAGGCGCAAGAGGTCGGGCACACACTCAAGGCGAACGGCGTCAGGCGTTTTGTCATTCTCGCGGGCGGGGAGGAGATGATTTTGCGCAAAGGTCAGTCCGGATCGGGACGTTCCGGATCTTCGGAAATTTTTACAGAAGCTCAGATATCCACGTTGAAACAGGGTGGAATACCCGGAACTCCCACCACGCCTCCGGCCGCCAAGACGCAATAGCAAGCCTATGTTCACATCAAACTTTACAACATCCGCGTTGACCATTGGAAACGGAGTGCCGATGAATTCACCGAGCCGACTTTGGAGTCGAGGCAGGTATGGAAGGCATGCCTTGGGATTGGTTGGCATGCTTGCCTTCCTCCTCGCATTTACCTGTTCCGCCGCCACCATCACAAATGTCTCGGTGGTAAATGTCACTCCCACCGGTTTCAGCATCCTCTGGCGCACTGCGGCGAATTCGACACCATCGGTGGAGGTGTTTACCAGTTCCGCGGGGACCAACAGTCTCGCAGGTCAACTCTCGATCGAAGCGTTTCCGCTGCACACAGGGAATCCGGATGCCGCCACTCCTTATGACCGTCGCCTCAGTCTTGCCCTTGTCCGGCAAAAGACTGCGGGGGCTGGGCTGATGCTGGTTAAGGTGCTTGGGTGCAGGCCTGGAACCTCCTATTTTTACCGTTTAAGTTCGACCCCTCCGGCGGGGGCAATCGCCACCTACCCTGAAAGCGGCCTATTACCGTCCGTTACGACAGAACGGGAAAACAGTTTTGTCATGGATGATCAGCAGTTGATCATTGATGTACCTGGTGTGGATACCATGGGTCGCGTCGTCACCCTGACCCACAGCAACGCTAATTTCGCGATCGCTGCGGTTGTCGGGGATGGGGTTGGCACAAACCAGGTGTTCTTCAATGCCAACGATTTATTTGCCCTGTCGGGAACCGGGAATATTGCTCCCTCCGGACCGCAGGTATTCACTGCCAAGGTTCTGGGGCCCAACTCCGGCGAGACGGTGGCCCAGTTCTTTCTTTCGTTCAGCAACGCCCTTCAGGTGGGTAGGGCCAACTTCAATTCCATTGGAACGGAGTTTCTTGCCCTCAGCCTCGGCTCCACCGTGCTGCGAACCGGCCAGACCAGCAGCGTCCCGATTGGTTTCAGTTCCAGCGTGGGATTGTCTGATTTTTCAATCGAACTCGGGCTCAAGGCGGATTATCTGACGAACCTGACCCTTTTGGGGGCTGCATCTGAGATTGACCCTGCAACCATCTCTTTCAGCCCGCAGACAAACGGTGTTACCCTGCTCAAATTCAAGACTTTGGGGGGGCAGTTGCTATTGGGAACGAAGTCGATTGGCCAGTTTGGTTTTACATCCATTCCTGGGAAGCCGTCGGCCTTCGTCCCCTTGAAGATTCAACAGATGGTCGTTCGCAAGCCTGACAACTCGGTTGTCGGGAACCTTACGGCACAATCCGGCCGGGCTGTTCTGATTGGAAACGAATCGCTGTTGGAGATGACTTACACAAACGGAAGCCGGGGGCTCATGCTCTACGCCAAGCCCAATTCGGCCTACGCTCTCGAATACGCCACCAATCTGAGCAACCCAACCATCTGGATGCGTCTGCCTCCGGTGATCGTGACGTCCATGGTGACCCCGCTCAGCGGAGTCAGTCTGCCACAGGGACAGCTTTACTATCGGGCTCTGGAAACTTTTGCTGATCCGCCGTTCATTCAGGCGTCCATAAACCCGGATCGCTCCCGCAGTCTTACACTCTACGGGAAGCCGGGAACCCAATACACCGTCCAATACAAAACGAACCTGTCGAACGTTGTGCCTTGGTTGCCCCTATTGAACACCACACTCTCAAATTCCTTCGGCACGGTAGCGGTTCCCGGAACGAATCCGGTTGTCTATTACCGGCTTAAGAAAAACTAGAAGTAGGGTGCCAGCACCTTCCGGGCGACGGTCAATGACCTTTGTCGACCTGCAAGGTCCTGCCCGAAGGTGCCATCCTCTGCTTCTATGCAGACGGCGCCCGTGTAGCCCGTCTCGTTCAATCGGGCCATGAACTGTGCCCAGTCAATCTCACCAAAGCCCGGGATTCTTGGCGTGTGCCAGTTTTTGGGAAGGTCGAAGATGCCGACCTCATTCAATTTCTCCGGGTGCACCACCATGTCCTTTGCATGGATATGGAACAGCTTGTCCCTAAACTCACGAAGACAGCTTAGCGGGTCCATGCGCTGAAGGACAAAATGGGACGGGTCGTAGTTCAGCCCGAAGGAGTTTGAGGGGATATCGTTGAACATGCGCCGCCAAATAACCGGAGAAACGGCGAGGTTCTTGCCTCCGGGCCACTCATCCCTCGTGAAGGACATGGGGCAGTTTTCTATCCCAATCCTGACCCCGTTATCCTCCGCAAACTGGATCAGTGGCTTCCAAATGTCCAGAAATCGGGGCCAGTTTTCATCGATGGTCCTCGTCCAGTCCCTCCCCACGAAGGTGTTCACCTGGTTCAGTCCGAGCAGACCTGCGCCGAGGATCACGGCCTTAATGTGGGTCACTGCGGCACCTGAGATGGTCGGATCGGGGTCCAGTGGGTTGGGGTAATAGCCCAGCCCCGAGATGGTCAGGTTGTTTGCCGCACACAGGGAGCGGATTTCGGTTGCCCGGGTTTTGGAAAGGTCAGTCACATCGATATGTGTGATCCCTGAGAACTTCCGGTCCGCCTTTCCACAAGGCCAGCAGGCGACTTCCAGACATTCAAAATTGTTTAAGGCGGCAAACCTGACCACTTGTTCAAGGGGCAAATCCGGCAAAATGGCGGTAAAGAATCCAAGTTTCATGTGATTTATTGATTTCAGGTCTGATGGAGCAGGGGGGACCCCAAGATTTGGGTGAAAATAATCTCTTCCCCGCGCATTGGTTCGGGCTGGCGCATCCTTTGGTTGTTGATTGGTTCCGAACGCACGATCAGAGTCTACTGCCGCTGTCAAGTGGCGCTTTGTTTCAAACTATGCACAGGTGTAATTCGTAGCTTGCCAAACCAATGAATCTTCGGCCAACCTTGTGTCGAACCATGACCACGGAAACCACAACGAGTCGCGGGAAACGCTTCGTGACAAGCATTCTCCCTTGGATAGTCGCCGGGGGAGGGTTGCTGATCTATTTGCTCACGATCAATCCGTGGGTCAACTTCAGCAGCCTTTCCACAGTATCGCGCGCGTCCGGTTGGACCTGGCAGCCCACGCTTACATCCCCGGTGTTCTGGCTCGTCACCCAGCCGTTCAGCCTTCTGCCGGCAAGCTCCATTCCGTTGGCCCTGAACATTTTTTCCGCCATCTGCGGTGCCACGGTTCTCTGGCTCCTCGCCCGTTCTGTAAGCCTGCTTCCCCATAACCGGACCCAGGAGCAGCGGGATCGGGAATATCGCTCCATTTATTCGACCCCGACCGCCTGGGTGCCACCTCTGTTCGCCGCGATCGTGTGCGGGCTTCAACTGAGTTTTTGGGAGAGTTCCACAGCGATCTCAGGTGAGATGTTCGACCTGCTCTTGTTCGCCCTGATCATTCGATGCGTTCTTGAATACGGAGTTGAGGAACGGGAGTCCTGGTTGCTGATCAGTTCGATGGTTTACGGTGCGGCGATGGCAAATAACTGGGCAATGATCGCCTTCTTTCCCCTCTTTCTTGCTTCTCTGATCCGTCTCAAGGGGCGTCGCTTCTTCAGGGGCAGGTTTTTGGGGCGCATGTTTCTGGCCGGTGCGATCGGTTTGAGTTTTTACCTCCTCCTTCCTCTGGTCGGGTGGGTTCAGGGGGTGAATCAGGTTGGGTTCTGGGCTGCACTGAAGTTCAATTTGGCAAGCCAGAAAGGGTTTCTCCTGTCGATGCCCTTCAGCAAACAGGCACTTTTCTCCGCGGATTATCCCTTGTGGATATTTGGGCTCTCGTCACTGCTTCCAATTCTGATGATGAGCATCAAATGGCCGAGTTCATTCGGCGACACCAGCCGGTTGGGGGTGGCATTGGCAACCTGGATCCTCCACATATTTCATGGTGTTCTGGTTTTGTTCTGCGTCTGGGTCGCTCTGGACTGCAGCCTGAGCCCCCGTTACCTGCATCCCGGTTTGATGCCAAGCGGTTTTCTTTTGCTACCTATTTATTATCTGGGAGCCCTGAGTGTTGGCTACTTTAGCGCATACTTCCTGCTGGTCTTCGGTGTGAAGCCGCCCTCCCGCATGGCTCGGATGATGAAGGATTACCCGGTTTGGATGAAACTCGCCGCACAGGGAGGTGTGTATGCTCTGGCGATTGTTGCCACCACAATACTTACTTGCCGGAACTTGCCTGAAATCCGTGCGAGCAACAGTGGCATTTACAAGGAGTTCGTTCAGGCCCTGACCCACGGTGTTCCTCCAAAGGCTGTGTTCTTCAGTGACGATTTTCAGCGCACTGCTCTTGTTCAACTCCTCGGAGCCTCAACTCCTGAGGGAAGGTACCTGACGGTGGACACCACCTCCCTCAAATGGCCCGATTATCATGCCTTTCTCTCGAAGAAATATCCCGGCCAATGGACCAATGTGGTGGGTGTCTCACGGGTTCAGCCCCTCAGTGATACGTTGTCGCTTCGCATTGTTCGAGGGATTCAGGAGACCAATAGCGCTTACTATCTGCACCCCAGTTTCGGCTACTTTTTTGAAACATCCTATCCTGAGAGTCACGGGTTTTCATATCTGCTCAGGAGTTATCCCACCAACGCTGTCCTGCCGCCTCCGATGCCGGTCAGCGTTGCGGCGGAGAATGAAAAGTTCTGGAGTGATGTTGAGGGGAATGGCTTCAACAAACTGAAGAACCGGATGCATCCACGTGGAGGTAAGCTGCAGTTCATGGAGGGCTTGGCCGCAGGGCTGAGCCTGCCCGATCCACCGAATCACGATGCTTTGGCTCTGGGGGCCTTTTATTCACGCGCACTTGTTTGCTGGGGTGTCGAACTTCAAAAAATGGATCAGTTCAAACCTGCGGCAGCGGCTTTTGAGCGGGCTTTGGAAATCAATGACGAGAACGTGGTCGCGCAGATCAATCTTCAGTCAAATCAGGAACTTGCCAAGGGTGGAAAGCCCCATGTTGAGCTGACGAAGGCGATTGAGGACCAGTTTGGGAAATACAGGGGATGGGAGCAGGTGATGAACCTCAATGGCCCGTTCGATGAGCCGACCTTTTGCTACGAGCAGGGACGATTGTTCACACGCGGTAATTTATTCCGTCAGGCGGCGCAGCAATTTGACCGTGTTGCCACCCTTGCCCCGGAAAATCTCCCGGCCCGGCTCTGGCTGGGGCAGATGTATCTCCGGCTCGGGCACCCTTCGGAGTCCCTCAGCATCGTTCGGCAGATCAAGGAGAAGCCGATCGTTTTTGGCTTAAGCCGCTCGAACATATTTGAGTTGGTGATGCTTGAGGCATCAACCCTTCTGGCGCAGACGAATTCCGCCGGAGCAGCTGCAATGATCAAGGCCACCCTGAAGCAGTATCCCAACGATGAGGATACCCTGATTGCCGGGGTTCAGGCCTTCATGACGGCTGGAGATTATACGAATGCTCTCGTTTTCATCGAGGATCAACTCGCCCTCCGGCCGAACAATGGGAACGCACTCTTGAACAAGGGTTTTTCCCTGCTGCAGACCGCAGCATACGCTCAGGCCATTGTGCCTCTATCGACGGTAATCGGGATGAAGGACTCGATTCCCAACAGCACCTACTTCAATGCGTTGCTCAACCGGGCCATCAGCCACTTCAGGCTTGGTGACTTGCAGGAGTCCCAGAAGGACTACGAATCGATCGCACAGACCTACCCCACTGAGTTTCGAGCCCACTATGGATTGGCCGAGATCGCCCTTCGTCAAAAGGACACAAATCGTGCGATTCAGAGCTTCGAACTCTACCTCAATAACGCCCCCTGGACGATGGAGGCGGCGGATGTGGAGCGGAGGCTGAAAGTCCTGCGGACTGAGAAACGCTGAACCCGGAATGCGGGTCACCCATGTCATCACCCGGTTGATCATTGGGGGCGCCCAGGAGAACACGATATCCTCAGTGCTCGGTTTGCGCAGCAAACCGGGATTGGATGTCAACCTCGTCTCCGGACCCACCACCGGGCCGGAGGGATCACTTGAGCACCTGTTCGCTGAGCACCCCGGTGCCTTGCGTCTGCTGCCAAACCTGGTAAGGCCTGTCCATCCCATCAGGGATTGGTTGGCGTATAGGCAATTACGTTCCTTTTTCCTGTCCGAGCGTCCGGATGTGGTGCACACGCATAGTGGAAAAGCAGGGGTTCTCGGGAGGCTCGCCGCTGCCTCTGCCGGTGTCCCCATCATTATTCATACGATCCATGGCCCATCCTTCGGCACCTTTCAGTCACCGTTGGCGAACCTGATTTTTCTTACTGCTGAGCGCCGTGCTTCCCGGGTTACCACCCATTTTGTCTCAGTCGCGGATGCCATGACCCGCCAATACCTTGCTGCGGGGATCGGGAAGCCAGACCAGTATACCCGCATCCTTAGCGGGTTCGACCTCGGGCCTTTTTTATCGGCCAGAAATTGTCCTGAACTGCGGAAGCGCTACGGTATAGAGCCGGATGATGTGGTGATCGGGAAGGTGGCCCGCATGTTCAAGCTGAAAGGGCATGACGATCTCTTCTCCATTGCGCCTGACCTGATCCGTGCCTGTCCCAAAGTGAAGTTCCTGCTTGTTGGCAGTGGTCCCTGGGAGACCCGGTTCAGACAACTAGCCCGGGACATGGGCATTGCAGGGCGGTTTGTGTTCACGGGACTTATCCCTCCGGAGCAGGTGGCGGAGTGGGTCGGAATAATGGATATTCTCGTGCACACCTCCCGGCGCGAAGGATTGGCAAGGGTCCTTCCGCAGGCGCTTGCAGCCGGAAAGCCGGTCGTTGCCTTCGATTGCGATGGGGCTTCTGAGATTTGCATCCATCACAAAACCGGGTTTCTTGTGCCTCCGGGTGATTCCAGTCAACTGCTTCGAGGCTTGCGAGACCTGACGGAGTCTGCTGAATTGCGGAGTCAGTTCGGCGAGACGGGGAGGAACTTCGTGCGGGACCGTTTTTCTGTGGCGCGCATGGTGGATGACCTCCACGCTCTCTATCTGCGATTGGATCGCCAGCTTATTTCCCCAACTCGCGTCTGAGGAAAGGTGGCCGGTGGATTTCAACTCCATCCTTTTATGATCGAAAGAGGCGGGGGCGTGGTCCCTCGCGGATGAGGCTTCACCTATGGGACTGCTTACCCCCGATCCTGTTTCCGTCCCCAAAGGGGCTTCACTTCCGGTTTCGATCTGGAAGTATTCCAACTTTCCCTGCAGGGAGGGCTCGTCGCCCTGGTGAAGGTAGGGTCCCACGCTGAACGGTTTCGACTTTCTCATGCCCCCCAAGTGATTGGGTGTCCTATGTGTTCACTACCTCCGGTTGGGAGGTCATTGGATTTGCGATGGTTGAAAGTATGCGAGGTGGTCAAAGATCGACACCTTTCCTGTCGCGAAGAGTTGGGAATTGTGAGCAGAAAGTGCCCTGATCAGGGGCAAATTGTGATTTTTTGCCCAATCGGGATGTTTGGCACGGTTGGTGCATAGGGATGAATGCGAATGCCGGCGCAAGCTTTATAAGTCAAAAGCGTGTTGGCTCATTTAACAAAACCGCAAACAACCCATAACGAGATGAAAAAGATAGAAGCGATTATTAAGCCATTCAAACTGGAGGAGGTAAAAGACGCACTTGGAGAGATCGGGATCGAGGGAATGACCGTCAGTGAGGTCAAGGGCTTTGGGCGCCAGAAAGGTCACACGGAGATTTATCGTGGGAGTGAGTACACAGTGGATTTCCTTCCCAAGATCAAGGTGGAAGTGGTGATCGGGGATGAGAATGTGGAGCAGGCCGTGGCAACGATCGTGAAGGCGGCCAAGACGGGGAAGATTGGCGACGGGAAGATATTTGTGTCGACGGTGGATGAGGCTGTGCGCATTCGCACGGAGGAGAAAGGCCCTGCAGCAGTATAAGCTAGAACACTCGAACAAAACCTAAAACAACTCTGACTTCAATGAAATATATTCTACTTACCCTCGGATTGATGACCCTGATGCTCTCCAGTGCCGTGCCCGTGAGGGCCGCCGACGCCGCGCCAGCGGCTGAGCGCTCGGTGCAGGAGCGTCTGGAGGATCTGGAAGCATACGTCAACAATGGGGCCCGAAATGCGAGCACGAACACCGTCTCGAAGATTACAGGGCCTGGCCCCGGTCACAATGGCTGGATGATGACCAGTTCCGCTCTCGTGCTGTTCATGACGCTCCCCGGCCTGGCTTTGTTTTACGGTGGCCTCGTGAGGCGCAAGAATGTGCTCTCCGTGCTGGCCCAATGCCTTGGGATCGCCGGCCTTGTTACCATACTCTGGTGGGCGGTAGGCTACTCATTCGCCTTCCACTCAGGATCATCGATCCTGGGCGGGCTCGACTGGGCATTCCTTAATGGTGTGGACTCATCGCCCAACACGGACTACGCGGCCTGGGTTTCCCATAACGTTTTCTCCATGTATCAGCTGATGTTCGCGATCATCACCCCGGCCCTGATCGTGGGTGCGATTGCGGAACGCATGAAATTCTCCGCGATCGTTCTTTTTGTGACCCTCTGGATGTTCGTGGTTTACTTCCCGCTCGCCCACATGGTGTGGGGGATTGATGGTCTGATGAACGGTGTCTGGAATGCGAATGCCAAGATCAAGGCGATTGATTTTGCCGGAGGCACAGTGGTTCACATGTCCTCCGGGTGGTCTGCCCTGGTATTGTGTATCATCCTCGGCAAGCGCCTCGGGTTCGGCAAGGAGCCGATGCCGCCGCACAACATGGTGCTTTGCATGGTCGGCACGGGAATGCTGTGGGTTGGCTGGTATGGATTCAACGCAGGCAGTGCTGTGGCCGCTGACGGTGTGGCTGCAAACGCATTCATGACAACCACATTGGCAACTGCCACTGCCTGCTTTGTGTGGGCTTTCGCAGAATACCTCCTCCGTGGAAAGCCGAGTATCCTGGGTTTCTGCTCCGGTGCCGTAGCCGGTCTGGTGGTGATCACCCCGGCCTGCGGATTCGTGACTGCCAGTGGGGCGATGATCATCGGTGTGCTTGCCGGGTTGGTTCCCTTCTTCGCCTGTTACAAGCTCAAGGGATGGCTCGGATATGACGACGCCTTGGATACCTTCGGCGTGCACGCAGTCGGCGGAACTCTTGGAGCCCTTGTGACCGGATTCCTGGCGCGCAATTCAGCCAACGCCAATCTCGCAACGAATCTGAAGGACTATGTTAAGGATTCGATGTTCCAACCCCTGGTTCTGGAGCAGCTGAAGGCCATCGCCCTCACCCTGGTTATTGCGGTGGTAGGAACCACTGTGATCGCCTTCGTGGTAAAAGCCCTGATCGGCCTGAGGGTATCGGCTGAGACTGAAACATCCGGTCTGGACCTCGTCGAACATGGTGAGGAAGGCTACCACACTGGCGGTTCGGCAAGAATGTAACAAAGCAGATGTGGGGTCAGTTCCAGAACTCCCTTCTGGAAGATTCCGGGACTGACCCCCAACTCCCTGGTAGTAAACAGCAACCGCGCTGGATTCGATCAGGGATCAAACAAAAAAATAATAGAACGACACAAATATGAGCACTCCCAAGAGCGTAATTGAGTTGGCAAAGAAAGCCGGAGCCAAGATGGTCGACATCAAGTTTGTCGACACCTTCGGCACCTGGCAGCACTTCAGCTGCCCGATCCGGGAACTGACAACCGAGGTATTCGAGGAAGGTCTGGGCTTTGACGGCTCCAGCATCCGCGGATGGAAGAGCATCGAGGCATCGGACATGCTGGCCATGCCGGATCCGGCAACGGCCTTCATCGATCCCTTCTGTGCGGAACCCACCTTGAGCCTGACCTGCACCATTGCGGAAACAGGGACCCACGAGCCCTATTCCCGCGATCCCCGTGCCATTGGCCAGAGGGCGGAAAAGTATCTGACAAGCACCGGCCTGGCCGATTCTGCCGTGTTCGGCCCGGAAGCTGAATTTTTCATCTTCGACAATGTCCAGTATGAGAGCCGGAGCAACGGCACCTTCTACTCCGTTGATTCGGAGGAGGGCATCTGGAACAGCGGTCGCGACGAGGGTCCGAATCTGGGCTACAAGATCCGGAACAAGGAAGGCTATTTCCCGGTCGCCCCGGCTGACACCCAGCAGGACATCCGCACCGAAATGTGCCTGGTCATGGAAGAACTCGGAGTCAAGATCGAGCGCCAGCACCATGAAGTGGCCACCGCCGGTCAGGCGGAGATCGATTACCGTTTCGACACGCTCATCAAGGCTGCCGACGCGATGATGGTTTACAAATACGTCGTCAAGAACGTGGCCCGCAAGCACGGCAAGACGGCCTGTTTCATGCCGAAGCCGCTGTTCGGTGATAATGGCTCCGGGATGCACACCCACATGAGCTTGTGGAAGAAGGGCAAGCCGTTGTTTGCCGGTAATGAATATGCGGGCCTGTCCCAGATGGCACTGTATTATGCGGGCGGTTTGCTGAAGCACGCCAAGGCTCTGTGCGCGATC